>WHUE01000029.1 GCA_009377375.1 Alphaproteobacteria bacterium | reverse complement strand
CGCGTGTGACCATTCCGTGGCCCCCGCCGGAATTCACCAAGCCGATCCTCGCCGGCGACGACGTCGGGGCGCGGGCGGAGACCCGGGCCTGCACCGCCTGGGCGCTGGACACGCTGCTGCATCTGATGCACCCGGTCATGCCGTTCGTGACCGAGGAGCTGTGGGAGAAGCGCGGCCCCGAGGACGGGCGGGGCGCTGCGCTGATCCACGCCGTCTGGCCGCGGCTCGGCCCGTCGCTGGTCGATGCGGCGGCGCGGGACGAGATGGGCTGGGTGATCCGGCTGATCTCCGACATCCGCGCCGTCCGGGCGGAGATGAACGTGCCGCCGGGGGCGAAGATCGAGCTCGTGGCTGCCGGCGCGAGCAACGAAACCGAACGGCGGCTGGAGGCGCATGGCGAGCTGATCCGCCGGCTTGCGCGGATTCAGCCGATTCGGCTTCTGGACGGCGCTCCGCCGAAGGCCGCGGTTCAGATCGTGCTGGAAGAAACGACCTACTTCCTGCCGCTCGGCGACGTTATCGACATCGTCCAGGAGCAGGCGCGCCTGCGGAAGGAGATCGAGAAGCTCGACGGCGAGGTCGGCAAGCTGGACAAGAAACTTTCCAACGAGAATTTCGTTGCCCGCGCTCCGGTGGAAGTCGTCGAGGAAAATCGCGAAAGACGCGCCGAATACCTCAGCGCGCGCGAGCGCCTGGCCGCCGCGCTCCGCCGGCTGGAAACGGCGTAGCCGTTTCGCCGGACCGGCGTTCGCGGGCCTGTCCAGTCGTTCCGGGCCGCGCGGGCAGGATGGCGCGGCAGAGTCCGCCGATATCGTCGCCCTGCAGAAAGGTCGAACGAGGGAGGGCGAGCAGTCTCTGGCGGACGCTTTCGTAACCGGCGACGCTCAGCGTTTCCAGAAAGCCGGCGATTGCATCTTCAAAGGGGGGCGCAAACGTCCAGCCCACGTCCAGCCGTTCCACCACGTCTCCGAACTCGAACCCCTTTACCGCCAGGGACGGTACTCCGAAGAGGCCTGCCTCGTAGAATCGGCATGGCAGCAGCCAGCGGGAGTTGCTCTCGACGTTCTCCAGATCCAGAGCCCACACGAAATCGGTGGAGCCATACAATTCGGGCAGATCGCGCGGGATCGCGTAATCGCCCTCGTAGACGAGATTGGGAAGACGCCGCAGCGCGGCGTGGAAACTGCTTTCATCCACCGTCGTCAGAATGCCGCGGAACTTGAACAGGACCGTGCTCTGGAGCCGTTCTGCGAGCCTCACGATCAGGTCAAACGTCGCCTGGCCGCGGATGAGCCCGTAATACGCTACAACCCAACGGTAACCGCGCCGCCACGAATCATCGCTCCCCCGGTTCGGACGCGGGCGCTCCAGGAGCGTCACTGCCGAATTCCGGAGCTTGTTTTCGAGCAGGTACCATGGGCCTGAATAACGCTGCACCGGACCGTAATAGCTGCGATGGAACGCCGGCGAGGAGACGACCAGCAGCCCGATTTTCGAAAGGCAGAGGCGTTCGACAGTCCGAAGGAACTTCGGAAAGGCGCCATGCCGGGCCATGATCGGCTGAACGTCCAGGACTTCATAGGCAATCGTTTTGCGCAATTTGAACAATGCATCGGCCCCCAGCGCGAGTAACAGCTGGTCGATGTTCCGGGCATAAAGCACATCGGCTTCACGCAGCTGCTTCCGGTTCCGGTACAGCACGCGGAGGGCCGCGGTCATCGCCAGGATGCGCTGCCAGTATCGACCGTCGCTTGTGCGGCCGAGAGTGACGTGCGGCCACGGCGGCACGCGGTCGAGGTTGTAACGAAACCGCCGGAAGCCGAGGACATGCACCGCGCAGCCCTGTTCCAAAAGCTGTTCCGCGCGCTTGGTCGTGCCGGAATCCGCAAGGTCGTGAACGAAGAGCGCGACGTGCGGCTGCGGCACGTCGGCCATCGCTCTCGGCTCACCGCACGCGAGAGCGTCTGGAGGACTATGCTGAAGCATTGCCAATACCCCGTCGGAGTCCTGCGGGACTCCAGTCAGATACATCTTCTTCCGGCCGGATGTGTGCGCGTGTGACCATTCCGTGGCCCCCGCCGGAATTCACCAAGCCGATCCTCGCCGGGGACGATGCCGGCGCGCGGGCGGAGACCCGGGCCTGCACCGCCTGGGCGCTGGACACGCTGCTGCACCCTGATGCATCCGGGCATGCCGTCGTGACCGAGGAGCTGTGGGAGAAGCGGGGTCTCGATGGCGGGCGGCCCGTTTTCCGCCGTTCCTGCCGTCCGCTGATACAATTTCGTACATTTTTTGGCGCGCGGCATGCGGGCGCTCCCCATATTATTTTCGCGACTGAACGCCGCGAGGTGAGGAGAACCGCCATGAACAGAAGCATCGTGAAATCCGTTTCCCGCGTCGCCATTCCCGTGATCCTGATCGGCTCGCTCGGCGCCTGTGCCGGCAGCGACTACGGCAACAAGCAGCTCGGCGGCGCCGCGGTCGGGGGCGCGCTGGGCGGGCTGCTCGGCTCCAAGGTCGGCGGCGGCTCGGGCCAGCTCGCCGCCACGGCGGCTGGCGCGGTCCTGGGCATGATGCTGGGCTCGGAGACCGGCAAGTCGCTGGACCGCGCCGACCGGGCCTATGCCGCACAGACCCAGCACGCCGCGCTGGAAACCGCGCCGGTCGGCGCCACGGCACGCTGGGTCAACCCGGACACCGGCCATTCCGGCACGGTGACGCCGGTGCGCACCTACCAGGCCGGCGGCGGCCAGTACTGCCGCGAGTACCAGCAGACCGTCGTCGTCGGCGGGCGCGAGCAGCACGGCTACGGCACCGCCTGCCGCCAGCCCGACGGCAGCTGGCAGGTCGTCAACTGATGCGCGCCGCGCGCGGGCATCACGTGCGCGGGCATGAAAGGGAGGATGTCATGAAAATCCTGCTCAAGACAGCGGCAATCGCCGCGGCGATGCTGACGATCGCCGCGTTCGCGGCCGCTCCGGCCGCCGCGGATTCCTGGTACAAGAGCTCGGGCCTGTCGATCAAGGTCGGCAGCGGCCATCACGGCCATTACGGCCACCGATACCGCCATCACGGACGGCATCACGCGAAGCACTGGCGCGGGCCGCGCCGGGTGGTGGTGATAAGCCGTCCGCGGCCGGTCTACGTCGTCCGGCCGCCGGTGACGGTCTATCAGTCGTATCAGTCGCCGCCGACGGTGGTCTATGTCCCGGCGCCGGGGGCGATCGCGTCGCCGCCTCCGCCTCAGGTCGCTTCCTCCTACTGCCGCGAATACACCGAAACCGTGGTCATCGGCGGGCAGACGCACAGCGCGTACGGCACGGCCTGCCAGCAGCCCGACGGGAGCTGGCAGAAGATCGACTGACCGGGCGCGTCCGCGTCCGGAACGCGGGGCCGGCCATGAGCCGGCCCCTTCGCATTTGCCCGGGCGGGCCGGCAAGGGGCTTCGCGAACCGCGCGGCCGTGGCTATGATCCCTGCCGCCCATGCCCTCCCTGACCGGTAATGCTCCATGACCGACACCGAACGGGCCGGATCGTCCATTCGCCGCACCCGCCGCCGCGCTGCGCCGGGCGCGCCGCCGGGGACGCTGATCGCCGACCCGGCCTCGCCCCGGCCGCGCATCCGTGCGATCGCCTATGGCGAGGCATCGGCGGAGTCCATCGATATCGAGACGCCGGAGGCGCTGGACGGCGTCGTCGGTCGCCGGCCCGTCACCTGGATCGACGTGCAGGGGCTGGGCGACACCGGCGTGCTGACTGCGCTGGGCAGGCTCTTCAACCTGCATATGCTGGCGCTGGAAGACGTGGTCAACGTCCACCAGCGACCCAAGGTCGAAGAGTACGGGGATCACCTGTTCGTCTGCACACGCATGCCGCAGACGAAGGACGGCAGGCATCTCGTGCCGCTGAAGACGGAACAGGTCAGCATCTTTCTCGGGCGGGACTTCATCCTCACCTTCCAGGAACGGCCCGGCGACTGCTTCGATTCGGTGCGCCGCCGCATCACGGAGAATCGCGGCCGCATCCGGAAGTCCGGTCCCGATTACCTGCTTTACGCCCTGCTCGACGCTGTGACCGACGCGTTCTTTCCCGTGCTGGAACAGGACGGCGAACGGCTGGAAACGCTGGAGGCGGAGGCGATGGAGGATGCCGGGGACGATCTCAACGCCCGCATCCACCGGCTGAAGCGCGAGCTGCTGGCGGTGCGCCGCTGCGTTTGGCCCCAGCGCGAGATGCTGAACGTGCTGATCCGCGACGACAGCGCGCTGGTGTCCGACCAGACGCGGGTGTTCCTGCGCGACTGCTTCGACCACACGATCCAGCTCATGGATCTGCTGGAAACCTATCGCGAAGTGGCGAGCGACCTGGTCGACATACACCTGTCCACCGTCAGCAAGCGGCTCAACGAGGTCATGATGGTGCTCACCATCATCGCCACGATCTTCATGCCGCTGACGGTGATCACCGGCATCTACGGCATGAATTTCGATGCCGACGCATCGCCGTGGAACATGCCGGAGCTGCGCTGGGCCTACGGCTATCCGTTCGCGCTCGGGCTGATGTTGGCCGTGGCCGGCGGCATGCTGCTATGGTTCCGCCGCAGGGGATGGCTCGGCCGCCTCGGCCGCCATCGGCGCAGGCGCGGCGGGGGTCGGGCGGCGGAGTGACCGGCGCAGGCCTACAGCCCGCCGATCAGGATCCAGCCGATGGCCACGGGCGCGACCCAGCGGCAGATGAACACCCAGCCGCGGGCCAGCGAAAACGGGTGCGCGCCGCGGCTGGTCGCTTCCTCCAGCGCGCGCGGCAGGATGACCCAGCCGACGAACAGCGTCACCGCGATCCCGCCCAGCGGCAGCAGCAGGTTGGACCCGACGTAATCCATCAGCGACAGGAAATCCTTGCCGGCGATCGTGTGGTCCTTCCACAGTCCGAGCGACAGCGAAGACGGGATGCCGAGCAGGAAGGTCAGCCCGCCCGCGACCACCGCGCTGCGCTTGCGGCGCATGCCGCGCTGGTCGACGAAATAGGACACCACGACCTCCAGCAGGGAGACCGCCGAGGTCAGCGCCGCGATCGTCAGCAGGACGAAGAACAGCACGGCGAAAACCACCCCCGCCGGCATCTTGGCGAACACCGCGGGCAGGGTGATGAACACCAGCCCCGGCCCCGCCGACGGGTCGAACGAGAACGCGAATACGGCGGGCAGGATCACCAGCCCTGCGATGAAGGCGACGGCGGTGTCGAACAGCGTCACCATCAGCGTCGCGCGGGTCAGGTTCTCATGGCGGGCGAGGTAGGAGCCGTAAGTGATCATCGCCCCCATCCCCAGCGACAGCGAGAAGAAGGCCTGCGACAGGGCGCCGTTCACCATCTGGGCGCTGACCTTGGAGAAATCGGGGTAGAGGTAGAATTTCAGTCCCTCCATCGCCCCGGGCAGGGTCAGCGAGCGCACCGCCAGCGCGACCAGGATCAGGAACAGCAGCGGCAGCAGTATCTTGCAGGCACGCTCGATGCCGTGCTCGATCCCCGCGATCACCACGGCCACCGTCATCGCCATGAAGGCCGCGTGGTAGAGGATCGGCTCCCACGGGTGCGAGGAGAAGTCGCCGAACAGCCTGCCGAGCGCCGCCGGATCCGAGGTCTGCAGCAGGCCGAGGGCGGACTTGAACACATAGGCGACAGCCCAGCCGGCGACCACGCTGTAGAAGGACAGGATGATGAACCCGGCGGCGACGCCGAGGAAGCCGACGATCGGCCATGCGCCGCCGCGCAGCTTCGCGAAGGCGCCGACCGGGCTGCGCTCGGAGGCCCGTCCGATGACGAACTCGCACAGCATCACGCTTATGCCGATGGTGAAGACGATGGCGAGGTAGACGATCAGGAAGGCCGCGCCGCCATTTTCGCCGGCCATGTAGGGAAACTTCCAGATATTGCCGAGCCCGACCGCGGAGCCGCTCGCGGCCAGCACAAAACCGGCCCGGGATCCCCAGTTTCCGCGGCCATCCGCTGCCGTCGCCATCCACGTCTCCGGTCGTTGCCTGCCGGAGACGAGACTACGCACCCGTACGCTCCGCGCCAACAGCCGACACGAATCGGGTCAGGCCGCGGAGAGACGGTCGAGGCGGGGGCCGATCCCGCGACCTTTCCCGCGCTGCCCGGCGCGACTATCATCCGCCGGGCAGGCAGGGAAGGGCACGGGGCATGAAAATCCGCATCGGCACCAACGAGACCGGCGGCACGTTCCACAGCCAGGGCGCGGCGCTCGCGGCGATGCTGCGCGAGCGCACCGATATCGGCGAGATCGAGCTGGTCCCGGTGGAAAGCGCCAGCGTCGGCAATGCCGAGGCGTTGGGCCGGGGCGAGATCGAGTTCGGCTTCATGGCGTCGAACTGGATCGGCCGCGCGCTGCGGGGCGAGGCGCCGTTCACCGCGCCCATCGCGCTGCGCATGGCGTCGCCGGCCAATGCGGGACCGATGTTCTTCGTCGTCCGCCGCGACAGCGATATTCTGACCCTCGATGACATGCGCGGCCGCCGCGTGGTCATCGGGCCGAAGGACAGCGGCATGGTGCAGCATGTCCACAACATCTTCGGCACGCTCGGCATCGGCTTCGGGGAGTTCACGCCGATCAACATGAATTTCGGCGACGGCGCCGACGCGCTGGCGGCGGGCCGCGTGGACGTGCAGTGGCAATGCCCGGTGCCGAACACGGTGATGACGGATCTCGCAAACCGCTGCGAGGTCCGCGTGCTGCAGTACCAGCCCGGCCAGCTCGATGCCGTGCTCGACGCGGTCGAGTTCTACCGTCGCGCGACGCTGCCGCGCGACGCCTTCCGCGGGCTGGATGCCGACAGCGACCAGGTCGGCGTGCTCAACATCGTCGCCACCCATGGGCGGGTCGATCCGGGGCTGGTGCGCGACGTCGTCGCCGCGATGGTCGCCAACGCCGACGCGCTCGCCGCCGCGCTGCCGCTCTATCGCGGCTTGGCCGCGCTGTACGAGCCGCTGCGCGCGCACGGCGCCGCGGAGCATGAGCCGGGCGGGGCGAAGCTGCACCCCGGTGCGGCGCAGGCCTATCGCGAGGCGAGCCTGCTCAACGCCTGACGCGCCAAGCCCCCGCGGAGCATGAGTCCCTAGCCAATCTGCGGTTTGCGCACTATTTTCCCCGGCACAGGGCGAAACTCCGGACACGGGCGACAGCTATGCCGCAATACAGATCGAGAACCTCCACCCATGGCCGCAACATGGCAGGCGCGCGCGGGCTCTGGCGCGCCACCGGCATGAAGGATTCCGATTTCGGCAAGCCGATCATCGCCGTGGCCAATTCCTTCACCCAGTTCGTGCCGGGCCACGTGCATCTGCAGAACCTGGGCCAGCTCGTCGCGCGTCAGATCGAGAAGGCGGGCGGAGTCGCCAAGGAGTTCAACACCATCGCCGTCGACGACGGCATCGCGATGGGCCATTCCGGCATGCTCTACAGCCTGCCGTCGCGCGAGATCATCGCGGATTCGGTCGAATACATGATGAACGCCCATTGCGCCGACGCGATGGTGTGCATCTCCAACTGCGACAAGATCACGCCCGGCATGCTGATGGCGGCGATGCGGCTGAACGTTCCGGCCGTGTTCGTCTCCGGCGGGCCGATGGAGGCGGGCAAGGTGACCTTCAAGGGCAAGGAGATCGCGGTCGACCTGATCGACGCGATGATCCAGGCCGCCGATCCCGCGGTCACCGACGCCGAGGCGGAGGAGTTCGAGCGCAATGCCTGTCCGACCTGCGGGTCGTGCTCGGGCATGTTCACCGCCAACTCGATGAACTGTCTCGCGGAGGCGCTGGGCCTCGCGCTGCCGGGCAACGGCTCAGTGCTGGCGACGCATTCGGACCGACGCCGGCTGTTCGAGCGCGCGGGCGAGTTGATCGTCGATCTCTGCCGGCGGTACTACCGGGAGGACGACGACAGCGTGCTGCCGCGTTCGGTCGCCTGCGCCGACGGGTTTGAGAACGCGATGTCGCTCGACATCTCGATGGGAGGATCGACCAACACCGTGCTGCACCTGATGGCGATGGCGAACGAGGGTGGGGTGCCGTTCGGCATGGCCGACATCGACCGGCTGTCGCGCAAGGTGCCGAACCTGGCCAAGGTCGCCCCGGCGACGCAGCTCTACCACATGGAGGACGTGCATCGGGCCGGCGGCATCATGGCGATCCTGGGCGAGTTGGACCGCGGCGGGCTGATCAAGCGCCACGTGCCGACCGTGCATGCACCCACCATCGGCGACGCCATCGACACCTGGGACATCCGCCGCACTGACGATTCCGAAATCCGCAAGTTCTACATGGCGGCGCCGGGCGGGGTGCCGACGCAGCAGGCGTTCAGCCAGTCGAACCGCTTCAACTCGCTGGACGAGGACCGGGAGGGCGGCTGCATCCGCGACGTCGAACACGCCTATTCGACGGATGGCGGGCTGGCGGTGCTGACCGGCAATATCGCGCTGAAGGGCTGCATCGTGAAGACGGCGGGGGTGGACGCAAGCGTCCATAAGTTCTCCGGCCCCGCCGTGATCTGCGAAAGCCAGGACGAGGCCGTCGAGAAAATCCTGAAGAAGACGGTGAAGCCCGGCGATGTCGTGGTCATCCGCTACGAGGGCCCGAAGGGCGGCCCCGGCATGCAGGAGATGCTGTACCCGACCAGCTACCTGAAATCGATGGGGCTGGGCAAGGACTGTGCGCTGATCACCGACGGCCGGTTCTCCGGCGGCACGTCGGGGCTCTCCATCGGTCATGTCTCGCCAGAGGCCGCTGCGGGCGGGGCGATCGGGCTGGTCGAGGAGGGCGACACCATCGAGATCGACATCCCCGCCCGCTCGCTGCGCCTCGCCGTATCTGACGAGGAACTCGCCCTCCGCCGCCAGGCGATGGAGGCGCGGGGCGAGGCCGCATGGATGCCGACCGGCCGCGACCGCCACGTCAGCGCCGCGCTGCAGGCCTATGCCGCGCTGACCACCAGCGCGGATCGCGGGGCTGTGCGCGACGTCTCCCAGCTCCGCCCCTTCGCGCGCGCGGCGGAGTAGGCGGCACGCTTTTTTCGCCGCGACTGTCGGCAGATTTTACACCCGGCGCGGAAACGCGCCGGTCTTCCCCGTAACCATTTGAAATTATTAGAATCAGCGAGTTGGCATACCTTTTGCATGTCGACTCGATGCTTAAGGATTCCTTAAGCGGGGCCGGGACGCCTCGGGATGGTGCCCCCGACAGGGGCAGGGGTTGAGACGATGAAGACGAAAAACAGACATGGCCATCGCAGGGGCGGGATACCGGTGGTCACCATGCTTCTCGCGGGGTTCGCGATGGTGATCTGGTCGGTGGCGATCTCCGCGGGGGTTCTTTCGCCGGTTTAAGGAAAATCCGTTCAGCACGACTGGCGAAGCCGACCACTCACAAGAAGCGGCTTCGCGGGACGAGGGAGATGCAAATGGAGTCGCCCGATCGGGTGTCGACCGGATTGACGCAGTTTCTCGACCGGCTCAGCCCGGAGGAGCGCAAAGGTCTTTCCGGTGTCCTGCAGGACCCGCAGACCTTTCTGGCCGAGGACATGACGGACGTGCTGGCCATCCTGCGCCAGCTCAAGCCCTGACCACGCTTTCCGGGCGGTCCCGAACGGCGGCCTTTCCGGCCGCCGTCTCTTTTTCCATCGCAGAACCTGGCTACTGCTGGCCGCGCAGCCGGTCGCGGAGCCGCTTGAGATAGGCGCGCACGCGCGCGGCGTTCGTGCCGGCGTCCGACCGCCCGATGCGCGATTTGGAGCGGATGTCGATGCGGGTGCGCTCCGCCTGCTCGTCGGGCACGACCCGGATGACGATATCGTCGGTGAAGCCGAACCAGAACGTCGTGTCCGTCGCCTCGATCCGGCCTTCCGCCGGCGCCTTGGCGACGATGGTCCAGCCCATCTCCGCCGCCGCGACCAGCGCCGCCTCATACGCGTCGGCGCGCGGACGCGAGACGCGCAGGGGCGCGATATCGGGATAACCCTTCTTCTGCTGCGCCGCGATCTCCGCCCCGCCGTATTCCGGCGGATTGCGCGCGCCCTTGCGCAGCGGCAGCACCGCCCGGAAGGCCGGCGGATTGTCCGGGTCCGTGGTGATGTCATGGATCCTGGGCAGGGCGCGGGCGGCGTTCCGCTGCTGCCATGGCACCGCGAAGGTGGCCAGCCCCACGGCAAGCGCGCATAGCGCCAGCAGGAATCCGCGCCGGCCTGCGCCGGGCCTGGCCAGCACCGCGCCGACCAGCGCCACCCCGGCGGCGGCCAGCCCGCCCCATGCGCCCCATTCGAGCACGGCGAACCCGGTGCGGAAATCCCACATCCGCCACTTGGTGCCGAATCCGGCGGCCACCGCCGCCAGCGCGGCGAGCGCGGCAAGCCCGAGCGCCAGGATCACGATACGGGATATGGGCGCGGCGGCCCCGGGGCGGTCGTTCACGGATTGCTCCCCCTGCTATGGTCGTCAGTGAACACGGATGACGACCCGGTTCTCCGTCGCTGCGCGCTCAGTCGAAGACTGTATCCATATAATGGGCGGAATCCACCACCGCCTCGATCACGGTCGGGCCGTCCGCGGCGAGCGCCTCGGAAAGCGCCGCTTCCAGCGCGGCGGCGTCGCGCACCCCGACGGCCGGGACGCCGAAGTAATGGGCCGGCGGCTCGGTGTATTCCTCCGTCTGGAGCTCGACGCCGTAATTGCCGTACTGGCGCTTCGACTGCTTGATCCGGATCAGCCCCAGCCAGCGGTCGTCCAGCACCACCACCGGTAGGGCGATCCCCAGCCGCTTGGCGGTGGCGAGCTCGCCGCAGGTCATCTGGAAGCAGCCGTCGCCGATCAGGCACACCACCGGCAGGTCGGGCCGCGCCAGCTTGGCGGCGATCGCGGCAGGCAGGCCGAACCCCATCGACGACCAGCCGTTGGTGATCAGGAAGCTGCGCGGGGCGTGCGCCGCCCACTGCCCGGCGATCTGATGGGTATGGGCGCCGACGTCGAAGCTCAGAATGCCGTCGGCGGGCAGCACGCGGCGGACCGCATCGATGGCCTGATGCGGGGTGAAGCTGTCCGAGGCGGGCCGCAGCGCGGCCTGGAACCCGTCGCGATGCGTCGCAAGCTCGGCCGGGCCCCAGTCGTGGGAGAGCGACGGCATGGTATCCAGCCGCTCCAGCGCCGCGTCGAGATCGCCGGTCACCTCGGCCCGCAGGGAGACGGAGGGCGCGATGTCCACCGGCTCGATATCGATCTGCAGCAGCGGCACGTCGCCGATCCAGGCCTCGTACTCGACCTCGATGGTATCGTAGCCCAGCCCGACGATCAGGTCCGCCCGGCGCAGGAAGCCGCGCTGGATCTGGCGCTTGCTGCGCTCGATGCAGCCGACGGAAAGCGGGTGGTCCTCGTCGATCATCCCCTTGGCCATGGTGGTGGTGGCGAAGGGGATGCCGTGCTTCTCCACGAAGCGCCGCAGCAGCCCCGGCTCCGCCATGCGCATCGCATTGGACCCGATGACGGCGATCGGCCGCCGCGCCCCCGCGAGGATTTCCTGGGCGGCGGCAAGGGCGTCGTCGGAGGGCGGCGGCAGCCGCCGGGGCACGGGGATGCGCGGCACGGCCTCATCCGTCGCCGCCAGCGCCACGTCCTCCGGCAGGTCCAGATGGACCGGGCCCATCGGCTCGCTCAGCGCGATGCGGATCGCCTCCTGCAGGGTCTCGGCCACGCTTCCGGCGCGCAGCGGCAGCGTCGCCTTGGCGATCGGGGCGAACAGCGCGTGGTGGTCGATATACATCTGTATGCGCCGGCCGTGCTGGTCGGTGTTCAGGTTGCAGGTGATCGCGATCATCGGCGACCGGTCGAGAAAGGCGTCGCCCACGCCGGTGGCGAGGTTGGTCGCCCCCGGCCCCAGCGTGGCGATGGCGAAGCCGGGCCTTCCGGTCATGCGCCCCATCACGTCGGCGGCGAAGCCGGCGGAACCTTCATGCGCGGTCAGCACGAAGGGCATGCCCGCCTTGCGCATCGCTTCCATCATCGGCAGCACGTTGCCGGACGGAATGCCGAATCCGTGGGTGACGCCCGCGTCCTTCAGCGTGGCGACGATCAGGTCCGCATTGTTCATTGCTTGTGCCGTCTCGCTCATTGCCGGCCCTTGAACCAGAGCAGCATCATGCGGACCACCCAGCCGACCAGCGAGCCCAGCACCACGAACACGAGAAAATGCGCGGTCAGCACCTTCAGGTCCGTGATGTGGTTCTGGCTGTACTGGATCACCACCCAGATCAGCCCGAACAGGACGGCGCCGACGATATAGCGGGGGATTTCGGGAAAATTCATCGCGGGGGTTCCTCAGGCGACGGAGGGCACAAGCGGTTCGTTCGAAAGCGTGCACCAGACGGGGGTGTGGTCGGACGGTTTCTCGCGGCCGCGCGGCTTGCGGTCGATGCCGGATTCGGTCAGCCGGTCGGCGGCGACCGGCGACAGCAGCAGATGGTCGATGCGCAGCCCGAACCCCTTCTGCCAGGCCCCGCCAGTGTAATCCCAGTAGCTGTAGAGGCCGGGTTCCGGATGCAGCGCGCGGAAGGCGTCGGTCAGGCCCAGGTTGAGCACGGCCCGGTAGCGGTTGCGGGATTCGGGGCGGCACAGCGCGTCATCCGCCCAGGCCTGCGGGTCGTAGACGTCGCCGTCGGTGGGGCAGACATTGTAGTCGCCGCCGAGCACGAAGGCTTCGTCCCGCGTCGTCAGCCGGGCCGCGTGCCGGTAAAGCCGGTCCATCCAGCGGATCTTGTAGTCGAACTTGTCGCCCGGCGCCGGGTTGCCGTTGGGCAGGTAGATGGAGGCGACGCGCCAGCCGCCGGTGAACGCCTCGATATAGCGTGCGTGGTCGTCGCCGTCGTCGCCCGGCAGGCCGCGCGTCACGTCCTCGATCGGATGCTTCGACAGGATGGCGACGCCGTTATAGGTCTTCTGGCCGTGGACCGCGAAGTTGTAGCCGAGATCCTCGATCTCCATGGACGGGAAGTTCTCGTCCACCACCTTCAGCTCCTGCAGCAGGCAGATATCGGGCGAGGCCTCGGCGAGCCATTCCGTCACGCGCGGCAGGCGCGCGCGGATCGAGTTCACGTTCCAGGTGGCGATTGTGGTGGTGGTCATCCCTGAGCCCCGCTGACTTGAAGGCGGTTCTATCAGGAATCGGGCGGGACGTCAGCCGATGGAGAACGAAGTGCCGCAGCCGCAGGTGGACGCGGCGTTGGGATTCTGGACGGTGAAGTAGGACCCGATCAGCGCCTCGACGTAATGGACCTCGCCGCCGGTGAGGAAATCCCATGAGGTCTCGTCGACCAGCACGGAGACGCCGTCGCGCTCCACCACCCTGTCGTCGGCCTTCGGCCCGTCGTCGAACGAGAACCCGTACTGGAAGCCGGAGCAGCCGCCGCCGGAGACGGAGACGCGCAGCATCATGCCGGCATATTCGCCCTCGGCAGTCAGGGCGCGCACGCGGCGGACCGCGCTGTCGCTGACGGTTATTCCGGCGGATTCGGTGCTGGGTGCGGTGGTGTCCATGCCCGATATGTAGGTGGGTTGCAGGGGACGGTCAACTGCCCGAATTCCGGGCCTCCCCGGGCTGCACGTCCGCGTTGCTTCGCCCCGGGCCGCGCGGTAGGGTCCGCCGCATGATCGCGGCCAACGGATTCACCGCGGCGGAGAGGCGCGCCGCCTACGCAACCGACCCGTCCGCCGGGCGGGGGCGGCTGCATGGCGAGTCCGAAAGCCCGACGCGCAGCGCCTTCCAGCGCGACCGCGACAGGATCATCCATTCCGGCGCCTTCCGGCGGCTGCAGTACAAGACGCAGGTCTTCGTCTATCATGAGGGCGATCACTACCGCACGCGGCTGACCCACAGCCTGGAGGTCGCGCAGATCGCGCGCTCGCTGTCGCGGGTGCTCGGGCTGGATGAGGACCTGGCGGAGGCGCTGGCGCTGGCGCACGACCTCGGCCACACCCCGTTCGGCCATGCGGGGGAGGAGGCGCTGGATGCCGCTATGGCGCCCTTCGGCGGGTTCGACCACAACGGCCAGGCGCTGCGCATCGTCACCCGGCTGGAGGCCCGCTACGCCGATTTCGACGGGCTCAACCTCACCTGGGAGACGCTGGAGGGACTGGCCAAGCATAACGGGCCGCTGGTGCCCGCCGCCGGGCTGGTCGACGGGCTGGCCTGGGCGCTGAAGGAATACCAGGAGGCGCAGGACCTGGAGCTTCACACCCAGCCGGGAATGGAAGCGCAGGTCGCCGCGCTGGCCGACGACATCGCCTACAACACCCATGACGTCGACGACGGGCTGCGGGCGGGGCTGTTCGGGGTGGACGATCTCGGCGACGTGCCGCTGGTCGGCCCGGTGTTCCGCGAAGTGGCCGGGCGTTATCCGGGTCTCGACCAGCCGCGGCTGATCCACGAAAGCACGCGGCGCATGATCGACCGGCTGGTCGAGGACCTGCTGGCGGAGACAGGCCGCCGGCTGGAGGAGGCCCGCCCCTCCTCGGTGGACGAGGTGCGCGCCCAGCCGCGCCCCATGGTCGCGATGTCCGCCGAAATGCAGGCGGCCAATGCGGCGCTCAAATCCTTCCTGTTCGACCGGATGTACCGTCACTACAGGGTCAACCGCATGACCAGCAAGGCCCGCCGCGTGGTCGGCGAACTGTTCCGGCTGCTGCATGCGGAACCCGAATGCCTGCCGACCCGCTGGCGGGTGAAGGCCGACGGGCTTTCCACCATTGCGCGGGCGCGGGTTGTGGGCGATTACATCGCCGGAATGACTGATCGCTATGCCATCGACGAACACCGTCGCCTGTTCGATCTTTACGAGTAAAAATGAACGTTTACAGTCATATAAAGGAAATCGTTGCGATTTCCCTTGAATATCTGGCCGCGTCCGACCGGCTGCCGCACGGGCTCGATGCGACGGCCGTGACCGTCGAGCCGCCGCGCGATCCCGCCCATGGCGACCTCGCTACCAACGCGGCGATGGTGCTGGCGAAGCAGGCGCGGATGAACCCGCGCGAGCTGGGCGGGCTGCTGGCGGAGACCGTGGCCGGGCACGACGATGTCGAGAGCGCCGAGGTCGCCGGGCCGGGCTTCGTCAATCTGCGGCTGTCGCCGTCGTTCTGGCGCGCCCGCGTCGCCGAAATCCTGCGGACCGGCGCCGATTACGGCGCCAGCACGATGGGGGCGGGGCGCGCGGTCAACGTCGAATACGTCTCCGCCAACCCGACGGGGCCGATGCATGTCGGCCACGGCCGCGGCGCGGTGGTGGGCGATGCGCTGGCCTCTCTCCTCGCCAAGGCGGGGTTCGAGGTGGTGCGCGAATACTACATCAACGACGCCGGGGCGCAGGTGGAGACGCTGGCGCGCTCGCTGCATCTCCGCTACCGCGAGGCGCTGGGCGAGGAGATCGGCGCGGTTCCGGAGGGGCTGTATCCGGGCGAATACCTGGTCCCGGTCGCCCGGCTGATCGCCGCCGAGGACGGCGATAAATGGCGCGATGCCGCCGAGGACGTCTGGCTGGAGTCGTTCCGCGCCCGCGCGGTGGACGCGATGATGGCGCTGATCCGCGAAGACCTCGCGGCGCTGGGGGTCGAGCACAGCGTGTTCACCTCAGAGCGCGCGCTGGCTGCGGCGGGGGCCATCGACGACGTCGTCACGGGGCTGGAAGCGCGCGACCTGGTCTATACCGGCACGCTTGAGCCGCCCAAGGGCAAGCCGCCGCCGGACGACTGGGAGGCGCGGCCGCAGCTTCTGTTCCGGGCGACGCAGTTCGGCGACGACGTCGACCGGCCGCTCCGCAAGTCGGACGGAAGCTGGACCTATTTCGCGTCCGACATCGCGTATCACCTCGACAAGTACCGCCGGGGCTTCGCCACGATGGTCGATGTCTGGGGCGCGGACCACAAGGGCTACGTCAAGCGGATGCAGGCGGCGGTCAAGGCGGTCTCGAACGGCGAGGCGGCGCTCGACGTGCGGCTCTGCAACCTCGTGAACCTGTCCGAAGCCGGCGAGCCGGTGAAGATGTCCAAGCGGTCGGGCAATTTCGTCACGCTGCGGGACGTCATCGACGAGGTGGGGCGCGACGCGGTCCGGTTCATCATGCTGACGCGCAACAACGAGGCGCTGCTCGACTTCGACCTGAAGAAGGTGACCGAGCAGTCCCGCGACAACCCGGTCTTCTATGTCCAGTACGCCCATGCACGGATCTGTTCCGTGCTGCGCAACGCGGCCGAGGCGTTTCCCGGGCTGGAACTTGACGATTCGTCGCTCGCCAACGCTGACTTGGCCATTCTGGGCGACGAGAGCGAGCTTGCGATGATCAAGCTTCTGGCGGGATGGCCGAGGGCGGTCGAAAGCGCCGCGGAGGCGTTCGAGCCGCATCGGATAGCCTTTTTCCTGACAGATTTGGCTGCCAGCTTTCACGGGTTCTGGAACCGGGGCAATGACGACGAATCGCTGCGCTTTATCGTTGCCGGCGATGCCGATACCACCCGCTCGCGCGTGGCGCTCGCGCGCGCGGTTGCGCTGGTGATCGCGTCCGGCCTGACCGTGATGGGCGTAAAGCCGGTCGAGGAGATGCGCTGATGGGCCGAATGGATGGCGACGATCGCGAACCGCCGGTGACCTCGCAGGGCGGCGAAGCGGGGGGGACACGCGGCCGCGGCCGCTGGGGCCGCCGCGGGCTGACCGGGCTGATTGCGTTCGCTGCCGTCGGCGGATTCGCGATGATCGTGGTCTATTCGTACGACAAGGGGCGCGAGGCAGGCACCAGCGCGGTCGCGCCCGTGATCCAGGCGCAGGAAGGCCCGACCAGGATCAGGCCGGACGCCCCCGGCGGAATGGCGGTGCCGAACCAGGACAAGCAGGTCTTCAGCCGCATCGATCCGGGCCAGCCGCCCCCGAAGGTGGAACGCCTGCTGCCGCCCGCCGAATCCCCTGTGTCCCGCCCGCCGGCGCCGGCGGAGCCGCCGCCGGCCGAGCCCGCGGCGGGCCGCGACGCACAAACCGCCTCGGCCCCGCCCGCCGCACCGCCCGAAGCGCCCGCGGCGGGCGAAGCCGCGCCCGCGCCGCCGCCGACGGGCGCCGAGTCGAAGGGACCGCCGCCGACCAGGCCTGCTCCGGCCGCGCCTGCGCCCTCGGCCGTCCCGCCGCCGCCTGGTATCAAGGATTACAAGGTGCAGCTGGCGTCCCTGCGCTCCGAAGATGCCGCGAAGCGGGCCTGGACCCGGCTCCGGTCCCAGCACAAGGATCTGTTCGACGGGCTCAGCCCCGCCTATGTCCGCGCCGACGTTCCGGGGAAGGGCACCTTCTATCGCGTTCAGGCGGGACCGCTGGCCGATGCCGAGGCGGCGCGCACGCTCTGCGACCGGATCAAGAGCCGCAAGCTCGGGTGCCTCGTTGTCCGGCCCTGACGCCGGGCCGCCATGTGCCGTCATCTTCGGCTGCGCCGGCCCCGTGCTGACGGATGCTGAGCGGGCGCTGTTCGCCCGCGTCCGGCCGCTGGGCTTTATCCTGTTCGCCCGCAACTGCGAGGCGCCCGACCAGGTCGGGCGGCTCGTCGCCGCTCTGCGTGAAGCCATCGGCGACGAAGCCGCGCCGGTCCTGATCGACCAGGAAGGCGGGCGGGTCGCCAGGCTGGGCCCGCCGCACTGGCGGCGTCCGCCGCCGATGGGCGATTTCGCGGCTCTCGCCGCCATCGATCCCGAGTCCGGGCGCGAAGCCTGCTTCCTGAACGCCCGGATGATCGGCGCCGAGCTGGCGGCGCTGGGCATCACGGTCGATTGCGCGCCGGTGCTGGACATTCCGGCCCCGGACGGCCACGACATCATCGGGGACCGGGCTCTGGGCGGCGATGTCGAGACGGTGTCCATGCTCGGCCGCGCGGTGTGCGACGGGCTGCTGGCCGAGGCGGTAAACCCTGTCGTCAAGCATGTGCCCGGTCATGGCCGCGCGCGTGCCGACAGCCACAAGGAGCTGCCGGTGGTGGACGCTGCGGTCGAGGATCTCCGCCGGATCGACTTCGCGCCGTTCCGCCGCCTGTTCGACGCTCCCTGGGCGATGACTGCGCATATCCGCTACACGGCGCTGGACGCGAAGCGGCCGGCCAGCGCCTCGCCGGACATCATCGCCGACGTGGTGCGCGGCGATATCGGCTTCGACGGGTTCCTGATATCCGACGATCTGGGGATGGCGGCGCTGGCCGGCGCGATGGGCGAGCGGGCGCGGGCGGTGGTCGAGGCCGGCTGCGACGCCGCGCTGCACTGTTCGGGCAGGCTGGACGAGATGGAGGCGGTGGCTGACGTCGCGCCGCGGCTGACCGAGGGGGCGCTGGAGCGGCTGGCGCGCGCCGAACTGCAGCGGACGAGCGCGCGGAAGCCGGCGGAACGCAGGGCGGCGGCGCGGCTCGCCGACCTTCTCGCGCGCGGCGGGAAGGCGGCCAGCGCATGATGGACATCCTCTGGCGCGCCTCGGTCTGGGCGATCCCGGTGATCGTCGCCATCACCTTCCACGAGGCGGCGCACGGCTACGTCGCCTGGCGGCTCGGCGACGACACGGCGAAGCGGCTGGGCCGGGTGAGCTTCCTGCCGTGGCGGCATGTCGATCCGTTCGGCACCATCATCGTGCCGGCGCTGCTGATGCTCGCCCGGGCGCCGTTCCTGTTCGGCTGGGCCAAGCCGGTGCCGGTCGATTTCGCGGGGCTGCCAAATCCGCGCCGCGACATGGTGTATGTCGCGGCCGCGGGGCCGGGCATCAATATCGGGCTCGCGGTGCTGTCGGCCGCGCTTGTGCATCTCTCGGTGCTGGCGCCGGGAATCGCGGGGGTGTGGCTGACCGAGAACCTGCTGAATTCGGTGCTGATCAACCTGGTGCTCGCCGTGTTCAACATGCTGCCGTTGCCGCCGCTGGACGGCGGCAGGGTGGCCGTCGGGCTGCTGCCGCTGCGGCTGGCCCGCCCGCTCGCGGCAATGGAGCGAATCGGGCTTTTCATTATAATCGGGGCGCTGTTCATCCTCCCGCTGGTCGGGGGGCAGCTCGGCGTGAATCTCAATATTTTTCCGTGGCTGATCGGACAGCCGGTGGAGTTTCTATACAAGGTGGTGATGACCATGGCGGGGCACGTCTAGGCGCCGATGAACACGATCGACGCCGAAGAACCGTTTGAAGACGACGCACCCGGCGGGCTGGAGGGCCCGGACGGCGAGCTCGTGGTCGATCTCGAGGGCTACGAGGGGCCGATCGACGTCCTGCTCGTGCTGGCGCGGCAGCAGAAGGTGGATCTCGTTCACCTCTCGATCCTGCAGCTGGCCAACCAGTACCTGGCCTTCATCGCCGCGGCGCGCCGGCTGCGGCTGGAGATCGCCGCCGACTACCTGGTCATGGCGGCGTGGCTCGCCTACCTGAAGTCGCGGCTCCTCCTGCCCGAGCCGGAGGACGACGACGAGCCCAGCGGACCGGAACTGGCCGAGGCGCTGGCCTTCCAGCTTCGCCGTCTCGAATCGATGCAGGCCGCGGGGGCCGGGGTGATGGCGCTGCCGCGGCTGGGCCGCGACGTATTTCCGCGCGGGGCGCCGGAGGGGGTGGATATCGTCCGCACCCCGGTCTACGAGCTCAGCCTGTACGAGCTGCTGAAGGCGTATGGCAGCCAGCAGAAACGCTCGACGGTGTCGTCGCTGGAGATCGCCGCGACGGAGATCTATTCGATGGACGACGCGCTGGAGCGGCTGGGCCGCCTGCTCGGCCGGGTGCCGGACTGGCAGACGCTGCAGGCCTTCCTGCCGCCGGACATCCGGGAGACGCTGGTCTATCGTTCGGCGGTCGCGTCCACCCTGGCGGCAAGCCTGGAGCTGGTGCGCTCGGGCAGGCTCGAAATCCGGCAAAGCAACGCATTCGGGCCGATCTACATGCGGTCCCGGGCGAATGGAGAGTAGAATGATGGATGGGTCGATCAGAGCCGATGCAGAAATCGAACCCGCGCCGGCCGAGGTAATGACCATGTCGCATGAGCTGCGCATGCTGGAAGCTATGCTGTTCGCCGCCACCGAGCCGGTGGACGAGGCCTCGCTCGCCGAGCGCCTGCCCGAAGGCAGCGACGTGGCCGCGCTGCTGGCGGAGCTTGGCGCTCATTACGAGGGCCGCGGCGTGCAGCTTACCCGCGTCGCCGGACGCTGGGCGTTCCGCACGGCGGACGATCTCGCCGGACATCTGCGCATCGAGCGCAAGGTGGTGCGCAAGCTGTCGCGCGCGGCGGTCGAGACGTTGGCTATCATTGCCTATCACCAGCCGGTCACGCGCGGCGAGATCGAGGAAATCCGCGGCGTCGCGCTCAGCAAGGGTACGCTCGACCTGCTGCTGGAGATCGGCTGGATCCGTCCGGTCGGCCGCCGGCGCAGCCCGGGCCGCCCGGTGACCTGGGGCACCTCGACCGACTTCCTCGACCAGTTCGGGCTCAACAGCCTGTCGGACCTGCCCGGCGTGGACGAGCTCAAGGCCGCCGGGCTGCTGGACAGCCGGCCCGTCACCACCATCCTCGGCGAAGCCATCGGCCGCGAGTCGGAGGAATCCGATGGAGAGGCCGAAGGCGGCAAAGAGGCCGGGGAGGACCGCGCCGACTCCGTCGATATCGACGAGATCGAGGCCGCCTTCGAGCCCGACGACGACTCCGGCGAGACCGGTCGGGACGAGGACGAGCCCCGTCACGGCGACGCCTGACAGACCCCGATCGTCCCGGACAGAGCGGTCGCTTCGCGCCTCCGCGCGGCGGTTTGACGCCGTTGCCGCGTCTGCGGCGGAGTGCTGTAGTGCGCGGACACCGCAATAGGCTCAGCCAATCCCGGCGCCACCTGCGCGCATCAGGAGACCAGCCATGCCTGTCGAGATCGTCCACGACCACAGCACAGACGCGATTCGGGAGCGGCTGGAGGAAGGCAGCGAGGTCAGCTATCTCCGCGACTGGGTCTATGGCGGCATCGACGGGGCGGTCACGACCTTCGCCATCGTGTCGGGCGTCATCGGCGCGGACCTGTCCATCGGGATAATCCTCGTGCTGGGCGCGGCCAATGTGGTCGCCGACGGTTTCTCTATGGCGGCCAGCAACTACACCGGTACGAAGGCGGAGATCGAGGAGCAGGCGCGCATCCGCCACCACGAGTACAGCCAGATCGACGGAAACCCGGAGGGCGAGCGGCGCGAGGTGCGCGAGATCTTCCGCAACAAGGGGTTCGAGGGCGGAGACCTCGACCGCGCCGTGGAGATCATTACCGCCGACCGCACGCTGTGGGTCGACACGATGATGGTCGAGGAGTACGGCATGGCGCCAGTGGACCGGTCGCCGGTGCGCGCGGCGCTCGGCACGTTCTTCGCCTTTCTGCTCTGCGGCATGGTGCCGCTGCTGCCGTTCTGCATCGCGCCCTGGCTGATCGACCGCGAAACGGCGGTGATCGCCAGCGTCGTCGCCACGGCGGCCACTTTCTTCGTCATCGGTTCCGCCAAGGCGCGCTGGTCGCTGGTGCCCTGGTGGCGCTCCGCCCTGGAGACCACGGCCATCGGGCTGGGCGCGGCGGGGGTGGCCTTCGTCATCGGCTACGCGCTCCGCAGCCTGGTGTGACGCTTCGTTTGCGGGGAAAAAAGATGCTAATGAGAATGAGTTTCAATATAGTGCGCGCCCCGCGCCGTCCGCGTTAGCGGCACGAAGGCGCAGGGTGGAATCGGGTGATGCAGGCAAACGCGGCAGGACTGGGCATATTCGGCGGCTGGCGCACGCGCCGCGGGACCGGTGGCTGGCCTCTCTTCGCTTTCGCCGTGGCGATGCTGGTTTCCATACCGGTGCTGGTGATCGTGGGGACGGTGTTCGTGCCCACCGGCGAGATATGGAGCCATCTCGCGGCGACCGTGCTGCCGCGCTACATCGCCAATTCGGTCTGGCTGATGGTCGGCGTCGGCATCGGCACGCTGGCGATCGGGGTCGGCACCGGGTGGCTGGTGACGATGTACCGCTTTCCGGGCCGTGCCGTGTTCGAGTGGGCGCTGCTGCTGCCCTTCGCCGTGCCGGCCTATGTTCTGGCCTATACCTACACGGGGCTGCTCGAGTTCGCGGGGCCGTTCCAGACCGCGCTGCGCGAGTTCTTCGGCTGGACGTCTCGCGCCGAGTACTGGTTTCCCGAGATCCGCTCGATCGGCGGGGCGATCTGGATGATGACCTTCGTCCTGTACCCCTATGTCTATCTTCTTTCGCGCGCCGCGTTCCTGGAACAGTCGGTCTGTGTGCTGGAGGTCAGCCGCACGCTGGGCTGCACCCGCTGGCGGAGCTTCCGCCAGGTGGCGCTGCCGCTGGCGCGGCCGGGGATCGTCGCCGGCCTGTCCTTCGCGCTGATCGAGACGCTGGCGGATTTCGGGACGGTGCAGTTCTTCGCCGTGGATACCTTCACCACCGGCATCTTCCGCACCTGGATCGGGCTGGGCGAGCCGATGGCGGCGGCGCAGCTCGGCGCCGTCCTGATGATATTCGTCTTCCTCGTCGTGGCGGCGGAACGCGCGACGCGGGGCAAGGGCAGGGTGCATCACACCTCGACCCGCTATCGCGGCCTGCCGGAATTCCCGCTGCGTGGCATGATGTCTTTCGGCGCGCAGCTGGTCTGTTTCGCGCCGGTCTTTTTCGGCTTCCTGCTGCCGGGTGCGGCGCTGGCCGTATGGTCGGTGGAAACCTGGGACACGATGGTCGACGCCGCCTTCTTCGGCTATGCGCTTAACAGCTTCACCCTGGCCGCGACCACGGCGGCCATCGCGGTGGCCGTGGCGCTGGTCATGGCATACGGGCTGCGGCTGGCGCCGACCCGGCTGATGCGGTCCGCGACCCGCGTCGCGTCCATGGGGTATGCGATACCGGGCGCGGTGATCGCCGTCGGCGTGCTGATTGCATACACGGCGGTGGACCATGCCGTGGACAGCTGGATGCAGGCGCTGTTCGGCGTCTCCACCGGGCTGCTGTTCACCGGCACGCTGGCCGGAATCGTGTTCGCCTATCTGGTGCGCTTCCTCGCCGTCTCGTTCAACACCACCGAAGCGGGGCTGGCCAAGATCACGCCGAGCATGGACGCGGCGGCGCGCACGCTCGGCCGCAAGCCGGGCGCCGTGCTGCGCCAGGTGCATGCGCCGCTGATGTGGGGCAGCGTGCTGACCGCCGCCATGCTCGTTTTCGTCGACGTGATGAAGGAGCTGCCGGCGACGCTGCTGCTACGGCCCTTCAACTTCGACACCCTGGCGATCCGTGCCTACCAGCTCGCCTCGGACGAGCGGCTGACGGATGCGTCGAGCGCGGCGCTGGCCGTCGTGCTGGTGGGCGTGGTGCCGGTGATGATGCTCAGCGTCGCGATCGCGCGCTCGCGCGCGGGACATGCCGATGACGCACGATAGCGCGCCCGTCCCGGAAAAGGGGCTGTTCGTCGAGCATGTGAGCCATGCCTATGACGGGCTGCAGGTCGTTCGCGACGTCAGCCTGACCGTGCCGCCGGGCGAGATCCTGTGCTTGCTGGGACCGTCGGGCTGCGGCAAGACGACCATGCTGCGGGTGATCGCCGGGCTGGAGCCGCTGCAGTCGGGGCGGGTTGCGCTGGACGGGGCGGTGCTCGGCGACGCGGTCACCTATGTGCCGCCGGAGGCGCGTTCCGTCAGCCTGCTGTTCCAGGACTTCGCGCTGTTTCCCCATCTGACGGTGCTGGAGAACGTGATGTTCGGCCTCAGCCGCATGCCGTCGGCCGAGCGGCGGCCGCGCGCGCTGGACGTGCTGGCACAGGTCGGCATGGACGGCTACGCCGACGCCTATCCGCATGTGCTGTCGGGCGGGCAGCAGCAGCGGGTCGCCTTGGCCCGCGCGCGGGGGCCCCGGCCGCGGCTCATGCTGCTGGACGAGCCGTTCTCGAACCTCGATTTCACCCTGCGCCGGCAGGTGCGGGACATCGTGCTGACCGTCCTGCACGCCAGCAGCTCGGCGACGCTGATGGTGACCCACGACTCCGAAGAGGCGATGTTCATGGGCGACCGCATCGCGGTGATGAACGACGGACGCATCGTTCAGCAGGGCACGCCGGAGCAGCTATACACCGCGCCGGGTAACGCCTTCGTGCTCGGTCTGTTCGGTGAGGTCAACCGGATGACCGGGCGGGTCGCGCAAGGTCACATCCAGACGCCGCTGGGCCGCCTCTGCGCGCCCGGGCTGCCGGAGGGTGCGGCGGCCGAGGTGCTGGTGCGCGCCGAGGGCGTGCGGCCGGACGACCGCGCGGCGGCGCGGGGGATCGTCCGCACCTCGCGGATGCTGGGCCGGTCCACCCTCGTTCATCTCGACGTCGACGACGGCGCGGGCGGCGCGTTGCACGTCCATGCCCGGCTGCCGGGGCGCACCATGCCGGCGGAGAACGAGAGGATCGGGCTGGGATTGATCGACGAGCACGTTTTCATCTTTCCGCTGGCGGACGGGGAACGCTGAGAAAACGGCGATTTTCCGGCCCGGGACGGGCGGCTCGCGCGTGTTGAAGCGGGATGCCCTTTCTGCGATGATCGACAGCTAAACTACCCTCACCAGTATCCGAGGAGACCCGGTTATGGGAACGTTCAGCATATGGCATTGGCTCGTCGTGCTCGTCGTGGTCCTGATCCTGTTCGGCGGCGGCGGGAAACTGTCACGGCTGATGGGCGACATGGCGAAGGGCGTCAACGCCTTCAAGAAGGGCCTGAAGGACAAGGACGGCGAGGACGCCGCCGACCCCCAGCAGAAGCTCGATTCGGATCGGGCTGCGGCCACCGGGGAAGCGCCCAAGAAGGATGAAGCCGTCAAGGGCTGACCTTGCGATCCCGGCGGGCCGGATAGACAGGTCGCGACACAATGTTCGATATCGGCGGCTGGGAATTCCTTGTCATCGTCGTCCTGGCGATCATCGTGATCGGCCCCAAGGACCTCCCCGGCGCGATCCGCAGCGTCACCCAGTGGGTGCGCAAGGCCCGGGCCCTGGCCCGTGATTTCCAGAGCGGGCTGGACGAGATCGCCCGCGAGACCGAGCTCGACAAGGTGGAGCAGGAAATCCGCGAGTCCGTCGATGCCGACGGGCTGACGGACGGCGCCCGTTCGATCCGTCGGGACATCGAGAACACCGTCGATCCGGACAACGAAATCCGCGGCGCGTTCGCCGACGGCGATCATTACTTTGACGATCCGGCGGACGAATTCGACGCCGGTCCGGACGAAGCCGAGGACGACGAGGTTCGCCGCCTCAAGGCCGAGCGCCAACGCCGGCTGGCGGACGAAAGGGACGGCGATGCCGCCGCCGCGGCGGAGCCCGGGAACGACGCGCCCGATGACGGCGAGGCTCCGGCGCCCAAGGCGGGGACGGGAAGCTGATCGTGGCCGAAGTCGCCGACCACGCGGAAGAGAAGAAGATGCCGCTGCTCGATCATCTGATCGAGCTGCGCACCCGCCTGATATGGAGCCTCGCGGGCTTCGTCGTCTGCTTCTTCATCGCGTTCTATTTCGCGCCCTATATCTTCCAGTTCCTGACCGCGCCGCTGGCCGATCTGCTGCACGAACGTCAGGGGGCGCGGATGATCTACACCGCGCTGCAGGAGGCGTTCTTCACCTACGTCAAGGTGGCGTTCTTCACCGCGGCCTTCTTCAGCTTTCCGCTGATCGCCACCCAGCTCTGGCTGTTCGTCGCGCCGGGGCTGTACCGGCACGAGAAGCGTGCCTTCATGCCGTTCCTGGTCGCCACGCCGGTGCTGTTCTTCCTCGGCGGCGCGCTGGTCTACTACTTTATCTTTCCGCTGGCCTGGGAGTTTTTCCTGAACTTCCAGACGCCGGGCGGCGGGGGCGCGCTGCCGATCGAGGTGGAACCCAAGGTCGACCAGTACCTCTCGCTGGTGATGCAGCTCATATTCGCCTTCGGCATCGGATTCGAGCTGCCGGTGCTGCTCATCCTCCTGGCGCGGGCGGGGATGGTCACGGCGGAAGGGCTGCGGGCGAAGCGGCGCTATGCCATCGTGGGAGTGTTCATTTTCGCCGCGGTGCTGACGCCGCCGGACGTGATCAGCCAGATCGGGCTCGCGGTGCCCATCCTGCTGCTCTACGAGGTTTCCATCCTCGGCGCGAAGCTGGTGGAGAAGAAGCGCGCCCAGCGCGAGGCGGCGGCGGACGACGAAGACTAGCGCGCTGGACGAATCGGGACCGGGGCCCTTATAACGCCGGGCTCGAACCACAGGACGGCAGGCCCATGCTCGATATCCGCTGGATCAGGGAAAACCCGGACGCGCTCGACGCGGCGCTGGCGGCACGCGGCGCCGGTGCGCAGGCCGCCGCGCTGGTCGATCTGGACGCGCGCCGGCGGGCGATCCAGACCGAGCTGCAAGCGTTGCAGACCCGGCGCAACGAAGCTTCCCGGCAGATCGGCGCGCTCAGGGGCAAGGGCGAGGACGCCTCGGCGGCGATCGCCGAGATGGGTACGCTGAAGGACCGCGCGCAGGCGCTGGAGGACGAGGAGCGCGGCTGCGTAGCCGCGCTCGACGACGCGCTGGCCGGCATTCCCAACGTGCCTGCCGCCGACGTGCCGGTCGGGGCGGACGAGGACGCCAACCGCGAGGAACGTCGCGTCGGCGCGCCGCCGGCGTTCGACTTCGAGCCGAAGGATCACGTCGCCGTCGGCGAGGGGCTGGGCGGGATGGATTTCGAGCGTGCCTCGAGGCTGTCCGGCGCGCGGTTCGTCGTGCTCACCGGCGCGCTGGCGCGGCTGGAGCGGGCACTGGCGGCGTTCATGCTGGACCTGCACACCGGCGAGTTCGGCTATACCGAGGTCGCCCCGCCGGTGCTCGTGCGCGACACCGCGCTGATGGGCACGGGGCAGCTGCCGAAATTCGGCGAGGACCTGTTCCGCACGACCGACGATTTCTACCTGATCCCGACCGCCGAGGTGCCGCTGACCAACCTTGTCGCGGACGAGATCCTGGAGGAAGCCGCGCTGCCGCTGCGCTTCGCCGCCCATACCGCCTGTTTTCGCTCCGAGGCGGGCGCTGCCGGGCGGGACACGCGCGGCATGCTGCGCCAGCACCAGTTCAACAAGGTGGAGCTGGTCTCCATCGCGCATCCCGACGCGAGCGCGGACGAGCACGAGCGCATGACCGCCTGTGCCGAGGAGGTGCTGAAACGGCTCGGCCTCGCCTACCGGGTGATGACCCTGTCGACCGGCGACATGGGGTTCGCCGCGCGCAAGACCTACGACATCGAGGTCTGGCTGCCGGGCCAGCAGGCCTATCGCGAGATATCGTCCTGTTCCAACTGCGGCGACTTCCAGGCGCGGCGGATGCGCGCCCGCTTCCGCCCGGCGGAGGGCAAGGGCACCAGCTTCGTGCACACGCTGAACGGGTCCGGGCTGGCCGTCGGGCGCACCCTCATCGCCGTGCTGGAGAACCATCAGCGCGCCGACGGCTCGGTCGCGGTGCCGGAGGCGCTGCAGCCGTACATGGGCGGGCTGGAGGTCCTCTCGCCCTCATGACGCTCGAGGCGCGCAAGATCCGGCTGGTGATGGAGCTGCGGCAGCAGGGCATCACGGACAAGACTGTGCTGTCCGCGCTGGAACGCATTCCGCGGGAAGTCTTCGTGCCGGAGAATTTTCACGACCAGGCCTATGAGAACACGGCCCTGCCGATCGGTCACGGGCAGACCATCAGCCAGCCCTCGGTGGTCGCCTACATGACCCAGGCGCTGGAGCTGGGCCGCCGCATGAAGGTGCTGGAGGTCGGCACCGGCTGCGGCTACCAGGCGGCGGTGCTCTCGCGGCTGTGCCGGCGCGTCTACACCATCGAACGTCACCGCGAGTTGATGCGCGAGGCGGAGAAGCGGTTCCAGAAGATGCGGATCGGCAACATCGTTACCCGCTGGGGCGACGGCGCGAAGGGCTGGCCCGAGCAGGCGCCGTTCGACCGCATCATCGTCACCGCGGCGGCGGAGGAGGTGCCGCAGGCGCTGAAGGAGCAGCTGGCGGACGGGGGCCTGCTGATCGCCCCGGTCGGGCGCAATACGTTCGACCAGGTGCTGATCCGGCTGCGACGCAACGGGGACGAGTTCGAATCCGAAGAGCTCTGGCCGGTGCGTTTCGTGCCGCTCGTGGGCGGCACGGCAGACGAGGGATGAACAGCGCGGCGCCTTCCGCGTGCTTGAAGCGGCAGAGCGCGATTCATAGTATCTCCGCTATGGAGCCGGCGGCGCGACGGATGGGCAGGGCGGCGGCAAGGATGGCGGCTGTGCTGCTGCTGGCCGGGCTGTCGGCCTGCGCGCGCTACGGCGGTCCGGCCCCCGTCGTCCGGGGCGAGGAGGGGCCCGTGGCGAGCCTGCCGCCCGCCGGAGCGCCGGAAGGCGAGGCGCCCGCCCAAGACGGCCGCTTCGTCACGGTGCGGCCGGGTGACACGCTTTACAGCATTGCCCGGCAGCACGCGGTGTCGCTGCGGGCGCTGATCGACCGCAACCGCATCGACGCGCCTTTCCTGATCGAGCGGGGCCAGCGGCTGATTCTGCCCACGCCCCAGGTCTACAAGGTCGAGCGCGGCGATACCGTCTACGGCATTGCCCGCCGGTTCCGCGTCGAGATGCGGGAGCTGGTCCGGATCAACGACATCCGTCCACCCTACGTCATATCGACCGGCCAGAGCCTCCGGCTTCCCGGCGCCGAGACGCGGGAGGTGCGGGAGACGCGGACGGAGCCGCAAGCGCGCGGCGTGGTGTCGGCGGCGCGCGATGCGTTCGAGGCGCTTTCCGCGCCGTCGCCGCGCGCGGAGCCCCAACCGTCTGCCCAGGGGACTGCGCCCGCGCCGGTCGCGCGCAGGAGCGGGCCGACGAAGATCGAACCGCCGCCGCCGCGCGAGGGCGGCAAGTTTCTCTGGCCGGTGCGCGGCAGGATTCTCGCCCGATTCGGTTCGCGCGGCGGCGGGCTTCATAACGACGGGATCAATATCGCGGCAGCGGAGGGCACGGTGATCCGCGCGGCGGAGGCGGGGGTGGTCGCCTATGCCGGCAACGAGCTGCAGGGCTTCGGCAACCTGCTGCTCATCAAGCACGCCGACGGCTGGATGAGCGCCTATGCGCACGGCAAGGAGCTTCTCGTCAACCGCGGCGACATCGTGCGGCGGGGCCAGTCGATCGCCAGGGTCGGGCGCACCGGCAACGTCTCCAGCCCGCAGCTGCATTTCGAGCTGAGGCGCGGCGACCGCGCGGTCGATCCGATGCCCTACATGATCCGGATGGCCGGTGCCGGCGGGGCCGGTGGAAGCTTCAGCTCAGCGTCTTTCCGAGCCGCCCGGCCAGATCCTGGATGAACTGCCATGCGACGCGGCCGGAGCGCGCGCCGCGCGTGACCGACCATTCGTTCGCCGCGGCGTGGAGCGCCTCCGCATCCATCTCCAGCCCGAAGCGTTCGGCGTAGCCGTCGACCATGGCGAAGTAGGTTTCGTGGTCGCAGGCGTGAAAGCCGAGCCACAGGCCGAACCGGTCCGACAGCGAAACCTTTTCCTCCACCGCCTCGGCCGGGGCGATGGCGCGGGAGCGCTCGTTCTCGATCATGTCGCGCGGCATCAGATGGCGGCGGTTCGACGTGGCGTAGAACAGCACGTTTGCCGGCCGTCCCTCCAGCCCGCCTTCCAGCAGGGCCTTCAGCGACTTGTACGCGTCGTCCTGCCCGTCGAACGACAGGTCGTCGCAGAACAGGATGAAGCGGCAGTCCGCCGCGGCGCGCAGCACGGGCAGCAGCCGGGAGAGCGAGGCGATATCCTCCCGGTGAATCTCGATCAGCTTGAGCGGCGCCTCGCTCGCGGCAAGAACCGTCGCGTGGACGGCCTTGACCAGGCTGGACTTGCCCATGCCGCGGGCGCCCCACAGCAGCGTGTTGTTGGCCGGGAGCCCGGCGGCGAACCGGCGGGTGTTCTCCAGCAGGATGTCCCGCGCCCGGTCGATTCCCCGAAGCAGCGAGATATCCACCCGGTTCACGGCGGCGACGGGGGCAAGCCTCGCGTCCTCGGCATGCCAGACGAAGGCCTCGGCGGCATCCAGCGGGGCGGACTCCGCCGGCGGCGGGCTCAGTCGGTCCAGCGCATCCGCGATGCGGCGGAGCAGTTCGTCGTTAAGGTTATCGGCCATGACGTGTCCTGTTTCGGGCGGCGGAAAACCTATGCGCGGGAAAGGATCGGGGCAAGCCGAAACTCCCCGCTTTTATAGCGGAACTCGTTTGCAAGGCCGGTATTGGGCGTTATAGTCCGGCAGCTTTCGACAGGGACGAATTAGGAGACGTGCATGTTCATTTCGCCGGCATATGCCCAGGCTGCCGGTGGCGGCTTCGGCGGCCTCGAGTCGTTGCTTCCGCTGGTTCTGATCTTCGTGGTCTTCTATTTCCTGCTGATCCGGCCGCAGCAGAAGAAGCAGAAACAGCACCGCGAAATGCTGGCGGCACTGCGCCGGGGCGACCGGGTGGTCACCGCCGGCGGCATTATCGGCCAGATCACGCGGGTCAGCGACAGCGAGCTGACGCTGGAAATCGCCCAGGATGTCCGTGTCCGGGTCGTGCGCGGCATGGTCAGCGACGTGCTGGCCAAGACCGAGCCCAAGGACGAGGACGACGATGAGGATGACGCGGAAGAACAGGACCAGGCCGAGTCGAAGGAAATCAAGGGCAGCTAGCGCGGCTGGCAGGCGGTAGAGGCTCAGGGCGTTCGGCATGGTTTATTTCGCCAGGTGGAAGATGATTCTCGTCGCGGCGATCAGCCTGTTCGGGCTGATCTACTTGGCGCCGAACTTCATTTCTCGCGAGGCCGCGGACGCGATTCCGTCCTGGTTGCCGCACAAGCAGATCAATCTCGGGCTGGATCTTCGCGGCGGCGCGCATCTGCTGCTGGAGGCGGAGGTCGAGGAGGCGATCAAGGAACGGCTGAACGCGATGGTCGACGCCGCCCGCGTCGCGCTCCGCAACGAACGCATCGGCTATACCGGCATCGGACGGATTCCCAACGGCGTCGGCGTCACCATTCGCAATGCGGAGGACGTCTCCAGGGCGCGGAGCGCGCTTCGCACGCTCGAACAGGGGATGAATCTCGATGAAACCGATGGGCGGATTACGCTAACGCTGACGGAGGAACGGTTGCGCGACCTGCGCTCCACCGCGCTGCAGCAGTCGATCCAGATCGTCAGCATCCGCGTCAACGAATCGGGCCTGCGCGAGCCGACGATCCAGAGCCAGGGGTCCAACCGCATTCTGGTGCAGCTTCCGGGCGTCAGGAACGCGGAGGAGATCATCCGGCTGATCGGAAAGACGGCGAAGCTGAGTTTCCATCTGGTCGACGATTCGGTTCCCTTCGGGGCGTCGGACGGACGGCGGGCGCCTCCGGGGTCGATGTACGTGCCGTCGAACGAAGACATGGGACCCGACGGCCGTCCGATCGAATACCTGGTAAGCAAGCGGGCGCTCGTCACGGGCGACATGCTGGTCGATTCCCAGCCGACCATCCAGGACGGCCAGCCCGTGGTGAGCTTCCGGTTCGATGCCATAGGCGCGCGGCGCTTCGGCGACGTGACGCGGCGCAACGTTGGCAAGCCGTTCGCCATCGTCCTCGACAACCAGGTGATCAGCGCGCCGGTCATACGCGAGGCCATACTGGGCGGCAACGGCATCATTTCGGGCAACTTCACGACCCAGTCGGCGCGCGATCTCGCGCTGCTGCTGCGTTCGGGCGCGCTGCCGGTGCCGATCAGCGTGGTCGAGCAGCGCACCGTCGGCCCGGATCTCGGCGCAGACTCCATTCGCGCGGGCGAGGTAGCCTGCGTGCTCGCGCTGGTCGTGGTCATCGTCTTCATGGCGATGACCTACGGCCTTTTCGGGCTGATGGCGGATGTCGCGCTGTTGCTGAATATCGTGCTGATCGGCGCGATGCTGTCGGTGCTGCAGGCGACGCTGACATTGCCGGGCATCGCCGGGATCGTTCTGACCATCGGGATGGCGGTGGATGCCAACGTGCTGGTGTTCGAGCGCATCCGCGAGGAAGAGCGGGCCGGACGAACGCCGATTTCCGCGGTGGACGCCGGCTATCAGCGCGCCTTCAAGACGATCATCGACGCCAACGTCACCACGCTGATCGCGGCGGTCCTGCTGTACCTGTTCGGTTCCGGTCCGGTGCGCGGCTTCGCCGTCACGCTGTCGATCGGCATCGTCACCTCCATGTTCTCGGCGATCATGGTGACGCGGCTGATGGTGGTCCTGTGGCTGCGCCGGCGCCGGCCGCAGAAACTGCCGGTCTGAGCGGGACGAGGAGATCTTCCGATGAAGATGGTCAACATCATCCCGACCGGCACCAGCGTCCGCTTTATGTCGTTCCGGCGGCTCGCGATGATCTTCTCACTGCTGGCCTGCGTCGCTTCGGTCGGCTTCTTTCTCACCAAGGGACTCAACTACGGCATCGATTTCCGCGGCGGCATCCTGATCGAGATCCGCACGCCGGAGCCGACGGAGCTCGGTCCGCTGCGGGCCCAGCTCAACGGGCTCGGACTCGGCGAGGTGGCGCTGCAGGAGTTCGGACGCGATACGGACGTGCTGATCCGCATCGAACGCCAGCAGGGTGACGCGGAAAGCCAGGCCAAGGCGGTCGAGGCGGTGAAGCAGGCTCTCGGCGCCGGCGTCAGCTATCGGCGGGTGGAGTTCGTCGGTCCCAAGGTCTCGGGCGAGCTGATCGAGGCGGGGGTGATGGCGGTGCTGCTCGCGCTCGGCGCGATGCTCATGTACATCTGGTTCCGCTTCGAATGGCAATTCGGCGTGGGTGCGGTGGTCGCGCTGGCCCATGACGTGATCCTGACCATCGGCGTGTTCTCGATCGTCGGGCTGGAATTCAACCTGTCCACCGTGGCCGCGATCCTGACCATTGCGGGTTATTCGATCAACGACACCGTGGTCGTCTACGACCGCGTGCGCGAGAACCTGCGCAAGTACAAGCAGATGCCGCTGGGGCAGCTGCTTGATCTCAGCCTCAACGACACCCTGTCGCGCACCATCCTCACCAGCGTGACCACACTGATCGCCCTGATCGTCCTGTTCTTCTTCGGCGGGCAGGTGATCAAGGGGTTCAGCTTCGCCATGATCTGGGGGGTGACGGTGGGAACCTACTCGTCGATTTTCATTGCGGCGCCGCTGCTGATCCACATGAACCTGCGGTCGAGCGTAATCCAGGACAAAGAGGCCGAGGACCCGGCGACGGCCTCGTCCTGAGCCGATGGTCGACATAACCCCGCCTGTCCCGGCCGGCGCGCAGATCGTCGAAGCATACGGCGATGGGGGCTTCCGCATCTGTGGCACCCTTTACGACGGCTCCGTCCTGATACTGCCTGGCGTGACGCTGCGCTGGCAGGCGGCATCGGCCGACGCGATCACGATGGAAAGCCTCGCCCCGATCCTGGAGGCCGACGCGGTGGTGGAGTTGCTGCTGATCGGTTGCGGCGACGCGATCGCCCCCCTGTCCGCCACGCTGCGCGCGGGCCTGCGCACGCGGGGCGTGGCGGTGGAGCCCATGGACACCGGCGCGGCGTGCCGCACCTTCAACGTGCTGCTGTCCGAGGATCGCGCGGTCGCCGCCGCGCTGATCGCGGTCTGATCGCTCCTGCATGATCCAGCCAGATAGAACCGTCTGCGCGCAACCCTCCGGGCCGGGGCATTTTGCGGCGGGGGTGCGTCGCGTGGCTTGCCCGATGCGAAGGCATCGCGCTGCGCCACGCTCCTGCCCTCGACGCAAAATGCCCGCGGCGCAGGCAGTTCTATCTGGCTGGATCATGCTCTAACCGAAGACGTACCAGCGCCCCAAGCCCAGCGCGGCGCAGGCCGCGAGGGTCGGGATCATGCCGACGTGGAACCGGAGCATGGCGAGCGCCGCGCCGAGGGACAGCGCGCAGGCGAACCAGTCGACGGTATGCCACACTGGCACGGCGATCTTGATCACACCGACATTCACACCGCCGACGCGGTCGAACACCACGTGCAGCGCGAACCAGACGCTGAGGTTGAGGATCACGCCCACCACGGCGGCGGTGATCGCCGAAAGCGCGGCGTTGAGCGCCGCCCGGCCGCGCAGCGCCTCGACATAGGGCGCGCCGAGGAAAATCCACAGGAAGCACGGCAGGAACGTGGTCCAGGTGGTGACCAGCGCGCCGAGCGCGCCGGCGGTCATCGGGTCCAGCGCGCCCGGATTGCGGTACGCGCCCAGGAAGCCGACGAACTGGGTCACCAGGATCAGCGGCCCCGGCGTGGTCTCGGCGAGGCCGAGCCCGTCCAGCATCTGCCCGGGAGCCATCCAGCCGTAGATCTCCACGGCCTGCTGCGCGACGTAGGCGAGCACGGCATAGGCGCCACCGAAGGTGACGACAGCCATCTTGGAGAAGAACACGGCCTCCTGCGTGAAGACGTTCTGCGGCCCGAGCGTCGCGAACAGGACCGCGATCGGCCCCAGCCACAGCGTCAGGCATACGACGAGGGCGCCCGCCGCAAACCGCGCCGAGGGCTTCGTGTGCGAGAGCCCGCCGGCCATCAGGGCGCGCCCGGTGAGCGAGTCGTCCACGTCGGTAGCCGCTTCCGGCCCCTTGATCACGACCAGCTTGCCGGCCGCGATGCGGGCGCCGGCCATGCCGATCAGCGCTGCCACGGCGATGATGGCTGGAAAGGGCACATCGAAGGCGAAGATTGCGACGAAGGCGCCGGCGGCGATGGCGTACATCAGCCCGTTTTTCAGCGCGCGCTTCGATATCCGGATCAGCGCCTCCAGCACCACCGCCAGCACCGCGGCCTTGATGCCGTAGAAGAGCGCGTTGACGACGCCGAACTCGCTGAACCCGGCATAGAGCGCGCTGAGCGCAAGCATGACGAGCGCGCCGGGCAAGACGAACAGACCGCCGGCGACGATGCCGCCGAGTGTGCGGTTGAGCAGCCACCCCGTGTATGTGGCGAGCTGTTGGGCCTCCGGGCCGGGCAGCAGCATGCAGTAGTTCAGCGCATGCAGGTAGCGCGCCTCGGACAGCCACTGCTTCTCGTCGACGATGATGCGATGCATCAGCGCGATCTGCCCGGCGGGTCCGCCGAAGCTGAGCAGCCCGATGCGCAGCCAGACCCGGAACGCCGCTCCGAACGGGACGGGCGTCTCCGGATCGGCGGATGCGTCGGATGGGGCCCGGGCAGGGGAAACGGTTTCGGTCATGACGCGATCATCCAGCGGCTATCCGTGTTCCGGCGGAGCGGGGAGAAAGGTGGTTACGCTGGCATGACATTCGAGCAACCATGACCGCAGCCCCGTCGGGACGGGTTTGCGGCAGCGCTTGGACGATCGCTCGTCTCTGGAGCGGGGCGGCCACCGTCAGCCCCGCAACCGACTCCTATCACGTTTTTCCGATTCCGGCATTCGGATTAAGGGCGGGTGCAACAGCAGTCATGGCCAATGCCTGTGGTGAAGATCGATGACGAACGCATGACGGTGACGAACCGGCCCGTGCCGGTGGACGTGGCTGTGTGGTTCCTTCTCCCCGGTGTTCCCCTCGTTGTGGTCGTGATGTACGTCGTCATGCGTGTGCCAGTGAGCGTGCACGATCTCCTCATGTTCGTGTTCGAGCTCCGCTTTGTCTGCCGCGGGCCAGAGCAGCCATGCCAGCGCCGTGGCGGCCGCGGCGAGCGCGGCGGCGGCGGCGAAGGTCGCGGGCAGGCCCAGTGCGGCGCCGCCATGACCCGCGAGGAGATAGGCGAACAACCAGCACAGATGCGAAAGGGCGAAATGGGCGGCATAGAGCGGGGATCGGTCCTCCTCATGGCAGGACCGCCGCAGAATCCGGGCCGCCGGCGTCTGGACCAGGGACGCGCCCGCGCCGAGGACGGCCCAAAGCCCGAGCATTCCTCCGAAGGACGGCAGCGCCGTCGCGAGGGCCAGCCCCGTCGACAGCATCACGCCGCCCGAAACCGTCACCGTCCGTTCGGCGGCATGTTTCAGCAATCGCGGCAGCGCGAGGGCGACGGCCATCGATCCCGCGCCGAATGCCGCGAAGGCCAGCGCGACATCGGTATCGCCCAGCGCGAGGACGGTGCGTACATAGACCACCGTGTTGACGATCACCATCGCGCCGGCGACCGCGACGCCCAGGAACAGGAGCAGCAGGGCGCGCAGCCGGAGCGTGCGCAGGTAGAGGGTGCCGCCGAAGGCGATGTCGGACCACAGCCCCGCCTCGCGCGCCGGCGGCCTGCCGCGCGGCAGTGCCACCGAGAGGACCAGCGCCGCGGAGGCGAGGAAGCCGATAGCGTTGAGGACGAAAAGAGTGTGGAACGCGGTCACGGTCAACAGCGCGGCCGCGAGCATCGGGCTGAGCAGGTTCTCGAGATCGTAGGCGATGCGGGACCAGCTCAGCGCGCGGGTGTACTGCTCATCGTCCTTCAGGATGTCGGGAATGGTGGCCTGGAAGACGGGGGTGAACCCGGCCGATGCGGCGCTGACAACGAAGATCAGGGCGTAGACCTGCCATAGCGAGTCCACGAACGGGAGGCAGGCGACGGCGGCGGCGCGGATCAGGTCGAGCGCGACGAGGTAGGCGCGGCGCGGCAGGCGCGCGGTCAGCGCGCCGGCAAGCGGCGCGATCGCGACATAGCTGACCATCTTGATGGCGAGCGCCGTGCCGAGGGTGCTGCCGGCGCGGTCCGGGGCGAGGCTGTATGCCATCAGCGCGAGCGCGACGGTCGCGAGACCGGAGCCGAACAGCGAGGCGACCTGGCCCGCGAAGAGGCGCCGGAAGGCGGGGTTGCGCAATGGCGTGCCGTTCATGCCGTTAACCGGGTGGTTCGGCGTTCGACGAGGTTGTAGCAAAAAAACGGGGGACCCGAAGGCCCCCCGTTATCCTAAGCGTGCCGCGCGCGTCAGAAGATGTTCTGCGCCGACACCATGGCGTAGAGCATCGGGATCGACAGCATCGTGTTCGTTCGCGAGAACAGCATAGCCTTGCGGCCGGCGGCGGCCTTGGCCGCGTCGTCCGCCTCGACCAGTCCGAGCGCGATCTTCTGGTTCGGCCAGATGATGAACCACACGTTGAACCACATGATGGTGCCCAGCCACATGCCGATGCCGATGGCGCTGTGCTTGGCAACGCCGCTGGTCAGGCCGATGGTGATCGCGTCCATGATGTAGCCGTTCATCCAGGCGAGGATCAGCCCGGTGACGATGGTCGCCATCGCGCCCCAGCGGAACCAGAACAGGGCCGCCGGCGCGATGACCTTGGTGACCGCCGGGCGCTGCTCGGCCGGAATGTTCGGCATGTTCGGAATCTGGACGAAGTTGAAGTACCAGAGAATGCCGATCCACATCACGCCGCTGAGCACGTGGAGCCAGCGGAAGAAGAAAGCCCACCATCCGAAGTCGAACGACGCGCCGGCCTTGTGCCAGCCGGCGAGGACGATGAGGAGCACGATCGCCAGGACAACCCCGGCGATGATCGTGCTTTTAAGATCGGAAAGTATCTTGGCCATTTCTGCACCCCCTTAAGCGATTACGCGGTTCTTCCACAAGATTTTGTAGTTCAGGCGCACATTTATAGCATTATCTGGGACTATGGAAAACCCTGCCAGGCAACGGGAAATAGCGGCCCGCTTCTGTAGTGGCCGGATCATCCCGCGCGGGCGCCCGTCACTTGTCGGCCGGGCGCCGGTCCATCGCGCGCAGCGCGAGCCGCGCCGCGACATGGCCGGAGCGGATGCTGCTTTCTATCGTCGCGGGCAGGCCGGTATCGGTCCAGTCCCCGGCGAGGAACATGTTGGAAAGGGCGGTTTCGGGCCCCGGACGGTGCGCCGCGACGGCCGGCGTCTGTGCGATGGTGGCGCGGCGCTCCTTGATCACGCGCCAGGGCGGAAGCCGGCCCATGTTGCGCCCCATGGCGTGGGTCACCTCGTCCCAGATGTGGTTGGCGAGCTCCCAGCTGGGGCGGTCGACGAAGCGTTCGCCCGCGCTGATGGTGACCGACAGCACGTCGCCGCGCGAAAACAGCCATTGCGAATCGGTGCCGATGAGTCCCAGGAACGGCATCGCGCCGGGCAGCGCGACCGGCTCCGGCAGGCGGAAATGGATATTGACGATGGGCCGGTACTGCTCCGGTGCTTCGATGGCGGGCCATATCTCGCGGCATATGTCCGGCGGCACTGCCAGCACCAGCGCGTCGTCCGCCTCCAGCCGCATCAGCCCTTCGGGGAAGTGGAGGGCGACCACGCGGCCGTTTTGCCAGCGCAGACCCCTGACCCGGGCCTGGTAGCGAACATTCGCGCCATGGTTCTGCAGCACCTTCAGGGCGGGGTCGATCAGGGTCGGCGTCAGGCCGCGGGTGAAGATCATCGGCCGGCAGGCCGCCTCGCCCTTGAGCAGCGTCTGCGCGACCACCCGCCACATCAGCCGCGCCGAGGCTTCCCGCGCATCGGTGTTGAGCGCGGCGCAGCACATGGGCTGCCACAGCCGCTCGAACAGCGGGTTCGCCGTGTCGACGCAGTCGGCGACGGTCTGGCGCGGGCCGGCGCGGGCGAGGCGCAGCACCTGGAGATAATCGGAGGGCGAGGTGTCGGGCACGCGCCGGCTCTTCGACAGAAGCCACAGCGGCAGCCACGGCGAGCCGGGCCGGAGGGTCCAGCGGCGCCCGGTGGCGGGCTCAAGGAAGGGAAACCCGGCCGGGGCGATTTCCTGCAGCATCCCCGCGGAGCCGATCCCGGACAGGTAGTCGCGGGTGGAGGTGTTGGCGCCGAGCAGCATGTGGCTGCCGTTGTCGATCAGGCAGCCGAGCCCGTCGTCGAGGAAGGACCGGCAGCGCCCGCCGGCCTGCGGCGCCGCTTCGTACAGCGCGACCTTGCGCCCGGCCTGCGCGCTGCGCACCGCGCAGGCGAGGCCGGACAGTCCTCCGCCGACGACATGGACAGTTGCCATCAGCGGGCCCGCCAGCCGCGGACGATGCCGGCGGAAAACGCCATCGCCTTGTCCCACGCGCCGAGCTCCACCCGCCCGGCCAGCGGGTCGCGCCGGCGCAGCCGGGCGGAAAGCCGGCGCGCGATGGCGACGATGACGGCCGTTTCCAGCCGCAGCCCGCGATGGCGGATCATCGGCGGGCCGGAAGCGGCGCGGACGATCAGTTCGTCGGTGCGGTCGAGCACGCGGTCGAGCACGCCCCGCATCGCGGGGCCGGACGGCCCGGCGCCGAGCGCGGATACGTCCAGCCCGGCCTCCTTCAGCCACGGCTCCGGTATGTAGACGCGGTCGAGCTCGCGGTAGTCGTCGCCGCAATCCTGAAGATGGTTCAGAATCTGCAACGCGATGCACAGCGCGTCCGTCGCCGGGCGCGCGGACTGATCCTCGCCGTGCAGGTCCAGCAGATAGCGGCCGACCGGGGCGGCGGAGTAGAGGCAGTAATTGACCAGCTCGCTCCAGTTCCGGTAGCGCAGCTTCGTCACGTCCATCGTGAAGGCCTGGAGCAGGTGGCGGGCGTGTTCTACCGTCACGCCGGTTTCCAGCGCGCTGGCCCGGAAGTCGCGGGCGTGGCGGGTGGCGTAGTCGTCGGCGCCTTCGCCCCGGAGTGCCGCATCCATCGCCTCCAGCAGCGCGGCCTTGTCGGCCGGGGTCAGATCGGGCGAATCGGCCACGTCGTCGGCGGCGCGGACGCACAGGTAGAAGCGGTGGACATGGGGGCGCAGCGCAGCCGGAATCAGCCGGCTGGCGACCGGGAAGTTCTCCTCCGTCCGGGTCCTTGTCGGGCTGCTGGGGCGCGGCAGAGGCCGCTTGCCGGTTTCGACGGTGCTGTCCATCGTCTATCGTCGTTTCGCGATGCCCAACTCTTTAACACATATATCGCGTTGACCGAGTCGTTCGCATCCCCGGACGGCGCGATGGACGCCCGCGCCGCCGCCGAGCACTGCGCGGCCGAGCTGCGCCGGCACGACCGCGAGCGCTACCTCGCCGACCTGTTCGCCCCCCGGTCCGCGCGCGCCGCCCTGTTCGCGCTGCACGCCTTCAACCTCGAGGTCGCGCGCATACCGGAGATCGTATCCGAGCCGCTGCTGGGGCGGATCAGGCTGCAATGGTGGCGCGAATCGCTGGACGGGATCTATGCGGGCGCGCCGCGCCGCCACGCGGTGGTGCTGGCCCTGGCTGACGCGGTGGCGGCGCACGGATTGCCGCGCGCACCCTTCGACGCCGTGCTGGAGGCGCGGGAGCAGGATATGGAAGAGGCGCCGCCGCCGACCCTGGCGGCGCTGATCGCCTATGCGCGGACGAGCAGCGGCGGGCTGGTACGCCTCGCGCTGACCGCGTGCGGCGCGCGGGACGAGGCGTCGCTGGCGGCGGGGGAGGCGGCAGGCATTGCGCACGCGCTGGCGGGGCTGCTGCGCGCCGTGCCGTTCCACGCCGCGCAGCGCCGGGTCTATCTGCCGGCGGAGCTGCTGGCCGGGGCGGGGCTGCGCGCGGGCGACGTCGTCGAGAACCGGAACCGCGAGGCGCTGGCCGCCGTCTGCCGTGGCGTCGCGGAGGAAGCGCGGTCGCATCTGGCGCAGGCGCGGGCGGGGCGCGCCGCCGTGCCCGGTGCGGCAAAGGCGGCGCTGCTGCCCGCCGCGCTCGGCGGACTCACGCTGCGCCGGCTCGCTCGCGCCGGCTACGATCCGCACGCGATGCGCCCGCCGGGTCCGCTGGCGGTCCAGCTTCGCCTGACATGGGCGAACCGGACGGGACGGTTCTGAGCTACTCCGCTGCGGCTGCCGTCTCCCCGAGCCAGGCGTCGATGTCGGCGAGCGCCCGGCGGGAATAGGCCTGCTTGCGCTCGCGGCCGCGATGGCGGCCTTCGAGGGGCGGGAACAGGCCGAAATTGACGTTCATCGGCTGGAAGGTCTCGGCTTCGGCCCCGCCGGTGATATGCGCGATCAGGGCGCCCAGCGCGGTGGTCGGCGGCGGCGGGGCGGAGGCGCGGCCGAGACGTTCGGCGGCGGCGAAGCGGCCGGCCAGCAGCCCGATGGCGGCGCTTTCCACATAGCCTTCGACGCCGGTGATCTGGCCGGCGAAGCGTAGCTGCGGCATGGCCCTGAGCCGCAGCGCGCCGTCGAGCAGGCGGGGCGAGTTGAGGAAAGTGTTGCGGTGCAGCCCGCCCAGCCGCGCGAAGCTCGCGCCCTCCAGCCCCGGGATGGTGCGGAAGACGCGGCTCTGCTCGCCATGCTTCAGCTTGGTCTGGAACCCGACCATGTTGTAGAGCGTCCCCAGCGCGTTGTCCTGACGAAGCTGGACGACGGCGTAGGGCTTCTCCGCGCTGTGCGGGTTCGTCAGCCCGACCGGCTTCATCGGGCCGTAGGAGAGCGTTCTGCGCCCGCGCGCGGCCATGACTTCGATGGGCAGGCAGCCCTCGAAATAGGGGGTGTCCTTCTCCCACTCCTTGAACTCGGTGGCCTCGCCTTCCAGCAGGGCGTCGATGAAGGCGTCGTACTGTTCCGCGGTCATCGGGCAGTTGATGTAGTCCCGCCCGTCGCCCTTATCGTAGCGCGACTGGAACCACGCCTTCGACATGTCGATCGAGTCGAAATGGACGATGGGCGCGATGGCGTCGAAGAAGGCGAGCGAATCCTCGCCCGTCAGGTCGCGGATGGCTTCCGCCAGCGCGTCCGAAGTCAGCGGGCCGGTGGCGACGATCACGCTGTCCCAATCTTCCGGCGGCAGGCCGGAAACCTCCTCGCGCTGGACCTCGACGAGTGGATGGTCCTGCAGCGCCGCCTGCACCGCGCCGGCGAACCCGTCCCGGTCGACCGCCAGCGCGCCGCCGGCCGGCACGCGGTGCGCGTCGCCCGCGGCAAGGATGATCGAGCCGGCGCGCCGCATCTCCTCGTGCAGCAGCCCGACGGCGTTGTTCTCGTTG
>WHUE01000299.1 GCA_009377375.1 Alphaproteobacteria bacterium | reverse complement strand
GCACGGTTCCTCCTCAAGGATGTGTTTGCGATGAGGGCGAAACCACCGTGGGTCCCGGTGGGTCATCCGTCCGAGCCGACGGTGGGTGGCGGAGTGCGGCGGGCGTACCCGCCACGCCACTAGATCCTGAGGAGCACGCCCTGCTCGATCGGTGAGCGGTCCCGCCACGGAGGATGGCAAGGCTCCCCTGGTCGGCTCGGGCGCATGGCCGTGTCCGTGACCAGAAACCCGCCCGCGGTTTGGCGCACTACCGCGCCGACGGCAGGGCGGCTGAGCCAGACAGCGGCGACTGCCGCCGAACGCGTCAACGCCATGAGGTGGTGGCTCGGCGGAGCCGGTAGGCGACGCTGCCGCTCCGGTGACGGCGACGGCCACGCCACCGGTGTGGTCATCGGACGCCGATGCTCCCGCCCGAGCGCCACCGACCTGCATCAGCAGATGCGCCGCCAGCGCGCAGACCAGGGCGAGCAACGCGAGGCCGGAGCCGCGACGGACCAGCTGAGTCATGGACGACACGATACCGCCGCCTGCAGGACACGCCGCGCTGGCGCGCGCTCCGACCATCCCGAAGCGGCTGCC
>WHUE01000298.1 GCA_009377375.1 Alphaproteobacteria bacterium | reverse complement strand
CGAGGCGAGGACGACGGTCGCCGGCGGTGGCTGCTGCCGGCCGGGGGCCGAGGTGTCCGCCGCGGGGCGGGCCGCGCCGAGGTCGATGGGCTCCTGCTGGTCCTCGCGGTCCTTCCGGTCCGAGGTTTCGGCCGGCGGCGGGGCGACCTCGGGCCGGCGCACCTGCCGGTCGGCGAAGCGCGTAGTCGACGAGCGGGAGCCGAGGGACGCGAGCGAGCGCCGCTGGCCGGCCCACTGCTGCAGGTGGACGGCGAGCGAGGTTTCCGCGGCACCGGCCGCGGCGGGCCCTGCCGCGTGCGACGCGCGTGCCTTGTTCCGGTTCTTGCCGCCGGTGTCCGTCGAGCCGGACGCGCCAGAGCCGTGCGTGCCCGAGTCGGCGGAGCTGCCGCCGGTGGACTGGCCGTCGCCAGCCGAACCCGACCCGGAGGAGCCGCCGGAGTCGCCCGAGCCTGATGACCCGCCGCCGGTGGCGCCGCGGACGGTCTTCCTGACGCCGTCGACGGTGTCGCCTGCGGTCTTGCCGACCCCGTCGGTGGTGCCCTGCGCATCGCCCTTGCGCGCGGAGTCGACCGCGTCACCG
>WHUE01000297.1 GCA_009377375.1 Alphaproteobacteria bacterium | reverse complement strand
CGGTGGAGGGGGTGCGGTCGTGTCCCGACACGTCCGGGCGCCGCTGACGCCCCGATTCCGCCCCGCCCCCGGTTGCGCGGCCCCGTCCGCTGGGGCAAGGTTCTGCACGGGGCAAGGTCGCGCGGCATACCTTTCATGGAACGCTTCGTCGGCGCCTGAACCGGTTTCCGGTGCGCCACCCCCCCTGTCGTCATGGTCGGCCTTCGCCGACCATGACGACCGAAACTTGGAGTAACGCCGGACACGGGCGAACAGGCAGAGGACACAGGCACATGACCGAACCCACCGCGCAGGGTTTCCACGACAGCTACGACATCGTCATCGTCGGCTACGGCTATGCCGGCGGCATCGCGGCCATCGAGGCGCATGACGCAGGCGCCCGCGTGCTGCTGATCGACAAGATGGCCAACCCGGGCGGCATTTCCGTCTGCTCCTACGGCGCGATGCGCTCCGCCCACGACGCGGGGCAGGCGTTCGCGTACCTGAAGGCCACCAATGGCGGGCGCACGCCGGACGACGTGCTGCGCGCGCTCGCCGACGGCATGGCGGGGATGGAGGATTACGTGCGCACCCTGGTGAA
>WHUE01000296.1 GCA_009377375.1 Alphaproteobacteria bacterium | reverse complement strand
AACACGGCTATATTCACAAACAGAAATACTTCGAGAAAAACCAGGCGATGCCGGTCAACGTGGTTCTTGGCAGCGACCCGCTCGATTGGTTCGCCGCATCCTGTCCAGTACCGGCCGGCATTAGCGAGTTCGATTTCGCCGGCGGCCTTAGGGGCAACCCGACCAAAGTCATTCGCAGCGATATCACCGGACTGCCATACCCGGCGGATGCGGAAATTGTTTTGGAAGGCGAGATTGGACCCCACGAATTGAGAGACGAAGGCCCGTTCGGCGAGTGGCCCGGCTACTACGCCAGTCCGAAAAGTCTGGAGCCGTTCATCCGAGTCAAAAGAATTCTGCATCGCAACAATCCCATCGTCTCTTGCGCCAACCCGGCACGCCCGCCGCACACGCTGACGTTGCTGCGCGCGATCACGCGCTCGGCGCATGTGTGGGAGGAGCTGAAAAAATCTGGGGTGCCAGAGATTCGCGGGGTCTGGTCGCACGAACCGGGTCCACGGCAATTCACCGTCGTCGCCATCAAGCAGCGTTATCCAGGCCACGTGAAACAAGCCGGCATGATCGCATCGCAGTGCTTTTCCGG
>WHUE01000295.1 GCA_009377375.1 Alphaproteobacteria bacterium | reverse complement strand
GTTCTCGGCGGTCTCTCCCATGGAGTACGGATCGTACGCATCGGCCAGGCGTGGGTTCGTGAAGCGCCACCCCATGGTGGTGTCGTACATGGTCTGCTCGCCGCGCGGGAAAGCGGCCGATGACTTGAGAGTCACGAACGGTGCTCGCGTCATGGATTCGACGCCGCCGGCCACGAAGACCTCGCCGTCGCCGTAGGCGATCGCATGGGCCGCGGCCACCACCGCCTGGAGACCGGAGCCGCACAGCCGGTTGACCGTCTGCCCAGCCACCCCGATCGGCAGCCCCGCCAGAAGCGCGGCCATGCGCCCGACGTTACGGTTGTCCTCGCCCGCCTGGTTGGCGGCTCCGAGGATGACGTCGTCGATCGAAGCCGGGTCAATCCCGGTCCGATCCACCAGCGCGCGAATGACGTGTGCGGCCAGGTCATCGGGGCGGACGTCCTTCAGGGCGCCGCCGTAGCGCCCGAACGGCGTTCGCATCCCATCGACGATGACGGGCGCGCGCGCGGGATCGGTCACAGATGACATCTGTCCGATGCTAGCACCCGCCGGCGCGGCTCAAGCGCGGCGTGGTGATCCACGAGGG
>WHUE01000294.1:368-587 GCA_009377375.1 Alphaproteobacteria bacterium | reverse complement strand
TTGACGATGCTGTCGTGGAACCCGCGATAGCTGGCGCCGGGCACAAGGGCGATGTATTTGAGGTCGAGCCTTCGTGTGGCTTCGGCAACCACGTCGCTACCCCACTTCATTTGCGGTTTTCCCAGATCCTCGGGGCGATCGATGCGGGAATCTTTGGATTGGCGATCTTTTGTCTGTATCGTTTCGTTAGCGGTATTTGTTTTCAATGGATTTTCTCCC
>WHUE01000294.1:0-358 GCA_009377375.1 Alphaproteobacteria bacterium | reverse complement strand
GAAATAGTTCAAACCGTTCAATTCGTATTAAAAGGTTTCGAGCAGCCTAAACAAAACATTTGTTATCAGCAAAGTGCCCGAGTCGTTGCAGCGCGTCAGCAGGCCAAGACCAAAGATCCTGTATCACACTCACGCCTCACCCTTGACGACTCACGGCTTCTACTCCTTGGCGTACTTGCCGGTGAGCTGGGGAGTAAAACCTTCAAGCCCCTTTTCCTGCCGCTGCAGCCGCGTTTCCCTGGCCCACGTGCGCTTGAGATCGTCGCGAATGTTCACGCGCAGCCGGCCCAGGGGCTCGGTTTCGATTTCGACAAGGTCGCCGTCTTGGAATGGATTCAGGCCGCGGTGATTAGTCCCC
>WHUE01000293.1 GCA_009377375.1 Alphaproteobacteria bacterium | reverse complement strand
ATCGCAGCGCCGCCAGGTGCGCGGACGCGAACCGCAGCGCCGGAGAGGTGCCCGACTCCGGCGTCGACGCCTCGGCCAGCACCGAGCGCGCCTGCTCCAGGTACGCGGGCGCGGAGAACCCCAGCCGGCGGGCACGTGCGCGGGTGCCCGCGCGGCTGCGCCTGGCCAGCCGGGGATCGCTGCGCCCGGCCGGCTCGGCGCTCATCACGAGCCCCCTCCCTCGGCATCGAGAGTGGTCACCGACCACTCGCCAGGGTCGCCGCGGCTCCAGTCGCAGCACAGCTCGTAGACACCGGGCAGGCTCTGCCTGCCCACCACGGCCTCGACCTGCCAGAACTCGCGCTCGCCGGCGGCGCCGGCGGCGCCTGCCGGCCGGTTGGGAGCATCGGTGGCGAGCAGGCCGCGAACGGAGGCCGACTGCCACCAGGGCCCGGTCTCCAGCCAGTGTGCGAGCACGCCGCGCACCCGGTAGACCCGACCGCGCCAGTGGAACGCGGCGGGACTGGCCCCGTGGCGCTGCACCTCCACCGCATCGGCATGACCGGCAGTCATTGTCGTACCCCCTTGGCAGGCTGTCGTCGAGGGAC
>WHUE01000292.1 GCA_009377375.1 Alphaproteobacteria bacterium | reverse complement strand
CCCTGCACCCTCCTGGCACGGTCGGCCACCGCCCGGCGACGGCCGGCATCCGAACCCCGGGCCCGATGCCACCGCCTGTCCGAAGGTGCAACACTGTGACGGCATGAACCGCCGTCGCCGTAACCGCCCGCGCCGCCGAAGACCCAGGTCGCGCCCTAGGAGACCGCTGAGTATCGCTGTTCTGCTGCGCGACGCCCAGCGCGCCCAGTGGCGACCGCGGAGATCCACCACGCCATGACAGGGCAACGAGGCGGCGACCGCAGAAGCGGACGACGACGCGGCGGTGCTCGGCGCGCCCGCCATTCCGGCACGCGGACTGAGGGGCACGATTCCCAGCGCACCTCCTTCCTGGTGCGGGGGCTGCTCGTGCTCGCGGTGGTCGCGGCGGTCGCGGGCACGACGCTCGCGGGCGTGGTGACCCAGGGCAAGAACCGGGCGGAAGAGCCGGACGCGCCGAAGGGCGCCGCGTCCACGCCGACCACAAAGGCGCCGGCCACGCAGCGGGTCCGCGGGCCGGTGTTGGATAAGTCGGCGCCGGTCGCCATCAGGATCAAGGCGGTCAAGCTACGGTCGCGGCTGCTCGCCCTC
>WHUE01000291.1 GCA_009377375.1 Alphaproteobacteria bacterium | reverse complement strand
ATGAACCGTTCGAACGCTTCAAGCGTCTCCTCACTGACGTGATGTTCGATGCCCTCGGCATCGATGCGGGCGGTGGCGGGACTGATGCCAAGCGCGAGGAGAAACGACACAACAATCTCGTGACGCGCCTTGGACTTTTCGGCGATTTCCCTTCCCGCAGCCGTCAGGAAGACGCCACGGTACGGCCGCTGGACGATCAATTCTTCCGCTGCCAGCCGCTTCAGCATCTTCGCCACCGTCGGCTGGGCAACGCCCAGTCTCTGCGCGATCTCGACCTGCCTTGCCTCACCGCTGTCATCGATCAGGTCGGCAATCAGCTCGACATAGTCCTCGACCAGCTCGGTCCGCCGGTTGCTCCGGGTCTGTCGGAAGCTCTCGACCTGCGTGTCCGGGTCGACAAGCGAAGTTTTGATCTCTTCAGGTCGGGTGCTTTGGTCGGACATCGCATGGCTCCTCGCGTTCATCGTAAGCCTCGGTTGAAATCATAGCAATGGCTAAAAATGTTTTCAGTACTTGCAACTCGTGGGTGCTACAATTGCAGCCGCAGAACATATAGCCCTTGCTATGTTTCGTTTCTTGTGCTTATCTTC
>WHUE01000290.1 GCA_009377375.1 Alphaproteobacteria bacterium | reverse complement strand
AGGCTTGAGTTCATCGCCCTGTTCGCGCTGTTCGGCTACGTCCTGGCGGCCCTGCGAGGCCGCCTGTGACTCGAGACAGCGGGCAACTCACGTCGCGGCAGGCGCTCGCCGGACTCCTGCTGATCGCCGCGGTCGCGGCCGGCATCGTCACGGGCCTGGCGCTGCTGCTCGAGCGTGGGGGTCCGGAACCGCCGCTGGAAGCGCCTGCGGAGCCCGCGGGACCGGCCCCCTGCCCGGACCTCGCGGGCAGTGATCAGCAGGAGCCGCCCCTGGTGCCCGCGGACGACCTGATCGCCTGCCCCGACGCCTATGACGGCCAACGGGTGCGCTATCGGGGAGAGGTCGTCCGAGCTGTCCTCCGGCGCGGCGACACCGCGTGGGTGCAACTCAACGACGACCTCTACGGTCTTGACCTTGGTCCGCTGCCCGAGCACCGCACGGCCGTCGGCGGAAACTCCGGCCTGCCCGTGGCCATCCCCGCATCCGCTGTCGATCCCATCCAGCATGTCGGCGACCATCGCCATCATGGCGACGTGCTCGAGGTCACCGGACCGTTCCTGCGAGCCGACCCGCTGGATGCGGGCGGTCCG
>WHUE01000028.1 GCA_009377375.1 Alphaproteobacteria bacterium | reverse complement strand
TGATGTCGACGTCGACGCCCTGCTCCGTGGCGGTCGGCACGTCGGGCAGCAGCGGGATGCGCTTGGCGCTGGTCACGGCGAGAATGGTGAGCTTGCCGGCATCGGCGTGGCTCTTGAACTGGCTCGGCCATTGCAGCGCGGCGTCGATGCGTCCGCCCAGCAGCTCCACCGGCGCGCGGCCGCGGCCGTAGGGGATGTAGCGCACCTCGACGCCCGCCTTGTCGAACAGGGCGGCGGACGCCAGATGGGTGAAGCTGCCCTTGCCCGAAATGCCGACCTTCATCTTGCCGCCGTTCTTCTTCGCCGCGGCGACGAAGTCGCCCAGCGTCTTCCACCCCGAATCGGCGCGCACGGCCATCACCGGCACTTCAAGGCTGACGCGGGCGATGGCGTCGAAATCCTTGTAGTTGTGCTTCATGTTGCCCTGGTAGTGGGACGTGGAGATGGAGTTGGAGTTCCACACGATGCTGTAGCCGTCGGCCGTGGCCTGGACGACGTGGGAATAACCGACCGCACCGCCGCCGCCGGTACGGCTGACCGGGGTCACGGCGACGCCGAGCTTCTTCTTCATCCCGTCGGCGAGCAGATCGGCGATGGTCTTGGCCGAGCCGCCGAACAGCACGGTCATCTCAACCGGCTTCGCGGGATAGTCGGCAGCCTGCGCAGCCATCGCGAAGGCCAGGGCGGCCGGCGCAAGGACAAGGCCTTTCAAGGTCTTCAACATCATTTGGTCCTCCTCAGTGGTTTTGTTGGTCGATTTCTGACGTCAACGCATTACTCGGCGGCCTGTCCGGCCGCCGTTTCCGCCGCCCGTTTCGCAGCAAGCGCGGCGAGCACCTTTTCCGGCGTGGCGGGAAGCGACGCGATGCGCACCCCCACCGCGTCGTAGATCGCGTTCATGATCGCCGGCGCGGTCGGCACCATGGCGGGTTCGCCGATACCCTTCACACCGAGCGGGTTGTGCGGGTCCCGGTCCTCGATCAGCACCGAGGTGACCTGCGGCACGTCGAGCGATGTCGGCAGGATGTACTTGGCGAAGCCCGGCGTAGTGGTGCGCCCCTGCTCCAGCCGGTAGTCCTCCATCAGCGCCTGGCCGAGCGCCTGGACGATGCCGCCCTCGATCTGGCCCTCGACGCCGCGCGGATTGACCACCCGGCCGATGTCGTGCGCCGCCCAGACGCCGAGTACCTGCACCTCGCCGGTCGCGGTGTCGACCTCGACCTCGCAGACCTGGGCGCCGAAGACATAGGCCATCCACGGCCGGCCGCTGCCGTCCACGGGATCGAGCCCGGTATGGTCGGAGGTGAACGAGCCGGCGCCGACCGGCACCACGCCCTTGCCCTTGCACAGCGCCACCGCCTCTTCCATCGACATGCGGGCGTTGTCGCGGTCGCGGGCCCAGACCTCGCCGTTATGGGCGACGATGTCGCCGGGCTCTACGCCCCAGTGCTCGGCGATCACGGGATCGAACTTGGCCCGCGCATCGCGGCAGGCCAGCGCCACGGCGCTGGAGATCATGTAGGTCTGACGGGTCGCGCCCGCATGGGCCGCTTCGGGCACGCGGGCGGTGTCGTTGTCGCCCAGCGTCACGTCCTGCGGACGCACCCCCAGCTCCTCCGCCGCGACCTGGGCGAGCACGGTGAGGATGCCCTCGCCGATCTCGGTCACGCCGGTCAGTATCTTCGCCGTGCCGCCGTCGTCGAGCTCCGCCCAGGCGCCGGCGCGGTCGACGGTCGCCGTGCGGGCGATGCCGTACCAGCCCGCCGCGACGCCGCGACCGCGCTTCTTCGCGGCGAAGCCCATCACGCCACCTCCCGCCCGGCGGGCGGTTTCTCGCCGGGCCCCTGGAGCCGGGCGCCGAGCGAGCACGGGGCGCGGTTGCCGGGGCCGTGCAGATCGCCGCGCACCGGGCCGCGCACGGCCGGCGCGCCGGGCTCCCAGCCGGAGGCCTTCTCCGCGCCCTCCAGCACCTGCATCAGGCTGACCGAGCCGAGCTTCTGCTTCGTATGCGTCGTCGCCCCGTCGCGCATCGCGTTGATGCGGCGGATCTCGAACGGGTCGAGGCCCAGCTTGCCGGCCGCGATGTCGAGCGTGCATTCGGTGGCGAATTCGGACTGCAGCGCGCCGAAGCTGCGCATCGCGCCGGACGGCGTGTTGTTGGTGTAGACGCCGATGGCGTCGATCTTCACGTTGGGGATGGCGTAGGGCCCGGCGGCGAGGATCGCCCCCTTGCGCATCACCCCCTCGGTCGAGCAGCCGTAGGCGCCGCCGTCGGCGACCATGTGCATCTCGGTCGCGACGATGCGTCCGTCCCGCTTCAGCCCCATGCGGTAGCGGGTGCGGAACGGGTGGCGCTTGGCGCTGGCGAGGATCGATTCCTCGCGGGTGAAGACATAGCGCACCGGCATGCCGGTCTTCATCGCCGCCAGCGCCATGAAGCCCTGGTAATGCATGTCCTCCTTGCCGCCGAACCCGCCGCCGACGGGGCTCATCACCATGCGGATGCGGTTCACCGGCAGGGCAAGGATCCGCGACAGCATGTGGCGGTGATGGGTGATGTTCTGGCTGGGCGAATGGATGCAGACCGTGCCGTCGGCCTCCATGTAGGCGAGCCCGGCCTCGGGCTCCAGATAGGCGTGCTCGATGGCCTGGGTCTCATAGGTTTCCTCGACGATCAGGTCGGCCTCGGCGAATCCCGCATCGACGTCGCCGACGCGGATCGGCACGTGGAACACCAGGTTGTCGGCGGCGTAGTCGTGGAGCACCGGCGCGCCGGGCCTCATCGCCGCTTCCGCGTCGAACACGGCCGGCAGCTCCTCGAGGCGCAGCCTGATCTTCTTCACCGCCTCCCGGGCGATGCGTTCGCTCTCGGCGGCGACGGCGCAGATCGCCTCGCCGACGAAGCGCACCTTGTCGCGTGCGATGATCGGCTGGTCGTGCACGAACACGCCGAACCCGTCCTCGCCCGGCACGTCGCGATACGTCACCACCGCCTCCACGCCGGGCATCGCCTCGGCCTCGGAGGTATCCAGCTCGACGATGCGGGCATGCGGGACGGGGCTCCGCAGCACCTGCATGTGCAGCATGCCGGTCGCGGTCATGTCGCCGGCGTAGCGCAGCGCGCCCGACACCTTGGCCGGCGCGTCGATGCGGCGCACGTTGGCGCCGATGAAGCTTGCGCCCGCCGCGTCCTCGTCCAGCGCGGATTGCGGCGCGGTGCCGTTCATCACGTCGCGGGCCAGCTCCACCGCCTCGAAGATCTTCTGATAGCCGGTGCAGCGGCAGATGTTCCCGCCGAGCCCTTCCTTGATCTCCTCCAGCCCCGCCCTCGGGTTGCGGCGCAGCGTCGCCGTCGCCGCCATCACCATGCCGGGGATGCAGTATCCGCACTGGCTGGCGCCGGTCTTGTGGAACGCCTTCTGCATCGCGGTCAGCTCGCCGCGGGGGGCCAGCCCCTCGACGGTCTGGATCTCCGCGCCCTGCGCCTTGGCCACCGGCACGAGGCAGGATTTCATCAGCACCCCGTCGACGAAGACCGAGCATGTGCCGCATTCGCCGGCGCCGCAGCCTTCCTTGGTGCCGGTCAGGTTCAGCGTCTCGCGCAGGTAGTCGAGCAGACGCATGTGAGCGCCGGCCGGCCGGTTCACGGCGCGGCCGTTCACGGTGAGCTTCATGTCGATATCAGCCATTCGCAGCCTCCTTGAGGGGAGTTGCATCGCGGTCGATCGCGAGGCCGGCATCGGCCAGCGCATCGGCGATGCCGCGATAGACGAAATTGCGCACCACCTCGCGCCGGTATGCCTGGCGGGTGCGCGACTGCACGCGGTCCACCGGCAGCGAAGCGGCCTGTTCCACCAGCGCGGCATCGGGCGCCCTGCCCTTCAGCAGGGCCTCGCATTCGGCGAGCCGCACCGGTACCGGCCCGACCCCGGCCAGCGACAGGCGTATGTCCTCGACGGTCGCCATCGCCGCGTCGAGCTTCACCAGCGCGGCGACGCAGACGGTGGAGATGACCAGCGAGCGCCGGTGGCCGACCTTTTCGAACGCCGCGCCGTACCCGGCCGCCGAATCGCATTCGATCGCGACCAGAAGCTCGCCCTTCGCAATCTGCGTGCGGCCGGGGCCGGTGACGAACTCCGTGATCGGCATGCGGCGTACGCCGCCTTCGCGGGAGGCGAGCTCCATCGTACCGTTCAGCGCGATCACCGGCGGCGTGCCGTCGGCGGCGGGCGAGGCGTTGACGATGTTGCCGCCCAGCGTCGCGGATTCGCGGATCTGGTCGTCGGCGAACCACACCGCGACATGCGGCATGACCGGCAGGTGACGCTTCAGCGCGTCCTCGGTCAGGAACCGCTGGAATGGCGTCGCCGCGCCCAGCCGCACGCGGCCGCCGGTGAGCTCCCGGAACCCGGTGAGGTCGGGAATGCGGCTGATGTCGACCAGAACCGGGTAATGCACGTCACCTGCCCGCCCGTCCCGCGCCCAGGGCAGGATGTCGGTCGCGCCCGCCACGATCCGGTACGACCCGTCATGCGCCTCGAAGAGGTCGAACGCCTCCTCGAGGGTTTCCGGCATCAGGTACAGGTCGCAGGACAGCATCGGGCTCAGCCTCTCTCGCCTCGTCGCCTCAGGCGTCAGCGCGCATCTTGACCACCACCTTGATGGCGTCGTCGATGCGCTCCTTCGCGTATTTGATGGCGGTCGGCACCTCGTCCAGCCCGAAGGTATGGGTATGGATCAGCGTGGCGTCGAACCGCTTCTGGCGCATGAACGCCTCGGCGCGGTGCGTGGCGCTCTTGCCCTCGCCGCGGATGCCGTAGACGTAGATGTTGTTGCGCACCAGATAGGCGAGATCCACCGGCACCGGATCGCCCGGGAAGGCGGCGAGGCAGATGCGCCCGCCGCGGTTGAGCATCTGCGCCGCCTCGTTCACCGCGTCGGCGGCGCCGGAGCATTCGAGCACGTACTGCACCCCCTTGCCGTGGGTAAGGCGCTGCACCGCCTCGACCGCATCCTCGTTGCGGACATTGACGACGTGATCGGCGCCGAGCTTCCTGCCCATCTCCAGCCGGTTGTCGCGGGTGCCGGTCAGGATCACCGGCTGGGCGCCGAGCGCCTTGGCGACGGCCACGCCCATCAGCCCGATGGGGCCGGGCCCGGTGACGACCACGCCCTCGCCCGCGATCAGCCCGCCCATGACGTCGAGCCCGTACATCGCGGTGCCGGCGGTGACCACCAGCGTCGCTTCCTCGTCCGTCATCGAATCGTCGATATGGACCAGCGTGTTGATGTTGTTCACCGCGTATTCGGCGAAGCCGCCATCGGTGGTGAAGCCGTTGGCGCGGTGGCCCTTCGACGGGAACCCGTAGTTGAGGCAGGAGGTATACATGCCCTCGCGGCAGCGCGGGCAACGGCCGCAGCCGGCATGGACCTCCACCGTCACCCGGTCGCCGGGCTGGTACTCGTCCACGTCCGGGCCGAGCTTGACCACCGTGCCCATGTACTCATGGCCGATGGTGAAGTTCTTGTTGAACGGGTCCTCGCCCTCGACGATGGCGGGCAGGCCCCGTTCCAGAATTTCCAGGTCGGTGGCGCAGACGGCGATGGCGTCGATGCGCACCAGCACCTCGGCCTTCCCGGGCTCCGGCACCGGTTTCCGGACCTGGGTCAGCTCGTTCGACCCGCCCAGCACCCAGGCCTTCATGGTCTCCGGGATATCGAACCGGTTGCTCTGCTGTTGCACCTGAGTCGCCATGGGTTGCGTTCCCCTTCCGATGATCGTTGCGTTCGATTGAGGCCGTCAGGCCGGGCTGCGGGAGCCCAGCTCCTGCGAAAGTTCCGCGGCGGCCGCCTTGACCAGCTCCTCCACCCGCGCCAGCCCCTCGTCCGAGGCGCGCATGGTGGGGGTGGAGCAGGAGACGGAGGCGATCACCCCGCCGGTATGGTTGCGGATCGCGGCGCCGATGCAGATCACGCCCGGCTGGAATTCCTCGCGGTCGTAGGCCACGCCGTGGCGGCGGACCAGGGCGAGCTCCGCGCGCAGCGCGTCCAGCCCGGTGATCGTGTTTTCCGTAAAGGCATCCAGCCCCTTCGCCTCGGCGATCGCGCGCTGCTCCGGCTCCGGCAGCCAGGCGAGGATGGCCTTGCCGCTGGCGGTGGCGTGCGCGGCGTTCGACTTGCCGACGAAGCCGGAATCGACCTTCACGGCGTGCAGGGAGTCCAGCTTGGCCACGGTGATCAGCTCGCGCGCCTGGATCACGGCGAGATGCACCGCCTCACGCGTCGCCTCGTTCAGCGCGCGCAGCCGGGGCATCGCCACCTCGATCAGGTTGAACTGGCGCGCGCGGGCATCCGACAGGTCGAACACCTTGTTGCCTATCATGTATTCGCGGCTGCGCCCGTTCTGGCTGATATAGCCGCGGGCTGCCAGGGTCGCGAGCAGGTGGTGGCAGGTGCTGGCGTTGAGCCCCGACCGCGCGCTGATTTCCGACAGCGCCAGCGCGCCGCCCGACCGCGACAGCACCTCGAGGAGGTCCAGCGCCCGGTCGACCGAACGGATGGTACCCGGCGCGCGGACGCGCAGCGCAACCGGCGCCTCGGCCGCTTCGATCCGATCCTCGGTGAGCGCACTGTCCATCATGCCCTGCTTCGTAACACCCTGATCCTCCACACCAATTTTTTATATTTCATAGTATGAAATACCGTTTCTAAATTCAGCCTACCTTCAGGCCCCGCGCCCGTCAAGCGCGCGGATCGCGGCAGAGGCGCTCGGCTGGCTCAGATCCGATGGCTGGGGTAAACTCGGCGCCATGCTGGATTTCCCGAAGGACGGATTCAACGCGCTCACCGCCGCCGAGATCGCCCGGCGCGTGAGCGCCGGCGAGGCCACGGCGGAGGCGGTGGTGCGCGACTGCCTGTCCCGCATCGAGGCGCGCGAGCCGACGGTCAGGGCCTGGGCCTTCATCGATCCCGACCACGCCATCGCGCAGGCCCGCGCGCTGGACGCCGGGCCGGTCCGCGGCCCGCTGCAGGGCGTGCCGGTGGGCATCAAGGACATCTTCGCCACCGCCGACATGCCGACCGCGCTCGGCTCGCCGATCCATGCCGGCCGCCGCCCGGCGGCCGATGCGTCCTGCGTCGCGCTGCTGCGGGCCGCGGGCGCTGTGATCCTGGGCAAGACCGTCACCTGCGAGTTCGCGGGGATGGAGCCGGGCGTCACCACCAACCCGCACGATCCCGGGCGCACCCCGGGCGGCTCGTCCAGCGGCTCGGCCGCCGGGGTGGCGGACGGGATGATGCCGCTGGCGCTCGGCACCCAGACCGGCGGGTCGGTGCTGCGCCCGTCCTCGTTCTGCGGCATCGTCGGCTTCAAGCCGAGCTACAACGCCATCAACCGCCAGGGGCTGTGCTTCGCCGCCGAAAGCCTGGACACGATCGGGCTGCACGCGCGCTGCGTCGACGACATCGACCTCTGCGCCGCCGCGCTCACCGGCCGCGACGCCGAGCCGGGCCGGAAGCCGGACTCGCCGCCCGTCATCGGGCTGTGCCGCACGCCGATGTGGCAAACGGCTGAGGGCGAGACGGTGGAAGCGGTCGAGGACGCGGCGGACCGGCTGGCCGCCGCCGGCGCCGCGGTCAGCGAGATCGTCCTGCCCGCCCTGTTCGAGGAGATTCCGGCGGCGCGCGAAACCATCAACTGCGTCGAGCGCGCGCGCGGCATGGCGTTCGAATGGAACACGGCGCGCGAGCGGATCAGCCCGCGGCTGCGGGTGAGCATCGAGAAGGGCCTGTCCATCGGCCTCGACGACTATATCGCGGCGCTCGAAACCGCCGCCGAATGCCGCCGCCAGCTGGCCGAGATCTGCGACGGGCTGGGCGCGCTCCTCGCCCCCTGCGTGCGCGGCGAGGCGCCGGAAGGGCTGGAGGAGACCGGCGACCCCGCCTTCCAGGGCTTCTTCACCGCGCTGCACGTCCCGGCGCTCACCTTGCCCACCCATAAGGGCCCCAACGGCATGCCGGTCGGGATTCAGCTCGTCGGCCACTTCCAGGGCGACCGCGACCTGCTCGCCCTCGCCCGCTGGGCCTGGGACGCGCTGGAAGGCTGACGCTACGCTTCGACGCCCTCGGCCCGCCAGAGCACAGGGTAGAGGTCGCAGTCGATGGGACCGCCGGGTTCCAGGTCCGGCCGGTCGGGCACCGACGGGATATAGGCGCGCGGCTGCCAGCGGACATCGTCGCCGGCGAAGCGCACGGCGAGGGCGCGCCGGCGCACGGTCGAGGACCGGTTCGGCGTCGCCCCGTGCAGGACCGCGCCGTGAAAGGCGACGCAGTCGCCCGGCGCGTAATCCCAGATGGCGATGTCGTACTCGTCCGGCGCCGCATCGATGTCGGGCGCCTCGCCGTCATATTCCTCGGATTCCTCCACCAGCTTGCCCTCGCCGATGCGGATGGGGCGGAACAGCCTGTTCCAGCGGTGCGAGCCGCGGACGAACTTCATCGCCCCGGTTTCCGCCGTCACCGGATCGAGCGGTATCCACAGCGAGCAGATCTGCGTGCCCGTCATCTCGAAATAGGGCAGGTCCTGGTGCCAGTAGGTCGGCGCGTCGGTGCCCGGCTCCTTCACCAGCAGGTGCTCGTCGAACAAATTGACCTTGGTCGCGCCCATCAGCCGGGCGCAGATCTCGGCGGCCGGCGATTCGTGGGTGAACTTGCGGAACGGTTCCAGCCGGCGGTGCATGTGGTGGTCGGTGAAGAACCGCCCCTGCCCGTCGCGGGCATAGTCCTTCGACAGCGGGCTGGGATCGGCCATCGCCCGGTCGACGCCCTCGCGCAGCAGGGCGAGCCAGTCGTCCGAAAAGACCCCGCGCAGCGGCAGCGCGCCGTCGCGGCGCCACGCCTCCGCCATCTCTGCCGAAACCAGCGCCTGCGTCATGGCCGAACCTCCGAATACGTTGCCGTCCGCCGCGAGGCGCAAATTACAACACCGGTGGAGGCCCGAGTCCATCCCGGCGCCGCGCGGCGGACGGACGGACGCAAAAGGGGGGCGCCGCGCGGGCGGCGCCCCCCGGTGCCGGATAGCGGGGAGGAGGCGCTATCCCTTGGCGCCGTAGATCAGGACGTTGGCGCGTTCCACGATCTCGGGCCTGGCGCCGTCGATCGCCTTGTCCACGACCTCCTGGATGGTCTTGCCGTCCTTGGCCACCAGGCGCAGCTTGAGCTTGTCGAGCCCCGCCTTGAAGGCCGGATCGGCGTTCATGGCGTCATAGGCCGTGCGCAGCATCGCGATGACGGCCTGCGGCGCGCCCGGCGGCACGACGAGGCCGCGCCCGAGCGTACCGTTGGTCGAGACGAAATCCACCAGCGGCTTGTCCGCCGCGGCGACCAGCCGGCCCAGCAGGGGCACGTCCGGCAGGTCCGGGTCGGGCTCCAGCCCGGCCTGCAGGAAGGGCATCGCCACGGGCTTGTCGCCGGAGAACCAGTGCGGCACCGACGAGGACCAGGCGAGCCAGTTATAGGCCGCGCCGTGCACCTCGCCCTGCTCGATCGCCAGCATGCTGGCGGCGGAGCCCTTGTAGCCCGAGATCACCTTCATCCCGGAGAATCCCAGCAGCCCCGCGGCAAGCCTGGGAAAGATCGTGCCGTCCGAGCCGGGGCCGGTGGAGCCCATGATCGCGTTGGCCCCCTTCATCAGCGCCTCGACGCTGTGGCCCGGCGCGTCGGTGCGAATGACCATGACGTTGTTGGTCTGGTTGGACGACCCGAGCCAGGTGAACCTGCGGACGTCGTACTTCACCTTGTCCGCCTGCATGAGCTGGACGATCACGCAGGTGTCGATCGGCTCCAGCAGGCTCAGCCCGTCCTTGGGCATCACGTTGTAGGCGAAGTTCATGGCCTTGACGCCGCCGGCGCCAGGCATTTCCTGCACGATGATGTTGGGCGTGCCCGGCAGATGCGCCGGAAGATGGTCGGCGAACACGCGCGCGTATTTGCCGTAGGTGCCGCCGAACCCGAAGGGTATGACGATCTTCATCGTCTTGCCGGCGAAGTACGCGGCGTGCGCGGAGGGGACCCCGGCCGTGCCGAACGCAGCCACGGCGCCGGCGACGAGGCCGGCGAGGGTCGATTTGCCTGAGATGGACATTGCGTCTCCTGTTTCGCGCCGGGCGAACAGCGAAGGCACAGGACGGAAACCCCGGAATTATCTCCGTTCTGCCCTGTGACGCGTGCCTTCAAGATGAGATATGCAGGCGATTACAGCCCGGATGGGCTTGCACATCAATGGTCCAGCCGCACGCGGGCGCGCATGGGCCCATGCTGTTTTTGCATTGCAAAATAACGACGCAAAAACCGGGCGCAAACGTCCCGAAAAATGGACCCGAATCTCCGTAGGACTTGAATGGAGACCGACCGGTATGTATATTCGGTCCGAACGTTGGCGTACGGGAGATGAAATGCGCGATCCGGGCAAGACCAGGGAGACGCTTCTCGAGACCGCAATCGAGCTGGTCAGACAGAGCAACTACGACAGCGTCGGCGTGAACGAGATATGCAAGCGCGCCGGCGTGACCAAGGGCGCGTTCTACCATCATTTCGGCAGCAAGGCCGATCTCTACTGCGCCGCCGCGGATCATGAATGGCAAAACATCAAAAAGACCCTGGACACGCTGTGCTCGCCAGCGTTCACGCCGCTCGAACAGCTTGAAAACACGATCGGATTCGTGCTCGCCGAACAGGGCGGCTGCGCGGATGGGGCCGATCCGAACACGCCCGTCGAGGTGGCCGGCTGCCCGTTCTTCACCTGCGGCGCCCATGTCGGCGTTGCCGAGGAAAAGATCCGGAAGGCGACCGTGGAGATGGCCGAGAACGGCGTGCGGTACTACGCGGGGCTGGTGCGCGGGCTGAAGGCCGAGGGCGCGCTCAACGGAGACCCCGAGGTGATGCAGATCGCCCGTATGTTGTTCGAATACATGCATGGGCTCCTGATCTACGGACGGGTCAAGAACAGCGTCGCCGCCATCGAAGCGGATTTGCGCGAAGGGTTTTACCGGATTCTGGATCTGAAGGCGGAATACCGCAGGAAGCCGGTCGTCATACAGCAGACCGAGTACGCCTGAACCGCCGCGACGCTTCCGCGCGCACCCTTCACGCCCGTCTTATCCACCTATTTGTCCGTTTAGCCCATATGCCTTCTTGACAGCATACCGACTGGTTTGTATATCACCCCCTCACAAACCAACCGGTATGTACCTTATCAGGAGAGACGGGAATGAGCGCGCGGGGAAAGATCAGGCTGCTGTTGAGCGTTGCCGCGGTGGCGGTGGGCATGGGCGCCGCGACCTACGCCCAGCACGACGCCTCCGACCAGCCGCAGGCAGCGGCCCCGCCGGCGACCCCGGTGGACACCGTGAAGGTGGAGAAGCACCCGGTGCGTCTGTGGCACAGCTTCTCGGCCCGGCTCGAGGCCGTGGACGAGGTGTCCCTGCGCCCGCAGGTCAGCGGACGGATCGTGGATATCCGCTTCCGGGACGGCCAGCCCGTCCGGAAGGGCGAGGTGCTGTTCGTCATCGACCCTCGCCCGTTCGATGCCGCGGTGGCGCAGGCGAAGGCGGATCTCGCCGGCGCGCGCGAGCGTCGCACTTTCGCCGGGCGCGAACTGGAACGCGCCCGCAAGCTGATCCGGACGAACGCGGTCCCCGAACGCATCGTCGACCAGCGCGAGAACGAAACCGCCAACGCGCGGGCGCAGGTGCTGGCCGCGGCGGCGCGGCTGCAGGAGGCGGAGATCGACCTGGACCACGCCTACGTAAAGGCGCCGATCGGCGGCCGGGTGAGCCGCGCCGAGGTGACGGTGGGGAACCTGGTCCAGGCGGGTGCGAATTCGCCGGTCCTCACCACGATCGTGTCCGATAACGGCATCTACGCGGATTTCGACGTCGACGAGACGACCTATCTGCGTCACGTCCGTTCGGCGGGCCCGGGCGCGGCGTCCGAGCGCGCCATCCCGGTGAAGCTCACCGTCGGCGGCGAAGAACTGTCCGGGGGCCGCATTCACGCCTTCGACAACCGCATCGACCCGAAGACCGGCACTATCCGCGCCCGCGCCCATTTCGCCAACGCGGACGGCCGCCTGCTCCCCGGCATGTTCGCCACCGTCAGCATGGGATCGGCGTCCGAGAGCGAGGCCGTGCTGCTGACCGAACGCGCCATCCTGACCGACCAGGACCGCAAATTCGTCTACGTCGTGGACGCCGCCAGCAAGGCGGCCTACCGGGAGGTCAGGCTCGGCGCGGCGGTGTCCGGACAGCGGGTGATCCTCGACGGGCTCAAGGCCGGCGAGGAGGTGATCGTCGGCGGCATGATGGTGGTCCGCCCGAACGCCCCGGTGGCGCCCAAGAACGACGTCGGGAAAGCCGGCGGCGAATCCCCGGCCCGCCTCGCGGCCGAAGGGTGACGGCGGCGGGCAGCTCCCGGCCCGCCGCATTTCCCAACCAATGTCCTGAAAGACCCCAGACGATGAATTTTTCCCGGTTCTTCATCGACCGGCCGATCTTCGCGGGCGTGGTCTCCCTGCTGATCTTCCTGGGCGGGCTGATCGCGATGTTCAACCTGCCGATCGCGGAATATCCGGAGGTCTCGCCGCCATCGATCGTCGTCCAGGCGCAGTTTCCCGGCGCCAACCCGGCCGAGATCGCGCAGACCGTGGCGGCGCCGCTGGAGGAGCAGATCAACGGCGTCGAGGGCATGCTCTACATGAACTCGCTCGCCACCACCGACGGCAACCTGTCGCTGACGGTGACGTTCGAGATCGGCACCGACCCCGACCTCGCGCAGCAGAAGGTGCAGAACCGCGTCGCCCAGGCGCAGCCGCGCCTGCCCGAGGTGGTGCGCCAGCTTGGCGTGACCGTGGTGAAGAGCTCGCCCGACCTTACCATGGTCGTGCATCTGCGCTCCCCGAACGAACGCTACGACATGCTCTACCTGCGCAATTACGGCGTGCTCAACGTCAAGGACCCGCTCGCCCGGCTGCCCGGCATCGGACAGGTCCAGCTCTTCGGGTCGGGCGAATACGCGATGCGCGTCTGGCTGGACCCCGACCGGATCGCGGAGCGCGAGATGACGGCGGGCGAGGTCGTCGATGCCATCCGCGCGCAGAACCTTCAGGTCGCCGCCGGCTCGATCGGCGGGCCGCCCTACGCCGACGGAGTCGTGCTGCAACGGCCTATCGGCGTCCAGGGGCGGCTGAACTCCCCGGGGGAGTTCGCGCAGATCGTCATCAAGCGAGACGCGGCGGGCACGATCACCCGGCTGGGAGACGTCGCGCGGATCGAGCTGGACGCGCAGCAATTCGCGCTGCGGTCGCTGCTCGACAACAAGCCGGCGGTGGCAATTCCCATCTTCGCCGCGCCGGGTGCGAACGCGCTGGACATCTCCAGCGCCGTCCGGAGCAAGATGGAGGAGCTGAGCCGCGCCTTTCCGGAGGATATCGACTACAGCATCGTCTACGATCCGACGGTCTTCGTCTCCGATTCCATCAAGGCCGTCATCATGACGCTGCTCGAGGCGGTCGGACTCGTCGTGCTGGTCGTGATCATCTTCCTGCAGACATGGCGCGCGGCGGTGATCCCGCTGCTGGCGGTCCCGGTGTCCATCGTGGGCACGTTCGCGCTGATGCTGGCGTTCGGCTTCTCGATCAACGTGCTGTCCCTGTTCGGGCTGATCCTCGCCATCGGCATCGTCGTGGACGACGCCATCGTCGTGGTCGAGAACGTGGAGCGCAACATCGCCGAGGGGCTGAGCCCGCGCGACGCCACCGTCGCCGCGATGAAGGAGGTCACCGGCCCGATCGTCGCCACGTCGCTGGTGATCACCGGCGTCTTCGTGCCCATCGCCTTCATCAGCGGCCTCACCGGCAGTTTCTACAAGCAGTTCGCGCTGACCATCGCCATCGCGACCATCATCTCGACCATCAATTCGCTGACGCTGAGTCCGGCGCTGTCCGCCCTGCTGCTGCGCCGGCACGGCGCGCCGCCCGACGCGCCGACCCGCGCGCTCGACTTCGTCTTCGGCTGGCTGTTCCGCGGATTCAACCGGTTCTTCGGGCGCATGACGGGCCTCTACGAGCGCGGCGTCGGCGGCTTCATCGGCCGGAAGGGCCTGGTCATGGCGGTCTATGCCGGGCTGATCGGCCTCACGGTCTACGGCTTCCAGCTCGTGCCCTCCGGCTTCGTACCGGTGCAGGACAAGCAGTACCTGGTCAGCTTCGCGCAGCTGCCGCAGGGCGCGACGCTGGAACGGACCGAGGCCGTGATCCGCCAGATGTCGGAAATCGCGCTGGCGGAGAAGGGCGTGGCCGGCGCGGTCGCGTTTCCGGGTCTGTCCATCAACGGCTTCATCAACAGCTCGAGCGCCGGCATCGTCTTCGTCACGCTCGACGACTTCGACAAGCGCGCCGACCCGTCGCAGTACGGGCTGGCCATCGCCGGCCGGCTGCAGCAGAAATTTGCCGCGATCAACGATGCCTTCATCGCGATCTTTCCCGCCCCGCCGGTCAGCGGGCTCGGCACGGTGGGCGGGTTCAAGCTGCAGGTGGAGGACCGGACGGATCAGGGCTACCAGGCGCTGGACCAGACGATGCAGCAGGTGCTGGCCAAGGCCTGGGCGGCGCCCGAGCTGACCGGAATATTCACCACCTACAACATCAACGCGCCGCAGTTGAAGGTGACGCTGGACCGCACCAAGGCAAACCAGCTCGGCATTCCGGTCGAGGAGGTGTTCCGCACCTTGCAGGTCTATCTGGGCTCCATGTACGTCAACGACTTCAACCAGTTCGGCCGCACCTACCAGGTGATCGCGCAGGCCGACAAGGCGCAGCGTTCGACGCCCGGCGACATCGGCAACCTGCGGACAAGAAGCGCCGACGGGCGGATGGTGCCGCTGAGCTCGGTGCTCACCGTCAGCGAGAGCTTCGGACCGGAGACCGCGATGCGGTTCAACGGGTTCCGCTCGGCCGACCTGACCGGCAATCCCGCGCCGGGCTATTCCAGCGGCCAGGCGCAGGACGCCATCACCCGCATCCTGGACGAGACCCTGCCGCCCGGCATGGCGTTCGAATGGACGGAACTGACTTACCAGCAGATCCTGGCCGGCAACACGGCGGTGTTCATTTTCCCTCTCTGCATCGTGCTGGTCTTTCTGGTGCTGGCGGCCCAGTACGAGAGCCTGGCGCTGCCGCTGGCGGTGATCCTGATCGTGCCGATGAGCATCCTGTCCGCCATCTTCGGCGTCCATTTCTTCGGCACCGACAACAACATCTTCACCCAGGTTAGCCTGTTCGTGCTCGCCGGGCTGGCGTCGAAGAACGCCATCCTGATCGTGGAGTTCGCGCGCGAGCTGGAACGCCGGGGCCGGTCCGTCGTCGCCGCGACGATCGAGGCCAGCCGCATCCGCCTGCGGCCGATCCTGATGACGTCCTTCGCCTTCATCATGGGCGTCGTGCCGCTGGTGCTGTCGCACGGCGCAGGCGCGGAGATGCGTCAGGCGATCGGCATCGCGGTGTTCTGGGGCATGGTCGGGGTGACGTTCTTCGGGCTGATCATGACTCCGGTCTTCTACGTCCTGGTCAGGACGCTGGAGCTGAAGATCAGGGGCCGGCGCGCAGAGCCTTCGGAACCGGCGGAGGCGGCGTAACGGATCAGGCGGACGCCGCCGCCTCGGTTCCGCCATGGGCTGCGGACCAGCCGGAGGGGTCCTTCATGAACGCCGCCACCTCGGTCAGCGTGCCGTCGGTGAACCGCCCGCCCGCGCGGGCGGCGGCGAGCACGTCGTGGAAATCGGCGAGGTAGTGGAGCTGCAGCCCCGCGTCGCGGAAGACCTGCTCCGTCTCCGGAAAGATGCCGTAGTTGAACACGACGAAGACGTGGCCGACCTCCAGCCCCGCCTTGCGCATGGCATTGGCGAAACTGACCTTCGAGCCGCCGTCGGTGTTCATGTCCTCGACCAGCAGGACACGCTGGCCCTCGACCACGTTGCCCTCGATCTGCGCGTTGCGGCCGAACCCCTTGGCCTGCTTGCGCACGTAGAGCATCGGCAACATGAGCTGGTCGGCCATCCACGCGGCGTAGGGAATGCCCGCCGTCTCGCCGCCGGCGACCGCGTCGAAGCATTCGAACCCGGCCTCGCGCATCACCGTCGCCGCGCCCATGCTCATCAGCGACTGGCGCACGCGCGGATAGGAAATCAGCTTGCGGCAGTCGGTATAGACCGGGCTGGCGCGGCCTGAGGTGAAGATGAACGGCTTGTCCGCGTTCAGCAGCACCGCCTCGGTCTCGAGCAGCATCCTTGCCGTCAGCTCGGCCATCACGGACTTGTCGGGAAATGCGCCGGTCATGTGCATGGATTGTCGATCCTCGTGCCCCAGTTCGCCCTTGTCCGGGGCAAACCTAAAGCGGCCGGGCGGCGGCGTCCATGGTGTCGGCGGGGGGCTCGTCGATCATGGCGCCGATCAGGTCGGACAGCCGCGCGATGCCCTTGCGCTCGCACCATTTCTCCAGGTCGTCGATGATCGCGGTCAGCGCCGACGGGTTGCGGAAGGCGGCGTAGCCGACGCCGACGGCCGACGCGCCGGCGAGCATGTATTCGACCACGTCCTCCGCCTTCGTCACGCCCCCGAGTCCGATGATCGGGATCGAGACCTCCTTGGCGCACTGATAGACCATGCGCAGCACGATGGGCTTCAGCGCCGGCGAGACCAGCCCGCCCAGCTTGTTGCCGAGCGACGGGCGGAACGTGTCGGTGTCGATCTTTAGCGACAGGAAGGTGTTGGAGATCACCAGCGCGTCGGCGCCGCCCTGCTCCGCCCCGACGGCAATCCCGACCAGGTCGCCGGCATTGGGCGACAGCTTCGCCCAGACCGGCTTGTCGGTTGCCGCCCTGATGCCGGAGACCACGTTGCGGGTGTGCTCGGTATGCAGCGCGAAATTGCCGCCGGACGGATCGCGCGTCGGACAGGAGATGTTGACCTCGATCACGTCCACCTCGGGCACGCTGACGTCGCGCGCCATGGCGGCGAAGTCCTCGGCGGTCGCCGCCGAGATGCTGGCGACCAGAGGCGGGGTGTATTTCTTGTATTCCGGGATCATGTGGTCGAGGAAGTACCGGACCCCCTTGCCCGGCAGGCCGATGGACTGGATGATCCCGGCCTCGGTCTCGGCCATGCGCGGCGTCGGGTTGCCCCAGCGCGGCTCGCGCGAGATCGTCTTGGCGACCATCGCGCCGAGCCGGTTGATGTCGATGATATTGCCGACCTCGTAGGAGAACGTGCCGGACGCCGGCATCACCGGGTTGGCGAGCGTCACGTCGCCGATCCTGACCGACAGGTCTACCATCCCACCGCCTCCTGCATGTCGAATACCGGGCCGTCGAGACAGACGCGCTTCAGCACGCGCTCGCCGTTGACCTCGAACGTCTTGACGCAGATGTAGCAGGCCCCGTAGCCGCAGGCCATGATCTGCTCCATCGCCACCTGGCCGGGGATGCCGTGCGCCTTGCCCAGCCGCTTCATCAGCGCCAGCAGCCGGCTCGAGCCGCAGGTGAAGAACGCGTCGGCGCGTCCGTCCGCGATCAGCCCCTCGATGAGGCGCTCGACATTGCCGACGTCGCTGGTGCCGTCCGTATCCAGCACCGGGATCACCTGCGCGCCGATTCCCTCGAACAGCTCCGCCGACATGGCGAGAGACGGGCTGCGCGCGCTCAGGATCGCGGTGACGCCGACGCCCCCGGCGGCGGCGAGCTGCGAGATCGGCGCCATCGTCGCCAGCCCGACGCCGCGCCCGAGGACGACGATGTTCTTCCACGCCGGCTCCAGCCAGAAGCCGCGGCCGAACGGGCCGGCGATGTTGAACGTCCCGCCCGCCTTCGCGGTCGCCAGCCCCTGCGTGCCGCGCCCGGCGACCTTGTAAAGGAAATCGAGCCTTCCCTGTTCCGGATAGGCGGCATAGATGCTCATCGGGCGGCGGGTCCACACCTCGGCGCCGTCCGGCGACGGGCAGCGGAGCTGGAAGAACTGGCCCGGCCGCACCCCGAGCGCCTTGGGCGGCGCGTCGAGGACCATCAGCTTGTATTCCTCGTTGACCCAGTCGTTGGACACGACCACGCATTCGCATTCCGCCGCCTGCAGATGCGCGTGATGCGGCGCCTCGCCGACCCGGTCGGGCTGCGATGCGAAAAAGGGCGATTCAATCATCGACGGCTGTCTCTCGTCTGGTCGGGCGTCCGGCCGGGCTGTCATGGCGAGGCATTAGATCACAGTTCCGTATCAAAATAAAGATTTGTTCCAATTTTGGTACACTCCGCGAGATTATGCCGCGGGCGGACCAAGCCATTGGAACTGCGCGTCAATTTTCCCGTTCGCCGAAAAGCAGGGTGATGTTGATGCGGTGATTCTCGTATCCGGGTCGGAATCGCGGCGCATCCGAACCGTGGAACAGCCCGGACTCGAACAGCACCGCGCGGTTCTCGCCGTAGGGCACGGTGAGCCGGTTTTCCTCCTGCCCGGCGAGGAAGTCGCGGATGCGGGCCGAGTCCGACCCGTAATCCGTCAGCGTCCAGCCCGCCGGCGGCGGCACGGTATAGATCGTCAGCCCGCCATGCTTCAGGTCCTCGCGCGCATCGTCCGGCGTGATCCAGAAATTGAGGCTGACCGCCGCCGAATCCGCGTGCAGATCGATGGGCCTGTCGCCGGCAACCCCCTTGAACGCCCAGCCCTGCGCCAGGGGGTGCGGGTCGAGCACCGCCGGCAGCGCCTCGCGCAGCGCGCCGGCGATCTGCAGCAGCAGCGGCGAGGCCAGCCCGTCCTCCAGATACGCGGCGACGAAGCCGGGAATATGGGTGAAATCGTACCAGATCGTGCTTTCCAGCAGCGACTTTCGCAGCGCCGCGAGCGCCTCGTCCGACAGCAGCGGATCGATGACCGCGATGCCCGGCGTGTCGGTCCGGAAGGCCTGGACGACGGCGTCCGGATCGAACCCGTCGGCGAGCACGGCGCCGTCTATCGCCGGCGCGGGCGCGACATGCGGCGGCGCGGAAAAGCTCGCCGCCAGGACCTCGTCGTCCAGCGCCGCGGGCGTATCCTCCTCCGCCGGCCAGTCCGTCCGCCCTTCCAGCGCGGTAAAATGTTCCGCCAGCGCGGCGAAGCGCCCGGGCTCGATCCCCTCCGCCGCCAGCCAGCGGTACTGGGCGACGTCGTGGCGCAGCTTGTGGCGCGACACGCCCTCCGGCGGCGGGGCCGCGCGGCGGATCGCATGCATCGCGGCGAAATGCTCCATCGCCTCCTCGTCGCGGCCCAGCGCGGCCAGCGCCAGCGCGCGGGCGAAATGCGCGGGGTAGAGACCGGGGTCCAGCGCCAGCGCGCGACCCAGCGCCTCCGCCGCTTCCTCCAGCCGCCCCGTCTCGCGCAGCGCGCTGCCGAGGTTGAGATGGGCCTGGGGATAGTCGGGCTTCGCGGCCAGCGCGCGCTCGAACAGCGCGATCGCCGCCGCCGGATCGCCCGACTGCGCCCGCACCACGCCGAGATTGTGCAGCGCTGCCGCATGGTCCGGCGCGGCTTCGATCACCCGCTCGTAGAGCGCGGCCGCCTCATCCAGCCGGCCTGCCCCGTGATGGTCCAGCGCCGCGGCGAGGTTGCGTTCGATGTCGTCCGACATGCCCGGTCAGCCCGATCCCGCCCGCGCCATCATCTCGCGCAGCAGCCGGGCCGCGGCGGGGCCCTTGACGGCGCGGTGCCACAGCTCTTCCGCCGTCTTTTCGTGCAGCGCCAGCGCTTCCGGCGCGGAGGTGATCATGCCGACCCCGGCGGAGATGTTGGGATGCTCGCCGAGGCGGAACGGGCTCAGCGTCAGCATCTTGCGGTCCGGCTGGCGAAACACCTGGAAGCTGGTATGAGGCAGCGTGCCCGGCACGATGCCGATCTGCACCCCGATGGGCTCGTTCTCCATCAGGGTGCAGAGATGCCGCGCCTCCTCCCGCGCCCGCGCCCGGCGTTCGGCGCGCAGCGCGTCGGGCAGGTCCATCCGGCCCACCAGCCCGTTGCGCAGGAAGCGGTCGATCTCCGCCGCGGAGATCAGGTTGAGGATGCCGGGCTCGCGCGCGCGGTAGCTTTCCTTGCGCTGGCGCAGGATCGACATGATCTCGCCGAGCTGCGCCAGCATCCGGTCGCGGTCCTCCACCTCGTCCGGCACGGATTCGGTCAGCACCGCCTCCAGCGTCGAATCGAACGCTTCCGAGCCCAGCAAATAGGAGATCGGCCCGGCGAGGACGATGATGTGCTCCGCCGTCTCCTCGATCTGGCGGATGCGCTCGAAGAAGCTGACAGCGGAGGCGATGTATTCGACGCCCACGCCCAGCAGCGTCGGCACCGAGACCTCGAGCAGCTCGGACAGCTTTTCCAGCGTCTCGATCTTGGCGACCTCGCCCTTCTCGAAGCGGTAGAGCGCGGTGCGCGAGATGCCGATGCGGCGCGCCACCTCGTCGGCGCTGAGGCCGGAGCCGAGCCGGAAAGCCTTCAGCCGGTTGCCGATGTCGTCGAAGCGGATCGCCACCGGCCCGCCCGCCCTCAGCCGCCGGCGGGCGCCGCCCGGATGGCGGCGACGATCTGCGCCGGAGTCACCGGCGTGCCGGCCAGACGCACCCCGAACGGCGTCAGCGCGTCCTCGATGGCGGAGATGATGGCCGACGGTGCGGGCACCACGCCGCATTCGCCCACGCCCTTCACCCCGATCGGGTTCAGCGGGCTCGGCGATTCGTGGTGCAGGATCTGCACGTTCGGCATTTCGGCGGCGCCGACCAGCAGGTATTCGGCGAGATTGGTGGTCACCGGGTTGGCGTCCGCGTCGTAGCCCATCCATTCGTAGAGCGCGTTGCCGATGCCGTGCGCCGTGCCGCCCAGCACCTGCCCGTCGACGATCAGCGGGTTGATGATCCGCCCGCTGTCGTGGCCCAGCGCATATTCGAGAATGCGCACCGCGCCGGTTTCGGCATCGACCTCCACCACCGCGCCGGCCGTGCCGCTGGCATAGGGCATGACGTCGAGCACCAGGTGCTCCTCCGCCTCCATCCCCGGCTCTATGCCGCCCGGCAGGGCGTAGCCCGGCGTGCCGGCGACCGCGTTGGCGACCTGCGACAGCGTCACCTTCATGTCGGTCACGCCCTTCACGCGGATCTCCGAGCCGACGATCTCCAGATCGTCCTCGGAGGCTTCGAGCATGTGAGCGGCGACCTTCAGCGCCTTCTCGCGCACCTTGATCGCGGCGGCATGGGCGGTGGAGCCCGCCTGCACCGCGAGCCGGCTGTTCGACGTGCCGATGCCGAGCGAGATCGTGGCCGTGTCGCCCGCGGTGACGGTGATGTTCGCCATGTCGCCGCCGAGCTGGTCGGCCACCAGCGTCGCCAGCATCGTGCGCGTGCCCTGGCCGATAGCGACGCCGCCGGTATAGACGTGGATGCGTCCCGACGGGCCGATCCGCACCGTCACCGCCTCGAACGGGCCGCGCCCGGTGCCCTTCACGTAGTTGCCGAGCCCGATGCCGATATAGCGCCCTTCTGCCCGCGCCGCGTCCTGCCGCGCCGCGAAATCGGCCCAGCCGAGCCTGTCCATCACCGATTGCTGGCAGGCCGGGTAGTCGCCGGAATCGAGCAGCACCCCCATCCCGCCGCGCGTCTTCAGCGGCTTCTCGTAGGGCATGTCGGCGCCGGGGATCAGGTTGCGGCGGCGCACCTCGGCCCGGTCGATCCCGAGCTCGCGCCCGACCCGGTCCATCAGCCGTTCCATGGTGAAGGTCGCCTGCGGGTGGCCGGCGCCGCGCACCGGCGTGACCGGCATCTTGTTGGTCAGCGCGAGGCGGATGTTCAGCGCATAGGCCGGCACGTTGTAGGCCAGCCCCAGCGATTCTCCGGAATTGTAGGCGAGGTTCACCCCGCGCGCGGTATAGGCGCCGTGGTCGTGGATCATCGCGCCGCGGATGCCGAGGATCTTCGCCTCGCCGTCCACCGCGATCTCGACCTCCCAGTACTGGTCGCGCTCCTGCGTGGTGGCGACGAAGTGCTCGCGCCGGTCCTCGATCCACTTGACCGGGCGGCCAAGCTTCATCGTCGCGATGCAGAGCGTCACGTCCTCCGGATAGACCACCAGCTTCGGCCCGAACCCGCCGCCGATCTCCGGCGCGACCACGCGGAGCTGGTTCTCGTCGCGGCCCAGCATCTCGCAGATGGTGCGCAGCGCCGAATGCGGCATCTGGGTCGAGACCCGGTAGGTGATCAGGTCCTCCGCCGCCTCGTAGGCAGCGACCCCGCCGCGGCATTCGATGGAATGGCTGCCGCCGCGGTGGATCCAGATCGATTCCCGGAACACGTGCGGTGCGCGGGCGAAGGCGGCGGCGACATCGCCGAACCCCATGTCGAACTCGGCCAGCAGGTTGTGCTTCGCGTCCAGATGGACCGGCGGCGCGCCGTCTTCCAGCGCCGCGCGGCAATCGGCCACCGCGGGCAGCGGATCGTACTCGACATCGACCAGCGCGGCGGCGTCCTCGGCGAGATAGCGGGAGTCCGCGACGACCACCGCGACGGGCTCGCCGACATAGACGACCTCGCCGTCGGCCAGCGCCGGCCGGTCGCGGTTCTGCCGGTAGCTGGGACTCGGCAGCCCCACCACCAGCCGCTCGTTGACCAGATGCGGGCGGATGTCGTCCATCGCATAGACCGCGTGCACGCCCTCCAGCGCCAGCGCGGCGGAGGCGTCGACACTCCCGATCCGCGCATGGCCGAACGGGCTGCGCACGAAGGCGGCGTGCAGCATGCCGGGCAGGCTGATGTCGTCGACATAGCGCGCCACACCGCGCAGCAGCGCCGGGTCTTCGAGCCGCGCGATCCGGCTGCCGAACAGCTCCGCCATGTCGGCTATGCCTGTTTGAGGGCTTTGAGTCTCTGGGCGGCGTCGAGGGCGGCGGCGACGATGCCCTGGTAGCCGGTGCAGCGGCAGAGATTGCCCGAGATCGCCTCGCGCACCTCGCGCTCCGTCGGGTCCGGGTTGTCGCCCAGGAACTCGATCAGCGTCGTCAGCATCCCCGGCGTGCAGAACCCGCATTGCAGCCCGTGATTGTCCCGGAACGCCTCCTGCAGCGGGTGCAGCTCCTCCTCGTTGGGCGCGATCCCCTCCACCGTCAGCAGCTCCCTGCCGTCCGCCTGCACCGCCAGCATCAGGCAGGACCGCGCCGACACCCCGTCCACCAGCACCGTGCACGCCCCGCACACCCCGTGCTCGCACCCCAGATGCGTCCCCGTCAGCCCAAGCTGCTGGCGCAGGAAGTCCCCCAGATGCATCCGCACCTCGACCTCCTCCGCATAGCGCTTCCCGTTCACCGTCAGCGCGATCTTCCGCGTCTCGCCCATCGCAACTCTCCTAACCGATCCGCGACCACGCCTTCACCAGCGCCCGGCGCGACAGCACCGCCGCAAGGTGCTGGCGGTAGCTCGCCGGCGCGTGCACGTCCTCCAGCGCCTCGATCCCGCGCGCGCTCTCGCAGGCCGACCGGAACAGTTCCTCCGACCCCGCCTGGCCCGCCAGCGCCCGCTCCGTCTCGCGCAGCCGCACCGGCGCCGGGCCCACGCCCGACACCGTCACCGAGGCGCGTTTGATCCGGCCCCCCTCCGCCTCGATCAGCGCCGCCGCCGAGACGATGGCAAAATCCCCGTGACGCCGCGCGAACTCCTCGAAGCCATAGCCATGGCCGGGTTTCCACGAGGGCAGAAAAACAGAGACCAGAAGCTCGTCCGGCTCCATCGCCGGCATCATGTACCCCGCCGGGAACTCCGCGAACGGGATCGTCCGGGTCCCGTTCGGCCCCGTCACCGCGATCTCCGCGTCCACCGCCGCGCACACCGCCGGGATCTCCGCCGACGGGTCCAGATGCGAGAGACTCCCCCCCACCGTGCCCCGGTTCCGCGTCTGGCGGTGACCCACCTGCAATATCGCCTCCGACAGCAGCGGGCAGGCCGTCTTCACCGGATCCGAGAACTCGATGTCGCGCTGGCGCGTCATCCCCCCGATCCGCAAGCCGCCCTCCACCGCCGATATCCCCGACAGCGCCCCGATCCCGTTCAGGTCGATCACGTGGTCCGGCAGCACGAACCGCATGTTCAGCATCGGCATCAGCGACTGCCCGCCCGCCAGCAGCTTCGCGTTCTCCAGACTCCCCAGCAGCCCCACGGCCTCCTCAACGCTCCCCGGCAGGTGATAGCTGAATGGCGGCGGCTTCATTCAAATGACTCCCGACTTGTCCCTCTCGCGGCGGGCGGACCCGGCGCGTCGTCTCCGACGCCCTTGGTAATCGCCGCGCCCCGGCCGGTCAATCGCGGCCCGGCGCGGTTCCGCCCCGTTCCCGCGATCAAACCGCAGCGCGGTCCCGCTTGCAAGCCGAAATCCCAAAAATAGGACACGCAAACCCACGGGTTTTCAGCGGCGTAGCGCGCCAAGGCGGTCGTCCTATAAAAAATTTGGAACACGGCTTGAATTCCGCGCGGCCGGGCGGTTAGATGGCCCCTCCCGCGACTAAAGGCCGCCGCCGCCCATGAAACCCGCGCCCTTCCAGTATCACGCCCCGAAAACGGTGGCGGACGCGGTCGCCCTGCTGGCCGCCCATGCCGGGGATGACGGCCGCATCCTCGCCGGCGGGCAGAGCCTGGTGCCGACCATGGCGTTCCGCCTCGCCCGCCCCGCCCATCTGATCGACATCAACAATGTCGAAGGGCTGGACTGCATCGCGGAGGCCGGCGGCAGGCTGTGCATCGGCGCGACGGTGCGCCATGCGGCTTTTCATAAGCCGGTCACGGCGGGCCCGCTGGGCGCGCTGCTGTCGGCGGTGGTCCGCCATATCGCCCATTACCCGATCCGCCAGCGCGGCACGTTCTGCGGCAGCCTCGCCCATGCCGATCCGGCCTCGGAATGGTGCTGCGTCGCCGCCGCGCTGGACGCGGAACTGGTGGCGCGGAGCGCGCGGGGCGAGCGGGTGATTCAGGCCGCCGCGTTTTTCGACGGCGCGATGACGACCACGCTGGCCGAGGACGAGCTGCTGGCCGAGGCGCGGCTGCCGCTGCTGCCCGAGGGCACGAAATTCGGCTTCCAGGAGTTCAGCCGCCGCGCCGGCGACTTCGCCATCGCCATGGCGCTGGTCGCGTTCCGCGTCGAAGGCGGCCGGATCGCGGACGCCCGCATCGGCATCGGCGGCGCCGAGCCCGCCGCGCGCCGCATCGCCAAGGCGGAGGCCGCGCTCGACGGCGCCGCACCGGGGAAGGACGCTTTCGCCGCCGCCGCCGATGCGGCCGCCGCCGCGATGGACCCGATGGAGGACGTGAACACCAGCGCCGGATACCGCCGCGACCTGGTGCGGACCCTCGTCCGCCGCGCGCTGGAGGACGCCGCCGCCGCATGACCGAAAAAACCGACATCACCCTCACCGTCAACGGGCGCGACTTCGCCGTGACCGTGGAGCCGCGGCGCACCCTGGCCGACACGATCCGCGACGATTGCGGCCAGACCGGCACCCATATCGGCTGCGAGCACGGCGTCTGCGGCGCCTGCACCGTGCTGCTCGACGGCGAGCCGGTGCGGTCCTGCCTGATGTTCGCCGTGCAGGCGGAGGGGCGCGAGATTCGCACCGTCGAGGGGCTGGCGGCGGACGGCGCGCTGTCGCCGCTGCAGCAGGCCTTCATCGACAACCACGCGCTGCAATGCGGGTTCTGCACCCCGGGCTTCCTGATGCTGGCGACCGGGGTGCTGGAGCGCGACCCGGATATCGGCGAGGACGAGCTGCGCGAGGTGCTGTCGTCCAACCTCTGCCGCTGCACCGGCTACCAGAACATCGTCAAGGCGGTGAAATCGGCCGCCGCCACGATGAAGGCCGGACGATGAGCGACCGGGCCATGGGCCGCATCGGCGAATCGGTCACCCGGCTGGAAGACCCGCCGCTGGTCACCGGGCGCGGCCGCTTCGCCGGGGACATCAACCTCGCGCACCAGCTTCACATGCGCCTGCTGCGCTCGCCCGTCGCGCACGGGCGGATCAAGACGGTGGACGTCGAGGCCGCCCGTGCCATGCCGGGCGTCTACGCGGTCTGGACCTTCGACGACATAAGGGACGTCCCGCCCATCGACTTCCGCGAGGGGCGGATCGAGAAATACGAGCCGTTCCGGCAATACATTCTCGCCCGCGACCGGGTGCGCTATGTCGGCGAGCCGGTGGCCGCGGTCTTCGCCGCCGACCCTTACGCCGCCGAGGACGCGGCCGACGCCATCCTCGCCGAGTTCGAGGAGCTGCCGGCGATCACGGACGGCGCGGACGCGCCCGGCGCGTTCGACGATGCCGGGCACAGGACCGAGGCCGACATCGTCACCCAGGGCTACGGCGACGTGGAGAAGGCGTTCGCGAAGGCCGCCCATGTCATCGAGCGCGAGTTCGTCGTCGGCCGCCATTCCGGCGTGCCGCTGGAGACGCGCGGCGCCATTGGCCATTACGACGCCGCCCACGACGTGCTGGAGCTGCACGGGGCCGCCAAGGTGCCGCACCGCAACCGCGAGGCGCTGGCCCGCATGTTCGGCCGCCCGCTGAACGCGGTGCACCTGTTCGAGAGCCATGTCGGCGGCGGGTTCGGCGTGCGCGGCGAGCTGTATCCCGAGGACGTTCTGGTCTGCGCCGCCGCGCTGCGCTTCGGCCGCCCCGTCAAGTGGATCGAGGACCGGATGGAGCATCTGCTGGCCACCAACCATTCACGCCAGCAGCGCCACCGCATCCGCGCCGCCGTCGATGCCGACGGCCGGCTGCTGGCCATCGACGACACGTTCTTCCACGACCAGGGCGCCTATATCCGCACCCATGGCGCGCGGGTCATCACCATGACCTGCGGCATCCTGCCGGGGCCGTACAAGGTGGCGGATTACCGCGCGACCGGCCATTTCCGCCTGACCAACAAGACCCCGGCGGCGACCTACCGCTCGCCGGGCCGGTTCGAGAGCACCTTCGTGCGCGAGCGGCTGATGGACGCCATTGCCGACGAGCTCGGCATCGGCCGGCTGGAGCTGCGCCGCCGCAACGCCGTCGGCCCCGAGGACATGCCCTACGCCCTGCCGCTGGTGGTGCTGGGCGACGACGTGGAATACGACAACGGCGACTATGTCGGCCTGCTCGACAAGGCGCTCGACCATGTCGGCTGGGACGCGCTTCAGGCCGATCTGCAACGCCGCCGCGCGGCCGGCGAGGCGGTCGGCGCGGGCGTCGCCATGTTCGTCGAGAAAAGCGGGCTCGGCCCCTCCGACGGCGCGAAGGTGACGGTGGACCCAAGCGGCGCGGTGGAGCTGATCACCGGCGGCGCCTCCATCGGCCAGGGATTCGAGACCTGCATGGCGCAGATCTGCGCCGACGCGCTCGGCGTGGACTACCGCAAGGTGCGCGTCGTCCACGGCCAGACCAACCGCATCGAGTTCGGCATCGGCGCGCATGCGTCGCGCGCCACCGTGATGACGGGCTCGGCCACCAACGAGGCCGCGCTGCTGGTCCGCGCCAAGGCGCTGGACGTGGCGTCCGACCTGCTGCAGGCGCCGGCGGATACGCTGGATATCCAGGACGGCGTTGTGTTCCGCAAGGACAACCCGGACGGCCCCTCGGTCGGTCTTGGCGAGATCGCGACCCAGCTGCTGCCGACCCGCAAGACGCTGGGCGGGCGCGAGCCCGGCCTGATGGCCGAGGGCTGGTTCCATTCCGACCACCAGACCTACCCGTTCGGCTGCCATATCGCCGTCGTCAAAGTCGACCGGGAGACCGGCCATGTCGGGGTGGAACGCTACGTCATCGCCTACGACATCGGCCGCGCGGTCAACCCGATGCTGGTGGAGGGCCAGATTTCCGGCGGCTTCGCCCAGGGGCTCGGCGGCGCGCTATACGAGGAGTTCGTCTATGACGAGCGCGGCCAGCCGCAATCGGTGACCTTCGCCGACTACCTGCTGCCGACCGCGCGCGAGGTGCCCGACATCGAACTGCTGCTGCGCGAGGACGCGCCATCCCCGCGCAACCCGCTCGGCATCAAGGGCGCGGGCGAGGCCGGCGTCACCGGCGTCGGCGCCGCCATCGCGTCCGCCATCGACGACGCGCTGCAGATGCCCGGCGCGGTGACGCAGCTCCCCGTCACGCCGCAGCGGCTCAAGGTGCTGCTCGATGGGGCCAGGGATTAGGAACAGGAAATGGCGAAGAACATCCCGATCACCCTCGCCTGCGGCGATTACGAGATCGTCCGGGCGCTGAAGGAAGGCGCGGTCGAGCCCGACGGCATCGACCTGACCGTGCTGACGAAGATCGATTCGAACAGCCGCCACTGGCGCTTCCTGCGCAACGGCGAGTTCGACGTCGCCGAATGCTCGTGCTCGTCCTACCTGGTGGCGCGCGACCAGGGGCAGCCGTTCGACGCGATCCCGGTTTTCCTGCACCGCCGCTTCCGCCATGGCTTCATATACGTCAATACCTCGAAGGGCATCCTGGAGCCGAAGGACCTGATCGGCCGGAAGATCGGCGTGAAACAGTACCAGTCGAGCGCGCTGCTGTGGCTGCGCGGCATTCTGGAGGACGATTACGGCGTGCCGCACCGCTCGCTCGAATGGTTCTCGGACGTGGACGAAAGCATCGCCTTCGAGCCTCCGCCGGACCTGAAGCTCACCCGGCTGCCCGACGACAAGTCGGTGGAGGTCATGCTGGCCGAGGGCGAGTTGGACGCCGTGATGCATCCGGACATCATCGAGCCGATCCTGAAGGGCGATCCGCGCGTCGCCCGGCTCTTCCCCGACTACAAGGCGGAGGAACAGGCGTTCTACAAACGCACCGGCGTGTTCCCGATCATGCATGTCATGGGCATGAGGCGCGAGATCGTGGAGAAATATCCCTGGGCGCCGGTCAACCTGTACCAGGCGTTCAACGAGGCGAAGTCCATCGCCATGAAGCGCATGGTCAACCCGCGCATCGTGCCGCTCGCCTGGTACATGGAGCAGTGGGAGGAGGAGCGCGCGCTGCTGGGCCTCGATCCCTGGGAATACGGGCTGGGGCCGCGCAACCGCGACCAGTTCGAACGGCTGGCCCGCTACAGCTTCGAGCAGGGCATGAGCCGCAAGGCGATGTCGGTGGACGAGCTGTTCCTCGGCGTCAGCCAGGGCGCCAAGCGCGAGGCGAAGTTCCGGGTCTGACGGGCGGCGGCCCGTTCATCCGTCTTGCCTGCCGCATCCGGCGGGGACTATGCTTCCTGCCGGACGGCGGAGATTCCCGGCCGTTCCACCAGGAAGTCGACAAGACCCAAGGAACCGCCCGGGCGGCCCGTTCCGTCCGGGAAACCGGAGGGAGGCACCCATGACGCACCGCACAGGCACGTCCGGAGTCCGTCCGCTCGCCGCCCTTGGCGTGGCGGCGCTGGCCGGCGCGACGCTCGCCGCGCCCGCGCAGGCGGCGGATTATTACGACGGCAAGACCATCACCGTCCTGGTCGGGCTCGCCCCCGGCGGGACAGTGGACACGTTCGCGCGCCAGTTCGGCGTCGCGTGGCAGAAATACATTCCCGGCAAGCCGAAGATCATCGTCAAGAACATGACCGGCGGCGGCGGGATGAAGGCCACCAACTACCTGTACGAAGCCGCGCAGAAGGACGGGCTCACCATCATGTGGGGGCCGTGGATTCCAATCGCCCAGGCGCTGCAGTACAAGGGATTCAAGGCCCGCTACGAGAAGTTCGCCTTCCTCGGCGGCACGCCGGACGTGCGCGTCTCCTATGCCCGCACCGATTCGGTTCCCGGCGGGCTGAAGAAGCCGACGGACATCATGAAGGCGAAGGGGCTCATCGTCGGCGGCAACGCGGCCACCGGCATGGCGCACCTGTCCGCGCGCATCCCGCTCGACGTGCTGGGCGTCGACTACAGGCAGATCGTCGGCTATCGCGGCGGCTCGAGCATCTTCCTCGCCTTGCAGCAGGGCGAGGTGGAATACACCGGCACCTCCGTCGGCACGTTCCGCCAGCGGTCCGGCGATTACGTGAAGTCGGGCCAGGCGATGGGGCTGTTCTACCTTGTTCCCGTGGAATCCGACGGCTCTTATGAGCCCAACAGGCATGTCACCGAGATGCCGGCCTTTCCGGAGTTCTACAAGCAGGTCTTCGGCAAGATGCCGTCGGGGCCGAAATGGGACGCGCTCAACTGGTTCACCACCCTGATCGGCACGGTGAACTATGTCGGTCTCGCTCCGCCCGGCACGCAGCCCCGGGCGGTGGCGGATTTGCGCAAGGGCTACGAGGCGGCGTCGAAGGACCGGACGTTCATCGAGCAATGGATCCAGCGCAATGGCATTCCGCCCGCATTCGTCGGGGCGGAGAGGGGCGAGAAGGTGATCGCGTCGCTCGCCAATACCGACCCCAAGATTCTCGCCACCTTCAAGGAGCTGCTGGACGCCGGTGCCAGATCGGCGACCAGGGTCGAGAAGCGGGCGACCGGCAAGAAAGAGAAATAGGCACGGGGTGCGCCCGAGCCGGGCGCGGGCGTTGACTCCGCCCGGCCCGGCCCCTTAACTCGGTCTGGCGCCGCGCCGCCCGCGGCGCAGGAGATTTCCGCCCGATGGCACAGACGTTGTTCGACAGGATCTGGGACGCGCATCTGGTCGCGCAGCGCGGCGACGGGCGCGACCTCGTCTACATGGACCGCCACGTGATGCACGAGCTGCACGCGCCGCACGCCTTCGCCAGGCTGGACGAGACGGGGCGCGGCGTGCGCCGGCCGGATCTCACCTTCGCCTGCCAGGACCACACGGTCTCCACCCGGCCGGGCCGCTTCGACGACCGTCCGGGCGCGGCCACCTATACCGACGCCATGCGCGCCGGCACGCGCAAGTTCGGCATAAAGCTGTTCGACGTGACCGACGCCGATCAGGGCATCAGCCACGTGGTCGCGCCGGAGCTCGGCATCGTCACCCCCGGCGCGACCTATGCCTGCCCGGACAGCCATGCCTGCACCGTCGGCGGGCTCGGCGTGCTCGCCTTCGCCTGCGGCACCAGCGAGCTGGAGCACGTGCTGGCGACGCAGGTGCTGGCGCTGAAGCGGCCGAAGACCATGCGGGTCGTGCTCGACGGCGCGCTCGCCCCGGGCGTCACCGCAAAGGACGTGATCCTGCGCGTCATTGCCGAGGTTGGCGTCGACGGTGGCGCCGGCCATGCCGTGGAATATGCCGGCGCGGCGGTGCGCGCCCTGGCGGTGGAAGGGCGCCTCACGCTGTGCAACATGGCGATCGAGATGGGGGCCCGGAACGGCTTCATCGCCCCGGACGAGACCGTATTCGACTGGCTGGCGGGCCGCGCCTACGCGCCGGACGGCGCGGATTGGGACGCCGCTCTCTCGTGGTGGAAGACGCTGAAATCCGACGACGGCGCCGTCTTCGGCCGCGAGGTGACGATCGACTGCTCCGCGCTGGAGCCGCAGATCACCTGGGGCATCGACCCCAGCCATGTGATCGGCGTCGGCGGGCGCGTGCCCGACCCGGCGGCCGCTCCGCCGGAGCGCCAGGGCAATATGCGGCGCGCGCTGGACTACATGGATCTGCGCCCCGGCGACACGGTGGAGGGGCTGCGTATCGACCGCGTCTTCATCGGGTCCTGCACCAACAGCCGGCTGCCGGACCTCGAGGCCGCCGCCGAGATCCTGCGCGGCCGCAAGGTGGCCGACGGCGTCACGGCGCTCGTGGTGCCCGGCTCCTCGACGGTGAAGCGCGAGGCCGAGGCGAAGGGGCTGGACCGGGTCTTCATCGAGGCCGGGTTCGCCTGGGGCGAGTCGGGCTGCTCCATGTGCGCCGGCGGCAACGGTGACCGTGGCGAGGCGGGGGAACGCTGCGTCTCCACCACCAACCGCAATTTCGAGGGCCGCCAGGGCAAGGGCGTGCGCACTCATCTCGTCGGCCCGGCGATGGCCGCCGCCGCCGCGGTGACGGGAAAGATCACCGATGTGCGCCGGCTGGCGCGGGAGCGAGCCTGATGGAGCCGTTCCGCTCGCTCACCGGCGTCGCTGCGCCGATGCTGGTCGACGATCTCAATACCGACCAGATCACCCCGGTGCAGCGCAAATCGACGCTGACCCCGGACTACGCCCTGATGCTGTTCAGTCGGCTGCGCTTCAACGACGACGGGACCGAGAATCCGGATTTCCTGCTCAACCGGCCGCGTTTCCGCCGGACGAAAATCCTGGTCTCCGGCAACAATTTCGGCTGCGGCTCGTCGCGCGAAAGCGCGGTCTGGGCGATGGCGGCTTACGGAATCCGCTGCGTCGTGGCGCGCAGCTTCGCCGACATCTTCCGCGAGAACTGCCTGAAGAACGGCGTGCTGCCGGTGACATTCCCGGCCGGCGACGCGGCGCGGTTCGAGGCGCTGGCGGTCGCGACCGACGGCGCGGCCGAATTCACCGCCGATCTGGAAGCGCAGGAAATCCGCGGCCCGGACGGCGCCGTCTTTCCCTTCGACATCGCGCCGGCGGAACGCATCGCGCTGCTCGAAGGGCTGGACGATATCGGCATGACGCTGAAGCATACCGTCGACGTCGCGGCGTTCGAGCAAACCGTGCGCGCTGCGCGGCCCTGGCTGCAGGAAACCCGCGACCGGCGCGGTGCCTGACCGGAAACACAGGAGGTCTATCGATGAACGTCCGCAAGAAATTCCGCGAACTCCTGTACGGCCCCGGCCTGACGTTGATGCCCGGCGCCTACGACGCGCTGTCGGCCCGCATCATCGAGGCGCAGGGGTTCGAGGCCGTGGTCGCCGGCGGCTACGCCGCGGTCGGCGCGCTGCTGGGCGAGGCCGACGGCGGCCAGTCCAACGTGCGCGACTACGCCAGCCATTACGGCCGCATCTGCGACGCGGTGAACATCCCGGTCTATGTCGACGCCGATACCGGGTTCGGCTGGGTCCACAACGTCGCCAAGATGGTGCGCATGTTCGAGCGCGCCGGCGTCGCCGGCTTCTTTATCTCGGACCAGGTGTTTCCCAACCGCTGCGGCTACATGCCCGGCAAGCAGGTCGTGCCGGTGGAGGAGATGCTGGCCAAGCTGCTGGCGGCGCTGGATGCGCGCACCGATCCGGACATGCTGATCGGCGCCCGCACCGACGTCTTCCAGCTCGAGGGCATGGATGCCGCCATCGAACGCTGCCAGATGTTCATGGAAGCCGGGGTCGATTTCGCCAAGCCTCAGGGCGTCGACACCAGGGAAGACGTCGCCATGGTGATCGACCGGGTGCCGGGCCCGCATATGGCGAACCTGTCGCACGCGGCCGGCACGTGGAAGGTCACGCCGAAGGAGCTGGAGGAGGTCGGCGCCAGCATGGTCAGCTTCCCCTCCGCCGCGCTCTTCGCCGCCGTCGGCGGGGTGACGCGGGCGATGCAGTCGCTGAAGAACCGCGGCGATTTCGCCGCGGTCGCCGATGAGCTCTGCCCGCTGGACGCGTATTACAGGCTGGTCGGGCTGCAGGACTACGTGGATGCCGAGCAGGGCTACCTGGACGCCGCCGCCCGGCTGGCGGCCAGGAAGCCGGCAGCCGCCGAATAGCCCGGGTTGCGAGGCCGGCCAGCCGGCTTGTGGGCCGCGGGGGGCACGGCTATGATTCGCCCTTCACCGGAAGACGCTCACCGGAAGAGGACCCGTTCTTGCCAGTTCCGCGCCGTGCCCGCGGCGACATCGTCATCGCGCATTCCTCCGACATCCACGTCGACGACGGCTACACCGCGCGCGCCCATGGCGGCGACGGCACGCGCGGCCTGCGCCATGTGTTGGAGACGGCGCGCGCGGCCCGGGCCGACATCGCCCTGCTGGTCGGCGACATCTTCGAGCACAACCGCCTGCCGCGGGACATCATCGACCGGGCGGCGCGGGTGCTGGGCGATTCGGGGATGGAAGTGGTGATCCTGCCCGGCAACCACGATCCGGTCATGGAAGGCTCTGTCTGGCATCGCGGCGCGCTGGCCGAGCCCGCCAATGTCCACATCATCGGCGTCACCCACGGCGCCGCCGTCCCGTTTCCCGAGCACGACCTGGAGATCTGGGGCCGGCCGCACACGGATTACGACGACATGGCGCCGCTGCGCCGTCCCCGCAAGCGGCGCACCCGCTGGCTGCTCGCCGCCGCGCACGGCCATTACGAACCCGTGCCCGACCGGCGCGTGGCCGCGCGCTCGGCCTGGCTGTTCGGCGATGCGGACATCGCGGCGACCGGGGCCGACTATCTGGCGCTCGGCCACTGGAACCGGCCGGTTCAGGTCGGCAACGGCGCGGTGCCCGCCTGGTATTCGGGCTCGCCGGAATATGCCGGCACCGTCAATATCGTCCGCCTCCGCGACGCCGACGGCGCGGTCGACGTGTCGCGCCGCAGGATCAGGTGGGACTGACCGGTTTTCGCCGCGCCGCCCGTGTTCCCTGCGGGATTACGGTGTTATGGTGGCCTCAAGCCGGCCGGAAAGGCCGCCCGCACGGTTAAGGCACAGGGAGTTCCGATCAGCGATGCGACCGTCCGATATCGGGGTGTTCGACCATGTCGACCGCCGGCCCGACATTTCGTTGCAGCAGTACTACGAGGACCGGATGGCGGCGGTTGAGGCGTTCGACGTCGCCGGGTTTCACTCCTATCACGTGGCGGAGCATCACGCGACGCCGCTCGGCATGGCGCCGTCGCCCAGCGTCTATCTCGCCGCCGTGGCGCAGCGCACGAAGCGGCTGCGTTTCGGCCCGCTGGTGTACCAGCTCCCCATCTACCACCCGCTGCGGCTGATCGAGGAGATCCGCATGCTCGACCAGATGAGCGGCGGCCGGCTCGATATCGGGTTCGGCCGCGGCGCCTCGCCGATCGAGCTGGAGATCTTCGGCATGCCGGCGGAGAAATCCTTCGCCGTCTACGAGGAATCGCTGAACCTGATGATGCAGGGGCTGCAATGCGACGGCAGTTTCAGCTTCAGGGGCGAGTTCCACAGCTTCGAGGACGTGCCCATCGCGCTGGAAGCCTTCCAGAAGCCGCACCCGCCGATCTGGTACGGCATGCATGCGCCTGAGAGCGCGGCCCGCGCGGCGCGGCGCGGGCTCAACGTCGTCAGCCTCGACGACGCGCCGATGACGCACGACATGACGGTCGCCTTCCGCGAGGCCTGGGCGGAGTCGCAGGGCGGCGCGCCGGAGCCGAAGATCGGCATCGGCCGGTTCATCGTGGTCGGCGAGACCGAGGAGGACGCGCTGCGCATAGCGCGGCGCGCCTATCCCGTCTGGCACGACAGCTTCAACTACCTGTTCCACAGGCACGGCAGCGTACCGCGCCACCAGCGCCCGCGCGAATGGGACGGGATCGTCGCCGAAAAGCGGGCGCTCGCCTCCACGCCGGAGAAGATCGCCGCCTGGGTGGCGGAGGACATGGAACGGTCGGGCGCCAATTACCTCGTCGGCCAGTTCGTCTTCGGCGACATGACGCTGGAGGAGGCGCTGCGCTCCATCCGGCTGTTCTCCGACGAGGTGCTGCCCGCCCTCGGCGCCGTCACGGTGTGATGGCGGCCGCCGGCGGCAACCCGGAAATCGGCGCGACCGTCTCCGCCGCGGGGCTCGCGACCAACTATATCGAGGCGGGATCGGGCGAGCCCGTGGTGCTGATCCACGGCTCCGGCCCCGGGGTGACGGCTTACGCCAACTGGCGGCTGGTGGTGCCCGCGCTCGGCGACCGCTTTCATGCCGTCGCACCCGACATCGCCGGGTTCGGCTATACCGAACGCCGCCCGCACGCGCGATACGGCATGGATTTCTGGGTCGCGCATATCCTCGGCGTGCTCGACGCGCTGGACATCGAGCGCGCGCATTTCATCGGCAATTCCTTCGGCGGCGCGCTCACCCTCGCCCTCGCCGCGCGGCATTCCGACCGTGTGCGCCGCATGGTGCTGATGGGATCCTGCGGCACGGTGTTCCCGCTGACCGAGGGGCTGGACGCGGTCTGGGGCTACGAGCCGTCGGCGGAAGCGATGGAGCGCCTGATCCGGCTGTTCGTTTGCGACGAGTCCATCGTGACGCCCGACCTCGTGCGCTCGCGGCTGGAGGCCAGCCTCCGACCTGGCTGCCAGGAAAGCTACTCTGCGCTGTTCCCGGCCCCGCGCCAGCGCCATATCGAGGCGCTGGCCACGCCCGAGGACGCGATCCGCGCCATCCCGCACCGCACCCTGGTGGTCCACGGCCGCGACGACCGCATCATCCCGCTGGAGGCCAGCCTCGCGCTGCACCGGCTGATCCCGCGTTCGGAGCTGCACGTGTTCGGCCAGTGCGGCCACTGGACCCAGATCGAGAAGCGCGACCGCTTCGTCTCCCTGGTCCGCGCCTTCCTGACAGAAGGCGGGGATTAGCGGACTGCCGCCTCGCGGTCCCGTCTATTTCGTCCCGAACAGCCGGTCGCCGGCGTCTCCGAGGCCGGGCAGGATGTAGCCGTGGTCGTCGAGTTGCCGGTCGATGGCGGCGGTGATGACGGGGACGTCGGGGTGCGTCTCGACGAAGTTGGCGAGCCCTTCCGGCGCCGCCAGCAGGCAGACGAACTTGATCCGCGCCGCGCCCGAATCCTTGATCCGCTGCACCGCGGCGGTGGCGGAGTTGCCGGTGGCCATCATCGGGTCGACGACGATGCAGAGCCGCTGGTCCATGTTGTCCGGCAGCTTGATGTAGTACTCGACCGGGGCCAGCGTCTCCGGCTCGCGGTACAGCCCGACATGACCGACGCGGGCGGACGGCACCAGCTCCAGCATCCCGTCGAGCAGCCCGTTGCCGGCGCGGAGGATGGAGACGAAGCAGAGCTTCTTGCCTTCCAGCTTGGGCGCGCTCATCCGCTCCAGCGGCGTGTCGATCTCCACGGTCGTCGTCTCCAGGTCGCGGCACACCTCGTAGCACAGCAGATGCCCGATCTCGCGCAGCAGGGTGCGGAACAGCGAGGTCGGCGCGGTGACGTCGCGCATCAGCGTCAGCTTGTGCTGGACCAGCGGGTGGGAAACCACGGTGACGTTCCGGTTGCTCATTTCGGTCCTTCCTGTCCTCAGAAAACGGTGCCGTCGCTGGCGACGGTCAGCGGCGGGGGGCCGTCGGGACGCTTCTCGGCGGCGATCGTCCGTCCCGCCGTCCAGGTGCCGCCCTGCAATATGCTGGCCAGCGGCAGCCCGGCCGCACCGGGCCCGAGTGCCGCGCGCACCATCCCGGCGGTGCGGTCGAGCAGGGCGATCGTCAGGGCGCGCCATTCGACGACCAGCGGATCGTAGGGCGCATGGGCGCGGTCTGCGGCCGCCGGATTCTTCAGCGTCAGCGCGCCGGCATCGACGAACAGCCCGCCATTGCGGTACTCCGCCAGCCCGGTCAGCGCGTCTATCCCGGTGACGTCGAGTCCGCCGCGCTGCAGCGGCTCGATCAGCGAGTAGCTCATCCATTGCGACAGCTTGTGGAACGGGACCAGCCCGTCGGTGCCGTCGTTTCGCCGCAGCTTCGGATGGCGTCCGGTGTCGCCCAGCGCCACGCCGTCCAGCGTCAGCCCGTGCGGCCAGATACCGCCCAGTCCGCGCAGCAGCGCGACCAGGATCTCGCGCGCCGGCAGCGCGCCGCCCGTGGCGCGTGCGCGCAGATGATCGAACAGCCCGCCCGGCCGGGCCGCGCCGTCCGCGGCGAAAATTCCGGGCTGCGCCTCCAGCGCCGCGCCGAGCGCGTTCAGCAGTCTCGCGCGTGGGCCGCAGCCGACGAGCGGGTTGCCCGAACCCGCCTGGAATGCCTCGGCCAGCTCCGCCTCGGTCACGCCGCGCAGCCGGGCGGTGTCGGCACGGAACGGATCGTCCGGCCCCGCCGCGCTCAGCCCGCCGGCGGCGAACCAGCGCAGCCCGGCGACGGCGAGCCCCTCGGAACGCGCGAAGGTCCGGCCGGTTCCCGCGTCGCGGTACGACCAGCCTGCCCCCGCCCCGGCATCGGTCAGCACCGAGACCACGGCCAGGTCGATCTCCGCCCGCGCCCGCCGCGCGCCGGCCAGGCCGGCGGCGTCGGCGATGCCGGCCCATAGGTCGTCTCCGTCCAGCTCGAAATGACGCCAGCGGCTGTGGAACGGCACGTGGAGGTCGGGATAGGCACGCCTCGTCTCCGCCGCCGTGCGTTCGGCGGCCTCGATCAGCCCGGCGGGATGAAAGGCGAAATGGTCGAGCGCGCCGGCCTCGGCCAGCGTCAGCAGCTCGTGGGCGCGCTCGCGCACCGCCTCCGGCGCCAGCAGCGCGCGCAGCGAAGCGGCGTCGGTATCGGCAGCGGACATCAGGTGATGGACCGCCCCTTCACCCGGGCGAGGTCCTCGCCTTTCTTCACCTCGCTCTTGGTGTGGTAGCCGGCGGCCTTCTTGGCCTCCATCTCGACCTGGGCGTCCTCGGGAATCAGCTCGGCCGGGATGTCGACGCCTTCGACGACCTCGATGCCCTGCGAGGTCAGCGCGTCGCGCTTCATGTCGCTCATCGAGGCAAAGCGGTCGATCCTGGTGACGCCGAGCCAGTGGAATATGTCCGGCATCAGCTCCTGGAACCGGGCGTCCTGGACGCCGGCCACGCATTCGGTGCGCTCGAAATAGGTCGAGGCCATGTCGCCGCCGTCCTGGCGCTTGCGGGCGTTGTAGACCAGGAACTTGGTCACCTCGCCCAGCGCGCGGCCTTCCTTGCGGTTATAGACCACCAGCCCGGCGCCGCCCTGCTGCGCCATCTCCACGCACATCTCGATGCCATGGGTCAGATAGGGGCGGCAGGTGCAGATGTCGGAGCCGAACACGTCGGAACCGTTGCACTCGTCGTGCACCCGGCAGGCGAGCGGGATCGACCGGTCGGAGATCGTGCTGATGTCGCCCATCACATAGGCGGTGATGCCGCCGATCGGCGGCAGGAAGACCTTGAGATCGTTGCGCGTCACCAGCTCGGGATACATGCCGCCGGTCTGCTCGAACAGCACGCGGCGGAGCTGGTGCTCGGTCACCCCGAACCGCTCGGCGATGCCGGGCAGGTGCCAGACCGGATCGAGCGCGACCTTGGTCACCTGTATGTCGCCGCGACCCAGCAGGATGCGGTTGTCCGGCTTCAGCCGGCCGAGGACGACGGCCTCGCGGATTTCCGGCAGGGTCAGCCGCGCCTGGGTGACGGCGATGGTCGGGCGGATGTCGACGCCCTTCTCGAGCGCCTCGCCGAACGCCTCGGTCACCAGGTGTCCCCACGGGTCGAGCGAGACGATCTTCCTGGCGTCGGACCATTGCGGGTGCGGGCCGATGGCGGATACCGGTGCGGTGTTGCGCAGGTCCGGCCGGTGCATCGGGTCCATCCGGCCGGCCGCGACCGAGACCGCGCGGTAGACCGAATAGCTGCCCGAATGGGTGCCGATGACGTTGCGGTGCGCGGCGACGCTGACCGTGCCGACGACGGGACCGCGCTCCTGCGCGGTCGCGGCACCCCAGCGGATGCCGCCCGGGCCTGCGGGCCCGCGGGGTGTGTGGGACGTAAGGACGATGGGCTTTGTCGCGGCCATGCCTGCCTCGTCTTATCCGGAAACGCAAAACGGGCGGCGGCAATATGGTGCCGTTCGCCCCGCCCGTTCACTCAGTCGGAAGATACTATGCGAAGTTGAAGATTTGGTGAAGCCCCCAGGGAATTCAAGGGGTTGCTCTCATCGGAGAGAGTTTTCGGCCCGGGGCCGGAGGGGATTCCGGTGTTGCATGCCGCAACCCGGTCGTTCAGGCTGGAAGCATATTGTCTCTCTGGAGAGGATCGACGTACTTGAACTTGGAGGTTTAAATGAAAGTGTTTTTCAGCACCCTTGCGTCCGTTTCGGCCGCGCTTATCGTTTCCCTGCCGCTGGCGATTTCCGCCTCCGCGGCGGATTTTTCCGGCAAGCAGGTGACCGTGCAGGTGCCGTCGGGCTCCGGCGGGACCTATCATGTCTACTGCCAGATCGTGACCCGGCATCTCGGCAAGCATCTTCCGGGCAAGCCGACGGTCGTCATCCAGAACCTGCCGGGCGCCGGCGGGGCGAAGTCGGCGTCCTACATGGCCAACGCGGCGTCCAAGGACGGCAGCATCCTGGCCATGATCGCGCCGGGCAATATCAGCGGCGCGCTGCTGCGCAAGCTGAAATTCGACGCCCGCGAGTTCAACTGGCTCGGCTCGCTCGCCGCGCGGGGCAACGGCATCGCGCTGTGGCACACCGTGCCGGTGAAGGACTTGGAAAGCCTGAAGAAGACCGAAGTCACGATCGGCAGCACCGGCCGCACCTCGGCCGGCTCCATCTTCCCGCTGCTGACGAACAAGGTGTTCGGCACCAAGATGAAGCTGGTGCTGGGCTACAAGAGTGGGGGCGAAATCAATCTGGCCATCGAGCGGGGCGAGGTGCAGGGACGCTGGAACTACTATTCCGGCTTCACCGGCGTGCGTCCGGAATGGATCGAGAAGAAGCAGATCAGGTTCGTGCTCCTCTTCGGCCCGCCGAACCCGGCGACCGAGGGGGTGCCGCATATGGCCGATCTGCTCAAGCCGGGCACGCCGGAGCGGAAGATGTACGACGTCCTCGCGATGGACCTGAATATCGGCCAGGGATTCTACCTGCCGCCGGGCGCGCCGAAGGACGTGGTCCAGGCGGTGCACAAGGCCTTCGACGACATGCTCGCCGATCCCGCGACCCGCGAGGAGGTCGAGGCGCGCCGGGTCGAGTGGAGCCCCCTGAACGCCGACCAGATCGCAAGGGAGCTGAAGCGCGGCTTCGGCGCGGCGACGCCCGACGTGGTGCAGGAGCTTCAGGAGCTCATGGCCCAGGGTAAGTCCTGACGGCCGAAGCGCCGTGAAGCGATCGGGCCCGCACCGGCACGCCGCCGGTGCGGGCCTGCCATATAGGGGGAGGGGCCCCAACGCCATGCCGGTCGTCGACATTCACACCCATCTGGCCAGCCCGGAATGGTTCGATCTGCTTAAGAAGCACGGCGGTCGCTATGACGTGCGCGAGATCGGCGAGGGCAAGATCGCCATCTTTGCCGACGGCCACGCCTTCGGGCTGCTGCACCCCAAGCTGTTCGACCGCGACGCGCGCATTGCGGAGATGGACGAGGCCGGGGTCGATATCTCGCTGCTGTCGCTGACCACGCCGGGCGTGGTCTGGGGGCCGCAGGAGGTCAGCGAGCACGCGGCGCGCATCTCCAACGACTGCCTCGCCGCCGCGCAGGACGCGCACCCCGCCCGGCTGCGCTGGCTCGCCACATTGCCGATGCAGTATCCGGGCGCGGCGCTGGACGAGCTGACGCACGCCTGCGACGCCGGCGCCGTCGGCGTGCTGATCGGCGCCAATGTCGACGACGTACCGCTGACCGACCCGCGCTTCGCCGAAATCTGGTCGGAGATCGACCGGCGCGCGCTCCCGGTGATCGTCCACCCCACCGTGCCGCCGGGCGCCGCGCACATGACGCTGGACCAGTACCATCTGATCGCGATGGTCGGCTTCGTCGTCGATACCACCCTCGCCGCGGCGCGGATGATCTTCGACGGCTTCCTCGACCGCTATCCGAACCTCAAGCTGATCGTCCCGCATGCGGGCGGCACGCTGCCCTATCTCGCCGGCCGGCTGGACAACGGCTATCGCCTGCTGCCGGCCCTGAGCGAGCATATTTCAGCGCCGCCCAGCGCCTATCTCGGGCGGCTCTACTACGACGACGCGCTGTCCCGGGCCGATGCAATCGGGCTGTGCAAGGCCGTCTGCGGCGACGGCCACCTGCTGCACGGCTCGGACTACCCGTTCGTCGAGCCCGGCCGCAGCCTCGGCTGGACATCCGAGCTCAAGGGCGCCGAAAAGGACGCCATCCTCGGCGGCAACGCCGCCGCGCTGTTCGGGCTGTAGCGGCGGGCGTCGCGCCGGCGGAGAGATCACCCCCACCCCGACCCTCCCCCATGGGGGGAAGGTCGGGGTGGGGGGCTCTTCCGGGTTCACAGCCCGATCATCACCTGCTTCTTGTACGCCGGCCGCTTCGCCAGCGCGTCGTACCAGCGCTTCAAATTGGGCAGGTCGGGGCGCTGGACGCCCTGGAAGGCGAACCAGCGATAGGCGATGATGCCGAGCGGCACGTCGCCGAGGGTGAAGCGGTCGCAGGCCATGTATTCGGTCCGGCCGAGCTGCGTGTCCACGATCTTCAGCATGGCGGCGGCCTTGCCGGTCAGCTCGGCGATGGCCTCCGGCGTGCGCTCGGCCTCCGGCTTCCGGGTCAGCAGCAGGAACAGCGGACCGAAATTCCCCTGCGCGGTGGTGAGCTGCCAGTCCATCCAGCGCTCGGCGCTGGCGCGGTCCTGCAGGCTGTCGGGAAGAATCGCGCCCTTCTTGTCGTGCTTCGCCGCCAGGTAGCGGCAGATGCTGTTCGATTCCCACAGCACGAAGCCGTCGTCGACGATGGTGGGCACCAGCCCGTTCGGGTTCATCGCCAGGTATTCGGGCTCCTTGTTGCCGCCGAAATGCAGCCCGTAATCCTCGCGCTCGTAGGGCAGGCCCAGCTCGTCGCATACCCAGAGCACCTTCTGCACGTTGGACGACGTGTTGCGTCCCAG
>WHUE01000289.1 GCA_009377375.1 Alphaproteobacteria bacterium | reverse complement strand
GCATCTGCTGGATCTGCACACCGTCGATCGCCGCCGATTCGTTGTAGGCCTTGGCGTTGGCCAGGATCTTGGCGAAAGCTTCTCGCACCGCTGCTGGGCCTTCGACGCCGACGATGACGCCGCCTGCCTCGGTCTTGTGCAGGATGTCCTGCGAGACGATCTTGCACGCGACCGGCTGGCCGATGTCCTCTGCCAGCGCCGCGGCTTCGTCCGCTGTGGTGGCGAGGCCCTCACGAGGGGTCGGAATGCCGTAGGCGTCGGCGATGCGCTTGCCTTCTGGCGCGGTAAGCGCGTCCCTCCCCTCTGCGCGTACCTTGTCCAAGGTCTCGCGAACGGCAGCCCTGTCCGTGGCTTCCATTCCTCAGATCACTCCATTCGCTTCGAGTTCGGCGAACCGGCCGTCGTCCAGTCCCAGTTCGCGGACATAGATGTCCTTGTTGTGCTGGCCCAACAACGGAGATGAACCGATGTCGACCTGTGAGTCGGAGAGCTTGATCGGACAGCCGACGGTCGAGAACTCGCCGCGTTCGGGGTGATTCACCCGCACGACCATGTCGTTGTCGGCCAGCGAGGCATCGTCGATGATCTCC
>WHUE01000288.1 GCA_009377375.1 Alphaproteobacteria bacterium | reverse complement strand
AGGTATTGCGCAACAAGCAACTTCTGCCGAACCAGCTGCTGCTCTACCGCAGCTTCCTCCGCAGCGTCTTCCTCGGCACGGAAAGTCACTGAACAGTAAATTTCCATGTGACATTTCTGTGTTATATGCCGTGCGCCACACAATAACCCCAATTCCCCTGCTACCTTGGTGGGTGACAGGAGTGAAGGCTATGCTGAAATACAGAATATACAGCCTGCGACATGGGCTCGCCGCCATCGTGCTGCGCGCCGCAGTGCGGTATCTCCGGGCCAATTCGTGCCGGCAGAACCCACCGCAGGGGCAGCAGGGGCATCACGCCGTTTGACGGACGCCTGGCGGCCGTTGCGGGAACGGCCGGCGCCTCAGGCGGCGTCGGCGAAGGCGGCGACGGGAGGCTGACCGGCGACGGTCGTCCGCCTCAGCACCCGGCTCTCGCCGGGGTCGAACCATGTGCGCGCGTGCAGCGTGCACAGATTGTCCCACATCACCAGATCGCCCGGCGTCCAGACGTGCTCGTAGGTGTGCGCCGGATCCTCCAGCACCTGGAACAGCTCCTCCAGCAGCGCGTCGCTCTCGGCGCGGTCCATGCCG
>WHUE01000287.1 GCA_009377375.1 Alphaproteobacteria bacterium | reverse complement strand
CGCCTCGATGCGCTCCGCGGCCGTGCCTTCGTCAGCAGCGTCGTAGATCTCGTAGAGCTGCTGGGTGAGCCGCCACGCGTGCCACAGCTCGGGGTCCTGCATGAGCGCGTGCGCGAGGCGGGCGAAGCGATCGGAGCCCAAGTGTTGTGCCCGGGCGAGCTGAAGATAGCGGGTCCGGAAGATCTCGGGGTTGAACGCCGGAGACTCACCGGGCTCGCCCAGGCGCTGCACCCGGCGGCGCACCTCGATGAGGCCTGCGGCGAACCATCTGACGACGTGGAAGCGATCCACGACGTGGGTGGCACCACCGAGATGGCGTTCGACCGCGGCCCGATAGCTGTGCGACCCGTCGGTCACCACGACCTCGACCCGGCGGCACCAGCGCTGTCCCTGGGAGGCCAGAAAGCCGGACAGGGCACGGTAGTCACGGTGGCGCACGACTGCGAGCACGTCGCCGGTCTCGCCGTTGGAGACGACCGTGACGTAGCGGTGACGGCGCCTCAGCGAGGTCTCGTCGACCAGCAGGACGCGGCACGGCCGGGCGCGCCGCCGCTCGCCCACGCGCTCGGACCAGGCGCGCACCAGCGCCAT
>WHUE01000286.1 GCA_009377375.1 Alphaproteobacteria bacterium | reverse complement strand
GGTAGGGAAGCAGCAGGGCGTCGACGATCAGCCCGGCCCGGTCGGCACACGTGACGGGTGTCCGGCCCGCGACGCGGCACAGGCCCGCGGCAGCCTCGACCACGGGAGCCGGGGTGTCGAGCATCCGCACCACCTGCACGACGCCGCTGTGCGGCGAGGGCACGTTCAACCCCACCACCCCGGTGCGCCGGCCCGCCGCGACGGCCAGCTTGAGCACCGGCACACCGGCGGCCGCGGCGACCACGAGGTCGCAGTCCGCGTCGGTGGACTCCCTGCGCACCTCCACCGGCGCGGCGTCGAGCACGGTCTGGACGGCCTTCACCTGGTCGCCGGAACCGATCAGCCCAACCCTCCGCGCCTTCGGCGCCGCCGGATTCGCCGCGGGCGTGTGCTCGTCGTCGACGAGCGAGCCGGAGCCGGGCGCCTGATAGGTGTAGAAGCCCTTCCCCGCCTTGCGGCCGAGCCATCTGGCGGTGACCAGCTGTCCGAGCAGCGGGGCGGCCACGTACATCCGGTCACCCGTCTGCCGGTACATGACGCCGAGGATCTCGTGGGCGGTGTCCAGGCCAATCAGATCGAGGAGCGCGAGCG
>WHUE01000285.1 GCA_009377375.1 Alphaproteobacteria bacterium | reverse complement strand
ATGTTGAGCGCCGGATCGTAAAGCTCGTTGCGGCCGTTGCCGCGGAACCCCTTCTGGGCGACAAAGCTTGCCGTCGCCGGCATCAGCTGCATCAGACCGCGCGCCCCGGCGGAGCTGCGGGCGCGCACGTTGAAAGCGGATTCCTGGCGCATGAAGGCGAAGAGCAGCGCCCGGTCGACGCGGAAGCCCTCGCGCGGCTGCCACGCCGGCACCGGATAGAGGGCCGCGATGCGAATCGAGACGTCGTCGTCGGGCAGCGCGAAGCCGGCGCGCAGCGAGACCATCGGCAGCGTCGCCTGGTTCGCGATGGCGATCAGCGCCTCGGTCAGCTCGCGTCCGCCATCATGGGTCATGAAGCGCAGTTCGCGGCCCGCTCTCACGTTCATCCCCACCTGCAGCAGGGCGATCGCGCGGCGCCCCGCCGTCCGCTCCGTCAGCATCGTCAGCCGCTCTTCGGTCAGCACCGGCGGCGTCCAGTCGAACGGCGACGGGTCGCCGAGCCAGCGCCGGGCGATGATGCCGTAGAAGGTGAGCGGCTGCGCCGCCGCCTCGACCAGCCACTTCGCTACCCGCTCGGGCCGCTTGCCCGTCATG
>WHUE01000284.1 GCA_009377375.1 Alphaproteobacteria bacterium | reverse complement strand
CAGGGCGGCGAACGGCGCCGCGGCGCCGGCAGCGGCGGCGAGCAGCAGGAGCGGCAGGCTCAGCAGCGGGCGGGCGGGCACCGGCGACCAGACGCCGCCGCGCTGCTTGCTCGCTGGCGCCGGGGCCGGCTGGGGTGCGGGTGCCGCCGGCGGCACGGCGGTGAGCTGCCGCGTCGGCCGCGGCGTGATCGACCCGACCATCGGGGGCACGGCCGGGCGCGGCGTTGCCGAACCCAGCACCTGGGCGACGTCGGACCGGCCCACGAGGGAACCGAGCTGGGCGGGCCTCGGACGGGCGCGCGGGTCGCGCGCCATCGCCGCGCGCAGCACCGGCAGCAGCCAGTCGGGCACGCCGGCGAGGTCCACGCGACCGGACGCGACGCGAAACGCCACCGCCTCGAACGGGCCGCTCCCGAACGGCGGCCTGCCGGTCGCCGCGTACCCGGTCGCGGGGCCGGTCGACGTCGTCGCCGATCCGCGCGCGAGCGCGCTCGACGCCGATCTCGGCGCGGCGGTGCGGTGCGCGCTCGGGCTCTCGGGCGAGGACGCCCGCGCCCATGCGCTGCGCTATTCGTGGGAGAACTGCGCGCGGATGTT
>WHUE01000283.1 GCA_009377375.1 Alphaproteobacteria bacterium | reverse complement strand
AGGTGCCGTAGGGGCTTTTCGCCGTCGCGTCCTTCTCGTTCGCCTCGGCGCGGGCCTTCTCTTCGGCCGCCTGCTTCTCGGCCTCCTGGACCAGCTCCATCATCGGCGGCGGGGTCTCGTCGACGATGTGGACGTTCATCTTCTCCAGCAGCGCCGCGTTCGAATAGGTCAGGCGGACGTGCAGGTCCTTCGAATCGTTGATGTGCCAGTAGGTGGCCATCGACGGGAAATTGTAGACGTCGTACTGGCCGAAGCCGATCTTCTTGCCGTTGACGATCGAGTGGCCCTTGCCCTGGATGCAGAAATTGACCTGGGTCGAGTTGTGGCGGATCGGCGCGGTCTGCTCGCCGGGCTTGAGCACCTCGAGGGTGACGCGCACCCCCGGGTTGAGCCCCGGTCCGACGCCGAGCTCCTGCCAGCGCGGATGGACGATCAGCGACTGCCGACGGCCGTTCTCCGGCCGCGGCAGTTCCGCCAGCCGCTCGACCTCCTCCTCGATCTCCTCCTTCGAGATCAGGATCGGCTCCCACAGATCGAGCTTCTCGGGATGGGTGTACCCGGTGCGGTCGATGAACTTGGGATTGTCGCTCATGTCCTTCT
>WHUE01000282.1:243-604 GCA_009377375.1 Alphaproteobacteria bacterium | reverse complement strand
ACGGTGTGGCGGGATTCCGGTACAGCTCGACCGGCTTTCCGATCTGCTCGATGCGGCCCCGATTCATGATCGCGATGCGGTCCGAGAAGCTGAGCGCCTCGAGCTGGTCATGGGTCACGAAGACGACCGGCACCTTGAGTTGCCGCTGCAGGAGCTTCAGGTCCACCCGCATCTGTTCCCGACGCCTGGCGTCGACGTTGCTGAACGGCTCGTCGAGCAGAAGGACCCGCGGTCCGTAGACGAGGCTGCGCGCCACCGCGACGCGCTGCTGCTGCCCGCCGCTGAGGCCGGTGGCCGGGCGCTCGGCCAGGCCCTCCAGGCCGACCATCTCCAGGGCCCTTTCCACAGCGGGTCGGACGTC
>WHUE01000282.1:0-233 GCA_009377375.1 Alphaproteobacteria bacterium | reverse complement strand
GAGCTGGGCCGATCGATGGCGACATCGTCATATATGATCTCGCCGCCGTCGCATCGCTCGAGGCCGGCGATCAGTCGAAGCGTGGTGGTCTTGCCGCAGCCGCTGGTGCCCAGCAGGGTGACCACCTCGCCGTCGTGTACGTCGAAGGTCACCTCCTCGACGGCGGCGACCTTCCCGAACGACTTCCGCACCCCCCGAAGCGAGAGGACGACCGGCGGTGCCTCGGGGGAGTC
>WHUE01000281.1 GCA_009377375.1 Alphaproteobacteria bacterium | reverse complement strand
AACAGGCCGGACAGGAAGCCGACGGCACCGCCCATACCCAGCAGCAGAAAGATATTCACAGAGATCTCTGCGATGGGCAGGTAGATGTTCATGAGGGCCGGCTTTCACGCGCCCCGCCGCACGGGGGGCCAGACTGGGTAGTCGGAGCTCATGGTCCGGGGAAGCCGCATTGCGATAAAAGCATTTTTAACCCTGCGGCCGACATGCCTTTATTGTCGTCTGCGGGGCACGCCCGGCTCTCCCCGTAGTAAAGTTTGACGACGTGCTTCGCCTCGGCGAAGAACAGCCAGCGTTCGACTGCCAAGCCGAGGCTGCGGCCCACACCCCGGTCGACGCTGTGCCAGCAGAGCAGCTTCACCGCGGCAAACTGCTCCAGCCTTCATATCGCGTGCGCCATGCCTCCGATGCGATGAATGTCGAATCGACCTAGTTAACGATGTGATAGACGGGGGCTTTCTCCATCTCCCACGTTCCCGAGTGCCGGTCGTAGCGGGATAAGGTGAAGCAGTGCCAATTGGCATCATCCAGCTTCGGATGATCGGCCCGATAGTAATACCCCGGCCACCGTGTTTCCGTCCGGAACATTGTGTGCTGTGTCACGGCCTC
>WHUE01000280.1:266-607 GCA_009377375.1 Alphaproteobacteria bacterium | reverse complement strand
CCACCGACATGATCACTTGCCACGGCGCTGACGGCGACGTGCTTTTCGCTTCGCCCGCGGCGCGTGCCCTGGTGGGTCTGCCGACCGCGCAACTCCTTGGCGAGGGACTGTTCTCGCGCGTCCATATCGGCGATCGGCCGTCCTACCTTTCCGCTCTCTCCCGAGCCGCCACCGATGGCGTCCCGGTGAGCGTCGATTTTCGCCTTCGGCGCTGCGTCGACGGCGAGGATGGGGACCACTTCATTTGGGTCGAGATGCGCTGCCATCCGGCGCCTGGCGCCCTGGGAGCTTCGGCGGCCCTTGTGGCGACGACACGGGACGTTTCCGAGCGGAAGGCCCAG
>WHUE01000280.1:0-256 GCA_009377375.1 Alphaproteobacteria bacterium | reverse complement strand
CAGCTGCTCGAAAAGGACCACCGCACGGTGGGAGGCGAGGACCGCCGTTTGGATTACGCTCGCATGATCCACGAATCGGGCGAGCACCTCCTGCAAGTGCTGAACGGCATTCTCGACATGTCGAAGATCGAGGCCGGCAAGGTGTCCTTGTCGACCGAGCCGTTCAGCGTCCGGCCCATGATCGAGAGCTGCGTCGAGCTCATGAGCCACCAGGCGGATCAGCGCGGCATCACCTTGCGCCTCTTCGTGCCAGACG
>WHUE01000027.1 GCA_009377375.1 Alphaproteobacteria bacterium | reverse complement strand
GACCTCGCCGAACTGGCGCAGGCGCGGCGGGTGGTAGATGAAGCTCATCCCCATGCGCATCTTCCGGCTGCGATTGGGGATCGAGTTGTGGATCAGGAAGGCGTGGTGGATCGCGACCTCGCCGGGACGCAGCTCCACCGGCACCGGCTCCATGCCGGACACGTCGTGATCCACCGTCTGGCCGCTGGCCAGCAGGTTGCCGTCATTGATGTCGGGATCGCGCAGCCCGAGCTGGCCCAGCCTGTGCCGGGCAGGTACTGCATGCAGCCCGTCTCCACCGTCGCGGGGGTCAGCGCGAGCCAGACCGACAGCACCTCGCACGGGTCGTGCCCGAAATAGGTGTTGTCCTGGTGCCAGCTCACATATTCCCCGGCCCGCGGCTGCTTGGCCCAGAGCGTGGAGTGGTAGATCATCAGGTCCGGCCCGAGCAGGTCCTCGACCACGTCCAGCAGGCGGTCGTCGGTCGCGAACTCGTGCACCCAGGGCAGCAGCAGGTTGATCTTGGTCTGCCCGCCCTTCACCCGCAGCTGCCCGTCGGCGCGCGCCGCCAGCAGCTTCTCGCTGAACGTGGCGGCGGCGTCTTCCGACATCACCCGGATCGGCAACAGGAACCCGTCGCGGCGGTAGGATTCGATCTGCTGTTCGGTCAGGGCTTTCGGCATGTCGGCACTCGCGGCGTCCGCGTCATTCTAGCACCGGTCCGGCCGGCGGGCGAGCGGCGCCGCACCCGGCGACAGCGGGGCCGACTCCTACCCCATCATCCCTTCCGACGTGTTCACCGCGGCGTGCATGTTGCGGGCGAAATCGGTGGCCTGCTCCATCGACATGGTGAGCGCGTTGGTGGCGTATTCCTTGACCGCCAGCACGGCGGGCAGCGGCGCCTTGTCCAGCGCGGCGCAGATTTCGGCGAGCTTCGCCTCGATCCGGTCGTCCGGCACCACGCGGCTGACCAGGCCGTAGGCCAGGGCGTGCTGCGCGTCGATCTCCTCGGTCGAGTAGGTCATGTAGAGCACGCCCTTGCGGTTCAGCCGGTCGATCAGCGAGGACATCGCCATGGTCGGCATGATGCGATGTCCCATCTCCGGCAGGGCGAAGCGGCTGCTCTCCCCCGCGATGGTGAGGTCGCAAGAGGCGATGATGGCGCAGCCGAAGCCGAGCGAGCGGCCCTGCGCGGCGCAGATCACGGGTACGCGGGAGCGGCGGAACGCGCCGTAGAAGTCGAACACCACCTCGTTGCGCTCGCGCGCGTCCAGCGCGTCCTTCGGCTTGCCGGGCTTGCGGCCCTCCGGATCGCGGCCGAGGCAGAAATCGGCCCCGGCGCTGCGGAAGACGATGTACTTGGACGTCTTCGCCGCCGCGTCGATCATCCCGGCCATCGCCGCCGCCATCGGGTTGCTGACCAGCCCGCCGCAATCGGCCCGGTTCAGCGTGATATGGGTGGCGTCGCCCTTCTTCTCGCAGATGATCCTGTCGTCGGCCATCGGTGTCGTCTCCCTGTCGGTATGCGTGTTGTCCGGTTGCGCCGCAGTTTCGCGCGCGACACGGGGTTTGTCACCCCGGCGGTCTCCTCGCCTCCTTCGCCGTCACCCCGGACTTGATCGGGAATTGTGTACTTAACTCACACGATTCTCGCTCAATGTGGGCAGGGCGCTAAGCATATGAAAGGCTTAGCCCGTGCCTGTCGACTCGTCATTTATCTTCGAAGGCTTCGTGGATGCCGCGAAGGATGATGGTGATATCATCGGCGTCAAGGACGAGAAATGGCGGCCACATCATCTCGCCCTCTGTCGGCGGCCATATCCGGCGCATTTTGCTGATCTTCTCGTTCTTGAGATGGAACCGCGCTTGGGGGACGCCACAATAGGCGATCTGGAAAAAGATTTGCCCAAGACCGATGGTCGTCGCCTGCGTATTCGGAACGCCAGTTGGTTCGGTTCCTGGCTCTGAGAATTCTCCGGAATGGTGTTCCGATCCCAAAAGACGACCCTTGCCGTTATAGAAGCCGATCCAGACATCAAACCGTTCATGTGGTTGCCTGTGCAGGCGAAGATGCTCCCGCATATCGAACGGAATCGCGACCGTGGGCGGATGGATGTATTCAGACGTCATGGCTGTTTTCACAGCCCACGTGGAAAGGCGTCGGCGTTGCCATTCTGAGAGGGTGATCGTTTTGCCGAGTACCAGATTAGCCAGAGTGGGCTTGAGTTCGTCCTCAAGCGTTGACATCCAACCGGTGTTGCAGCGACCGCAAACGAAATGGACTTGCCGCGTAATGGGACTGCCTTGCCTGACCTGACGGCTCTGGCGACCCGCGCCGTGGTCCGTTAGGATGAACAGGTTGCCGGTGCGCTCGTTTTTGGGGATTAGCTGTTTCAGCCAGTCTGGGACAACATGTTCGTCCGTGAGGCCGTTGCCCCGGCAAAAAATGCAAGTTTTTGGTTCTCGGGCCATGGGGCGTTGATGATTGATCAGCCGCAAAAACGGGACAAAGCAGAGACTCAGAAGGTCATGGACGACGCACTGAGACGCGCGCTCAGTACGCCGCCCAAGCCCCACCAGTCTAAGAAGAACGAGGGCGACTCAAAAGCCGCTTCAAAGCCTCGTCGTAAGGCAAAACGCGACGGCTAGGTTTCCGCTTCTTACGCGTGAGGCTGTTGATAGGTCAGGCGCTTGCCTTCGGCACCCTTGATGGCCTTTTCGGCGCGCATGGTGTCGTCAACCTTTAGCCCGGCGCGCTCGTTGTAGCGGAAATCGAACTCCGCCAAGTAGCGCTTCAAGTGCTGCTGCGAAACATGGTGATAAGTGCCGGTCACGCCCCGCTTGAGGATCGAGAAATAGCCCTCAATGGTGGTGGTGTGGGCTTCGCCGCGCACGTATTCGCCCGCGCTATGGTTCACGACCTCATGGTTGAAATCGCGCTTCATGTGGCGGTACTGGCCCGCATCATCCGTGACCAGCAACGACGCGCGGTCAACCTGTGCAATCAGGATCGGGCGCAGCGTGGCGGCGTTGACGCTGGGTGTATGGACGGAACGGACGGAGCCGCCGCGCTCCACCAGCGAGAACACCATTTCCTTGCCCCAGCTACCGCCAGCGGAAACGGCCTTGCGTTTGTCGCGATGCATGTTCGCCAGCTTGCCGCCGACATAGGTTTCATCAGCTTCAACGGTCTTGCCTTCGCCGCCCATCGGGCCGAAGTCGGAGCCGGGGCGCATGGCCTCGCGGATGCGATGTGCCATGAACCATGCCGACTTGTACGTGATGCCGAGCATCCGATGCAGTTGATGGGCGCTGATGCCCTTCTTGCTGGACGCCATCAGGTAGAACGCCGCAACCCACTTGTGCAGCGGGATATGGCTGCGCTCGAAGATGGTCCCGACGCGGACAGTGAACTGTTTTTTGCAGGACAGGCAGCGGTAATAGCCCGCGCGCCCGCCGACCTTGCTGGTGCGCTCGGCTTCGCCGCAATAGGGGCAGAAGCGACCGTTTTCCCAGCGAAGCGACTCTAGGTACTTCCGCGCCTTGTTATCGTCGGAGAAGATTGGATTGGTGAGATCGAACATGGCAGTGCCTAGCAATTATGAAGAAGCCAATCGGATTATTCGGCAACTGGGCCTGCGTCCGATTGACGAAGTTTGTGGGCCACTCGCCGCCAGAAGCGAGCGAACTCGGCCTCTAATTCCATGCCTACGCTTTCCGGTACGTCAGGCAGTTTTGTTTGTTCGAGTTTGGTTTGAACATGCTCGGCATATTCTGCGACCGCACTGAGAGGGTCGGAAAACTGATCGAACTTGTTCGCATACAGCGTAGCTACAAGTTCCTCAAGAACTGCCATCTTGCTTGCGGTTTGATTGTCCATAGCGCCCTCGCCCCCTGTCTCACTTGAAGATAGGGAGGGGGAGCGTGTGTGTCAAGTATATAATTCCCGATCAAGTCCGGGGTGACGGTTGAGAGGACGAGGATCCCGCCAAACCACGAGTCCGCCATGGCGTAGCAACGGGAAGCAGACCGGTCCCCGCCCTACCTCTCCCGCATCGCGCGCCAGAGGCGTTCGGGGGTGACCGGCATTTCGATGTGGTCGAGGCCGGCGGCGTCGCAGATGGCGCTGACGAGGGCGGGGGGCGCGGCGGTGGTGCCGCCTTCGCCGCCGCCCTTGACGCCGAGCGCGGTGGTCGGCGTCGGCACCTCGTTGAAGGCGAGGCGGAAATCGGGGAAGGCGTCGGCACGGGGCATGGCGTAGTCCATGAACGAGCCGGCAAAGACCTGGCCGGTCTCCCCGTCCACGGCGCAGAGCTCCATCAGCGCCTGCCCCACCCCCTGGGCGATGCCGCCATGGGTCTGTCCGTCCACGATCAGCGGGTTGATGACGCGGCCGACATCGTCCACGCCGACATAGGACACGATCTCCACCCGGCCGGTGTCGGGGTCCACCTCCACCTCGCAGGCATGGCAGCCGTTGGGATAGGTCGGCAGCGGCTCGTGGATCTCGGCCTCGGCGTAGAGCGGCCCGCGCAGACCGGCAGGCACGGCGTCGGTGTCGGCGGTGGCCGCGACCTCGAACAGCCCGATGGCACGATCGGTGCCGGAGACGGCGAAGCGACCGCCGGCGAAGGCGATATCGGCAACGGCGGCCTCCATCAGATGCGCGGCGATGGCGGTGGCGCGCGCCACGATCTCGTCCGTCGTCCGGCGGTAGAGATGCCCGGCGAGCTTCATCGAGCGCGACGAATGCGAGCCGTTGCCCATGGAGACGAAATCGGTGTCGCCGGTGCGCAGGCGGACGGCGTCGAACGGCACGCCGAACCACTCGGAGACGATTTGGGCGTAGCTGGTCTCGTGCCCCTGGCCGCTGGACTGCGTGCCCATCACCAGGTCCACGACGCCGTGGGGCAGGACCGACATCTCCACCCGCTCCTGCGGGTAGCCGGTCGCGGTCTCGATGTAGTTGGCGATGCCGATGCCGCGGAGCCTGCCGCGCGCGGCGGCTTCCTTCCGGCGGCCCTCGAAGCCCGTCCAGTCGATGGCCTTCGCCGCCATCTCCAGCGAGCGGCCGAAGCGGCCGCTGTCATAGGTGACGCCGACCGGGTTGGCGTAGGGGATCGCGTCATCGGCGATGACGTTGCGGCGGCGGATTTCCACCCGGTCCAGCCCCAGCCGCTTCGCCGCGATATCCATCAGCCGCTCGATCACGAACATGGATTCGGGCCGTCCGGCGCCGCGATAGCTGGCGGTCGCGGTCTGGTTGGTGAATACCGCCTTCGACGTCACATACGCCGTGCGGATGTCGTAGACGCCGTTGAACACGGTCGGCCCGCGCGCCAGCGGCACGAAGGAAATGGTGTGGGTGCCGATGTTCTGGATGTTGTCGGAGCGCATGGCGAGGATGCGGCCCTCGGCATCCAGCGCCAGCTCCGCCTTCGTCACCAGGTCGCGTCCGGCATAGTCGGAGAGGAAGCATTCGGTGCGCGTGGCCGTCCACTTCACCGGCCATTTGAGCCGCCACGCCGCCCAGCAGACCAGCGCGAATTCCGGATAGGTGTGGTTGCGCGTGCCGTACCCGCCGCCGACGTCGCGACTGACCACGCGCAGCATCGAGCGGTCGCATTCCAGCGCGCGGCTGAGCTCGCCCTGGAAGCGGTTGACTCCCTGCCCGCCGGCATGGAGGGTGATCCGGCCGCTGAGCGAGTCGATGTCGGCGACGGCGGCGCGGGGCTCCATCGGCACGCCGGTGACGCGCTGGTTCCAGGTCTCCAGCGTCACCACATGCGCGGCGTCGGCGAAGGCCGCGTCGGTCGTCGCCCGGTCGCCCTTCTCGTCGTCCACCGGGACATTGCCCGGCACCTCGTCCCACAGCGCCGGCGCCCCCGCCGCCATCGCGCGGGCGACGGTGACGACGGCGGGCAGGGGCTCGTACTCGACCGCGACGAGCTCGGCGGCGTCCTCGGCGATGGCGACGGTCTCCGCCACCACCAGCGCCACCGGCTCGCCCACCCGGCGCACCCTGGCGACGGCGAGCGGGTAGAGCGGGGTGAAGAAGATCTCCGACCCGTCGCGATTCTTCAGCGCCACGTCCTTCGGGTTGCCCCAGGCCGGCATCGGGCTGAACCCGTCGGCGAGGAAGTCCTGCCCGGTCAGCACCGCGGCGACGCCGGGCACGGCCTCGGCGGCCGCCCTGTCGATGCCGCCGATGAGCGCGTGGGCGTGCGGACTGCGGATGACGAAGGCGTGAAGCTGGTCCGGCAGGCTCAGGTCGTCGCTGTATTCGCCGGCGCCGGTCAGCAGGCGGAAATCCTCGACGCGCGGCACCGCGGCGCCGATGCCGGTGGGCTTATCGGTCATCGGCGGGCCTCGCGGGAGAGATCGCGATTTTCGTCACCCCGGACAAGCGGCGTCAGCCGCGCCGATCCGGGGTCCATGCAACCGCAACAGCCAGCACCGTCTCTGGGCCCCGGCTCAAGGCCGGGGCGACAGCGGAGAAGATCGCCGAACGAAGAACCCGACATCCTACCAGTCGTCGCCGAGGACGTCGCGGATGGAGGTGTTGGGGGCGACGTCGTTGCGGCGGAGCTGCGCGCTGCGTCTTCCGTTCTCGAGGTAGTTGCCTTCCACGGCGCGCTGGGCCATCGCGTCCCAGCGGTCGTCCCAGTCGCCCAGCGAGTAGCCGAACCACGGCGCCTCGGGCTTCAGCGGCGGCAGGCCGAGCTTCTCCCACAGCACCTTGGCGCCTTCCATGTATTCCCTTTTCGGCAGGGCGACCGGCGGCATGTCGGCCTTCAGCGTGGCGTCGATCAGCAGGGTGGAATCGTCGGTGCCGGTGCGCGGGTCGCGCGTGCCGTAGCGGCGGCGGTGCTTCAGGATCTCGACGTCGAGCGCCGGGTTGGCGCGGTAGGCGAGCGACCAGAATACGGCGTCGGCGTTCTCCGGATCGATGTCCTCGTTCAGCGCGATGACGTACTTGCCGATGATGGTCTGGCGCGAGGCGGTGCCGTAGAGGGCGCGCCAGATCTCGGTCGTCGGCACGCCGCGCTCGAACACCAGGAAGACGACGCAGCGCAAATTGGTCAGCGGCTCGTGCAGATAGACTTTCCTGATGCCCTTGATACCGAGATGGTCGCGTAAGTGCGCCATGAACAGCGGCTCGTAGGCGACGCGCTTGACCACGCTGGATTCGGACGGGGTGAGCTGCGAGATGATCGAGTTGAACACCGCGTTCTTCTTGCGGGTGATCGCGGTGACCTCGACGATGGTGTTGAAGTCCTCCAACGCGACATAGCCGTGGCTCTCGGCGAAGGGCGCCTCGGGCTCCAGATACTCGATGTCGACCAGCCCCTCGACCACGATCTCAGCCTCCGCCGGGACCATGATGTCGTTGGTGACGCATTTGACCTGGCGGATCGGTGCGCCCGCGATGCCGCCGGCGACATGCATCTCCTCCTGCCCGACACGCAGCTTCTGCGGGCTGGTGTAGACCACGGCGGGCGGCGCGCCGAGCACGATGGCGACCGGCATCTTCTCGCCGCGCTTCTTCCACAGCTCCCAGTGCAGCGCGCCCTCGGCCCCGCCCGGCCGCGCCACCATGCGCAGCGCGAGCCGGTCCGGCGCCTTCAGCCCGGCGCGGTACATGCCCATGTTCTGGGTGCCGGTTTCGGGGTTGCGCGTGGTGACCAGCGTGGCCGTCAGGTACGGCGCCGAATCGTAGCCGGGGGTGGAGATCGGCACGGGCAGCGCGTCCAGCCCCTTGCCCTCGCCGCGCAGGTCGTCGCCGGTGACGATGACTTCCTGGCAGGCGGCCCCGGTGACGGTGACGGGCTCGACGGGGTTGGCGATGGCCCGGTCCCAGACGGCGCCGATCTCCTCCACCGGCACGCCCATGCCGACCGAGTAGATTTCCGCCGTCGCCGACAGCCCGCCGACGAGCACCGGCATGTCGTAATGCCGACCCAGCGAATCGGTGACGTTGGTGAACAGGAACGCCTTGCGCTCGGATTCCGGGATGCCGCCGCGGAACTGCCAGCGCACCAGCGGGTGCATCTCGGTGTCCTTGTTGACCGGCGCGTCGATGACACGCAGCAGCCCCGCCTCGTCCAGCGCCTTCATGTGGTCCTGAAGGTCGCGATAGCCACGCGGCGGTGCCGCGGCCTCCTTACGCCGTGTCGCCATGGTGCTCCCTGTGCGCCGATGCTGCGTGGTTTCTTGCCGCACTCTAGCCCAGACGGGCCATACGGAACAGTGCGGGCGGCGGCAAAATCGGCGGTCGGCCGGCTTTCCTACCCCGCCGGCGCGATCAGCCCCTCGGACTGGAGCAGCGGGAAGACGCCGCCGGCCGCCATGGTCTTCAGCAGCACCTCGGGCACCGGCCGGCCGGTCAGGGTTACGCCCGTGGTGAGGTTCTCGACCGTGCCGGCGGCGAGGTCGATCCCGGCGATGTCGCCTTCGTCGAAAGCGTCGAACACGCCGGCGCATTCCAGCGCGGGGAAGCCCCAGTTGACGCAGTTGCGGAAGAACAGCCCGTTGATCGAGCCGGCCGCCATGCCGGCGATGCCGATGGTCTTCAGCGAGCGCGCGGCGGGCCGCGACGAGCCGGTGCCGAAATTCTCGCCGCCAATCACGATGTCGCCCGGCGCGATCCCGTCCAGCCAGCCCGGCCGGTTGGCCTCGAACACGCATTTCGCCTGGTCCTCGGCGGAGAAATACATCGCCCGCCCGGGCAGGATCAGGTCGGTGTTGATGTTGTCGCCGAACTTCCAGACGCGGCCCTCGATCTTCATGGTCCTCGCCCTCTCCTATCCCAGAAACGGCGTCGGGTCGCTGATCTCTCCGGCGACGGCGGAGGCGGCGACGGTGGCGGGGGAACCCATGTAGATCTTCGCCGAGTTGTCGCCCATGCGGCCCTTGAAGTTGCGGGTGCTCGCGGTGATGCAGGCCTCGTCCGGGCCAAGCACGCCCATATGCGCGCCCGAACAGGCGCCGCAGGTGGCGGGGGTGAACACCGCGCCGGCCTCGAGGATCGTCTCGACATAGCCGGCCTTCACCGCCTCCAGATAGATGCGCTGGGTGCCGGGGGTGACCAGGAAGCGCGTGCCCTTCGCCACCTTGCGGCCCTTCAGCACCTGCGCCACGGTCGCGATGTCCTCGATCGTGCCGTTGGCGCAGGAGCCGACGAAGCACTGGTCGAGCCGCACCCCCGTCACCGCGCCGGCCGGCTTCGCATTGTTCAGCACCGCATCGGGCAGCGCGACCAGCGGCTCCATCGCCGCCAGGTCGACCGTGCGGATATCGGCGTAATCGGCATCCGCGTCCGGATACTGCGCCTCGAACGGCGCGTCGTTGCGCGCGCGGACGTAGTCCAGCATCGCCTCGTCCGGCTCGAAGGTGGCGAATTCCGCCGACAGCTCCGCGCCCATCGTGGTCAGGGTGCGCCGCGCGTCGATCGAGAGGCTGGCGATCCCCGGCCCGCCGAACTCGACGTTCATCCCCGCGTGCTCGCCGTAATGGTCGGCGAGGAAGAGGAACACGTCCTTGGTCGAGACGTTGGCCGGCATCGCGCCGGTGAACTCGTAGCGCACGGTCTCGCCGACGCGGAACCAGGTCTCGCCCTTGGTGACGGCGTAGACCATGTCGGGATAGCCGGTGCCGCGGGCGGCGCAGTTGAACGCCCCGGCGGAGCAGGTGTGCGAATCGCCGCAGACCAGCACCGTGCCGGGCAGCGCGTAGCCGTTCTCCGCCACCACGACATGGCTGATGCCCTGGTTCTCGCCGAACAGGTGATGGCGCTCGATGCCGAACTTCTCGACGAAGGCGCGGGCGGTCTTCCAGCCGGTGGCGCTGTTGATGTCCATCGACGGCACGCGGTGGTCCATCACCACGACCACCCGGTCGGGATCGTGCACCTTCAGCACGTCGCGCCACAGCCCGGGGGTGAAGTTGTTGTCGTAGAGCACCGCGGTATCGACGCGGACGACGACGAGGTCGCCGGGCCGCACCGCGTCGCGGTCCACGGCTGCACGCGCCAGGATCTTCTCTATGGCGGTCATGCCCATGGGAATCCTCCCTTCCCTGCGCGGCCAATTCTAGCGGGGCGGAGCGCCGTCCGATAGGGTGCGGCATGGTCGTCCGCCTCGCAGGGCTGTGTTGCGCGCTCTGGCTGCTGTCCGCGCCGGCGGGAGCGGCCGCGCCCGGCTGGCCGGAGCGGCTGGACCCGGTGGTGCGCCGGGCGATGGCGGACTGGCAGGCGCCGGGGCTGGCGCTCGCCGTCCTGCGCGGCGGCGAGGTCGCCGCGCTCCGCGCCTGGGGCGTGCGCGACGTGGAGACCGGCGCGCCGGTGACGCCGCGGACCGTCTTCGCCCTCGGCTCCATCACCAAGACCCTGACGGCCGTCGGCATCGCCCTGCTGGCCGACGAGGGAAAGCTGGCCTGGGACGCCCCGGCGATCCGCGCCCTGCCCTCCCTGCGCTTCGCCACCGGGGCGATGACCCGGACGGTGAGCCTGCGCGACCTGATGAGCCACCGCACCGGCATGGCCCGGCACGACGCGCTCTGGTATTTCGGCGTCCACGACGCCGCAGGGCTGCTCGCGCGGCTCCGCTTCCTGCCGCCATCGGCGCCGGCCGGCACGGTGTACCAGTACAACAACCTGATGGTCGCGGTGGCCGGTTATGCCGCCGCGCACGCAGCCGGCACGGGCTGGGCCGATTTCACGCGCGCGCGGCTGCTGCGCCCGCTGGGGATGACGGAGACGGCGCTGTCGGCCGCGGCGTTCCGCGCAGCACCCGAGCGCGCCACCGGCTACTACCCCGCCGACGCGGGGCGGGAGCCGATCCCGCTGCGCGATACCGACGCCGTCGCCCCCGCCGCCGCGGCCTACGCGCCGGTCACGGACGCGGCGAAGCTGCTGCGGTTTCTCCTCCGCGAGGGGGCGGCGGCGGATGGGACGACGCTGGTTTCCGCCGCCGCGCTGGCGGAGCTGCGCCGCAGGGCGATGGCGCGGCCGGACACGTCGCGCGTCGCGCCATTCCGCGTCACGGGATACGGCGCGGGGCTCTACATCGGAATCTTCCGGAATGCGCCGATTCACTGGCATTGGGGCGCGATCGACGGCTATGCCGGCATGCTCTCCTTCCGGCCGGAAACACGGGACGGCGTCGTGGTCCTGACCAATTTGTCGGGGCGCAACCCCGTGCCGACGCTGGTGACGCTGGCGGCCTATGACGCCCTGGACGGCCGCGACCCCGCCATCTGGCCCGGCCTCTACGGGGCCCGCCCGTCGGCGGCCGAAAGAGCCCCGCCGATATGTCCCGCGACCGACGGCGCGGCGCATCCGCGCGACGACTACCTCGGGACCTACGAGCATCCCGCCTACGGGCGGGCGGAAATCCTCGCGGAACCCGACGATCTGCTGGTGCTGCACCTGCATGGCCGCGCGGTGCGGCTGGACGGCTGCGGCGGCGACGCCTGGATGGTGCGCGACGGGGCCTGGCCGATCCGCGAGGGGCTGGTCGTGCGCTTCGCCCGCGACGCGGACGGCCGGGTGAAGGCGCTTGCGGCCGCCATCGCCGACGGGCCGACCTACCGGCTCAACCCCGGCCCGCTGGTCTTCCGGCGGGCGGAGCGACCGGACGGACGCCGCTCCAATTGACCGGCCCGGCCCGACGCCTTATCAACGGGCGATCGAGGAGCGAACAGGGAAACACGCATCATGCCAACGGTTCAGGCCAACGGGGTCGAGTTCAACTACGTCGTCGAGGGGCCGGAGGGCGCGCCCTGGATCACGTTTTCCAACTCGCTGGCGACCAATGTCACCATGTGGGACGACCAGGCCGCGCTGCTTGCCGGCGACTGGCGGGTGCTGCGCTACGACCAGCGCGGGCATGGCGGCACGGAGGCGACGAAGCCGCCCTATTCGTTCGACCTGCTGGTCTCCGACGTGATCGCCCTGTGGGATGCGCTGAAGGTGGAAAGCGGCGTGTTCTGCGGCCTGTCGATGGGCGGCACCACCGGGCTCGGCCTCGCCATCGGCCATGGCGACCGGCTGCGCGCGCTGATCGCCTGCGACTGCCGCTGCGATTCCCCGCCCGGCTTCCGCGACGCCTGGGACCAGCGCATCGCGATGGCGAAGGAGAAGGGCATGGCGGGCATGGCCGATCCGACGGTGTCGCGCTGGTTCAACGAGTCGTTCCTGACCGAGGGCAGGGAGACCTGCGACAAGGTGCGCGGCATGGTCGCCACGACCAGCCTCGACGGCTTCATCGGCTGCGCCAATGCGCTGCAGAACATCGCCTATCGCGACGCGCTGCCCGCCATCGCGGTGCCGACGCTGTTCATTGTCGGCGCGCAGGATCCTGCCGCCAACCCCGACTATATCGGCCCGATGAAGGACGTCGTGCCGGGCGCGCAGATGGCGGTGGTCGATCCCGCCGGGCACATCTCCAACATGGAGAACCCGAAGCAGTTCAACGCCGCCCTGACCGGCTTCCTGGCGACGCTGTAGCGCCGTTCCCGGTGGCAGGCCATCGCTCCTCTCTCGATTGTCACCCCGGCCAAGCGGCGCAAGCCGCGCCGAGCCGGGGTCCAGAACCGCCGCTGAGCCCTGGCTCGGCAACTGGTCCCCGGCTCAAGGCCGGGGCGACACTCAGGAGGTGCCGGGAGGTCCTATTGGCCTGCCTCCCGGCGGGGTGACACCGCACCGCACAGCGGCTATAGCGGGGCATCGCGCATCACATCACGAAGGAGAAAATCCATGTCCGAGGGAGTCCGCCGCATCGTTACCGGCCATGACGCGAACGGCGTCGCCGTCGTCGTCAAGGACGCGCCCGCGCACAACATCGTCACCTCGCCCAACCGGCCGGGGGTGGTGATCTACAACCTGTGGGCGACGGATTCGATGCCGTGCCGGATCGACGGGCCGGAGGAGACGACCGACCGCAAGCTCGGCCTAGAGCCCAAGCCGAACGGCACCAATTTCCGCATCATCGATTTCCCGCCGGAAAGCACCTATATCGACAAGGTTTCCGGCGAGATGGCGAGCCAGGCCTTCAGCGAGACGATGGGCGCGAGCCACGCGCTGGATTCGTCGGGCAAGCAGCGCCACCCGTTCATGCACGCCACCAAGACGGTGGATTACGCCATCTGCCTCGAAGGCGAGATCGTCTGCATCCTCGACGATTCCGAAATCACCATGAAGGCCGGCGACGTGATGGTCCAGCGCGGCACCAACCACGCCTGGTCCAACCAGTCCGACAGCAACTGCAAGATGGCCTTCGTCCTGATGGACGGCGCGCGGGGCTGACGCCGCCTCAGTCGAAGCGTTCGATGGTCCGGTTGCCGAGCTCGCGCACCTTTTCGCGGTAGAGCGACACCGCGTGGCGGTAGCGGGAGACGGTTTCCGGATCGTCCTCGCGCACCGGCGGGGACTCGTGGTCGAAATTGTTGAAGCGGTCCTCGCCCCGCACCAGCAGCGCGCTGGTGCGCGCCTCGCCCATCTGGCGCAGGCCCGGACGGTGGTAGATGAAGGTCATGCCCATCCGCGGCTCGGACGACCGGTTCGGCAGCGAGCCGTGGATGAGGAAGGCATGGTGGATCGACGCCTCGCCCGGCCGCAGCTCGACCGGGACCGGGTCGACCGTCGCCGAGTCGAAATCGACGGTCTGGCCGCTGGACAGCAGGTTCGCGTCGTTGATGTCCGGCTGCTTCAGGGCGAGCTGGCCGAGCCTGTGCGTGCCGGGCAGGAACTGCATGCAGCCGCTTTCCGTCGTCGCCGGCGTGATGGCGAACCACACCGTCAGCACCTCGCACGGGTCGTGCCCGAAATAGGTATTGTCCTGGTGCCAGCTCACATAGGCATGGCCGCCGCCCGACTTGGCCCACATGGTGTTGTGGTACAGCATGATGTCGGGACCGATCAGGTCCTCCACCATGTCGAGCAGGGCGGGGTTCGTCGCCAGCGCGTGGACCCAGGGAAAGCGCAGGTAGAACTTCGTCTGCCCGCCCTTGCCGCGCAGCTTGCCCGCCGCCTCGGCCTCCGCCAGAAGCCGGTGGAAACCGACGGTGTCCTCCTCCGACATCACGCGGACCGGGAAGAGGAATCCGTCGCGTTCGTACCCGGCGATCTGCGCCTCGGTCAGCGCCTTCGGCATGTCTCTCGCCCCTGTATCCGCAAATCCGGTATGGGAATGCTACACCGGATCGGCGTCGCCGGCCAATACTGCGCCGCCGGCGGAGACAGGCGGCGGCCGCCTTCCGCGCGCCGACAGCCGGTGATAAAAACGACCGGAACACGCGGGCGCGGCGCCCGCCGCCGACGGCACGTATAGCGGGAGACCGGACATGGTGACGATCTATCACAACCCGCGCTGCAGCAAATCGCGGGCGGCGCTGAAGCTTCTTCAGGACCGCGGTGTCGAGCCGAAGATCGTCGAGTATCTGAAGACCCCGCCCGACGCGAGGACGCTGGACGGGTTCCTGAAGACGCTGGGCATGGAGCCGCGCGCGCTCATGCGCCGCAAGGAAGCGACGTACAGGGAGAACAACCTGGCCGACGAGTCGCTCAGCCGCGCGGCGCTGATCGAGGCGATGGTCGCCAACCCCGTCCTCATCGAGCGGCCCATCGTCGTGAACGGGGCGAAGGTCGCGCTCGGCCGGCCGCCGGAGAACGTGCTCGACGTGCTCTGAAGCGGCGCGCCGGGTGACGCCGCGCGGGCGCGGATGGTAGAAATCTCGGTCCCGCGGCAATCACGGAAAGACCGGCGCATGACCGACACGCCCCCCTCGCCGCCGCGCGCCGAAAAGCGCGACGTCGTCATCGAACGGTTCGGCGTCACGCGCACCGACAGCTACGGCTGGCTGCGCGATCCGGACTGGCAGCGCGTGATGCGCGAGCCGGAGGCGCTGGCCGCCGACATCCGCGCCCATCTGGAGGCCGAGAACCGCTATACGGAGGCGACGCTCGAACCGCTGAAGGCGCTGCGCGAGACGCTGTTCGCCGAGATGCGCGCCCGCATCCGCGAGGACGATTCCTCGGTGCCCGCGCCGGACGGCGACTGGGCCTATTACCACCGCTTCGTCGCCGGCGGGCAGCACCCGCTATACTGCCGCTGCCCGCCCGCCACGCTGAAGGACGCCGCCGCCGGCGATGCCGTGCCGCCGGGTGAGCAGGTGCTGCTGGACGGCAACGCCGAGGCCACGGGCAAACCCTTCTTCAAGGTCGCCGGCGCCGCGCACAGCCCGGACCACGCCCGCTTCGCCTGGGCGGAGGACCTGAACGGTTCGGAATACCACGTCATCCGTATCCGCGAGGCCGGCGGCGCGACCCTGCCCGACCGGATGGAGGACGCGCGGGGCGATTTCGTCTGGGCCAATGACGGCGAAACGCTGCTCTATACCGTGCTGGACGAGAACCATCGTCCCAGGCAGGTGATGCGCCACCGGATCGGCACGGATGCGGCGGACGACACGGTCGTGTACCGGAACGAGGACCCCGGCTTCATGATGGGGGTGGGCGCGACCGAGAGCCGCCGCTTCCTCGTCATCGAGGTGCACGACCATGCCGACACGTCCGAGGTTCTGCTGGTCGACGCCGACGCGCCCGAAAGCGACGCCCGGGTGGTGGTCCCGCGCCGCACCGGCATCCGCTACGAGGTCGGCGATCACGGCGAGCGGCTGTTCGTGCTGACCAACGACCGCGCCATCGACTTCCGCGTCGTGGAGGCGCCGCTGGCCGACCCGCGCCCGGAGAACTGGCGCGACGTGGTCCCCCACCGCGAAGGCTGCCTGATCCTGCACATGCTGGTCTTCCGCGACTGGCTGGTGCGGCTGGAGCGCGAGGCGGGGCTGCCGCGCATCGTCGTGCGCGCCATCGACAGCGGCGAGGAGCATGAGATCGCCTTCGACGAGGAGACCTACCAGCTCGGCCTCGTCCCCGGCTACGAGTTCGCGACGGACACGCTGCGCTTCACCTATTCGTCGCTGGCGACGCCGGCGCGGGTGTTCGACTACGACATGCGCACGCGGGAGCGCACGCTGCGCAAGGAGCAGGAAATCCCCTCCGGCCACGACCCGGCGCGCTATATCTCGCGCCGCGTCTTCGCTGCGTCCCATGACGGGGTGCAGGTGCCGGTCTCGCTGCTCTACGCCAAGGACACGCCGCTGGACGGCAGCGCGCCGCTGCTGCTCTACGGCTACGGCTCCTACGGCCACGCCATCCCGGCGGCGTTCCAGCCCAACCGGTTCAGCCTGGTCGACCGGGGCTTCGTCTATGCCATCGCGCATATCAGGGGCGGCACGGACAACGGCTATGGCTGGTATCTCGACGGCAAGCTGATGCGCAAGCGCAACACCTTCCTCGACTTCATCGCCGCCGGCGAACACCTGGCGAAGACAGGCTTCACCTCCGTGAGCAACATCGTGGCGCATGGCGGCAGCGCCGGCGGGATGCTGGTCGGCGCCGCGGCAAACATCCGCCCGGAGCTGTTTCGCGCCATCGTCGCCGAGGTGCCGTTCGTGGACGTCATCAACACCATGTGCGACGCCACCCTGCCGCTGACCCCGCCGGAATGGGTCGAATGGGGCAATCCGATCGAGGAGGAGGCGGCGTATCTCTACATGGCGTCCTACTGCCCCTACACCAATGTGCGCCGCGCGGCCTATCCCCATGTCCTGGCCACCGGCGGGCTGACCGATCCGCGCGTCACCTACTGGGAGCCGGCGAAATGGGTCGCCCGGCTGCGCGAGATGAACACCGACGAAGACAGCCTGATCCTGCTGCGCATCAATATGGAGGCCGGGCATGGCGGCGCGTCCGGCCGCTTCGACCGGCTGAAGGAGGTCGCCCTGGCCTACGGCTTCGCGCTGATGGTATGCGGCAAGGCGGAGGGGTAAGCCGCTACAACAGCAAAGCGCTCTGCGACGACAGCGCATCCGGCTTCGACATCGTCCCCCATCCTGCCCTTCCCCCGCGAGGGGGGTTCTCTCCGCCCGCCTTCAGCCGGGGCCGTCCTTGCGCGCGCCGACCCAGCCGTTATGGGTGATGTCGAACACGTTGCCGTCGGGGTCGGTGAACTTGACCTCGTAGAACGTGCCCTCGCCTTCCCTGGTTTCGCCCATCATCCATTTGCCGCCGGCGGCGGTGGCATCGGCCTGCGCCTGCGCGGCGTCGTCCACCCAGAAGCCGATATGGTGCACGCCGAAACTGTCCTTCGTCCGCCCCGGCCCGACCGGCTCGTCCATCTTGTAGCGCAGCAGCGCGAGGTTGATCGTGCCGTCGGACAGGTAGACGCCGTCGGCGGTCGGGTTGTGGGTCTCGCCCACCTTCTCCAGCCCGAACGCCGCCATGTAGAACGCGGCGGCGGCCTCGGGGTCGGGAACGTTGAACGCGATATGTCTGATCCTGGCGCCCATGGCGGCCTCCCTGTGCGAGCGGACGAACAGTCTAGACCTCAACCCGTCGCCGCTTCCACCCAGTCCGCGATGATGCCGGCGATCTCGTCGCTGTTCTGCTCCAGCATCAGCATGTGGCCGTTGCCGTCGATCCCCTCGTCCGCGAGGAAGCGGAACTCGACCGCGGCGCCGATCTTCCCGAGCCAGTCGACGACGGCGCCGTCGACCTCGCGCGTGTGGTCGACATCGCAGGCGCCGGTGATCACGAGGATGCGTTTGCCGCGGAATGGCGCGGGGTCGGCGACGCGAAGCTGGGCACCGTCGACGTTCTGGCGCTCGAACATCAGGCGCGGCGGGGTGTAGCCGAGGCCGCGCGCGTAGAAATCCAGCGCCGCCATCGGGAAGCGCGTGGAGTCGGGCCCGAGGAATTTGGCACGGATGAAATCCGGCTCGGGCGGGGTCAGCGCGGTGAAGGAGATGCGGCGCGCGCCCCCCGCCCGGCGCACCACGACCTCGTCCCCGTCGCGCGAGATCACCTCCGCCTGCGGCTGCACGTCGCCCGGCGCGCTCGGCGCGACCCCGACCACGGCCAGGATATGCGCGCCATGCGTCTCCACCAGCTTCCAGCCGTAGACGCCGGACATGGAATGGGTCATCAGCACCACCGGCTCGCCCACGCTCTCGATCAGCCCGCCGAGCGCGCGGCAGACGACCTCGCCGGTCAGCGCCTGTCCCGCCATGAAGCCGCTGCGCCCCATGCCCGGCCAGTCGGGTACGAACACGCGGTGGCCGCGCCGGGCGAAATAGGCCGCCCAGCCGGGCCGGCCATCGGGGGTGGCGAGATAGCACGTGCCGGTATGGCCGCCGCCATGCACCATCACCACCGGCGGCCTGCCCGTCGGCCTGTCCGGCTCCAGAACATCGAAATAAACGGCGGGCGACGTGTCGGCGAAGCCGGAATCGCGCCTGATCCCGTCGACCGTGCCGGCGGCGCCTTTCAGCGGCGAAGCGGCCATCTCGTTACCCCCGCTTTCCCGTGGAAATCACCGGCAGCAGCAGCCGCGACGGGTACCGTTCGTTGTGCTCGAACGTGTCCGAGCCGACCTTGGACGGGTGGTAGGGATGCGTCCAGCCGCGGTCGGTCATCTGCGAGTCCCCGTTGACGATCTCCACCCGGATGCGGTTGCCCGCCTTGAATCGGTGGCCGACCGGCAGGATCTCGATCTCGAACTTGTAGATCGCCCCGGGGGTGAGCGCGCGGGCATGGTCGTGGTCGTAGAACGGGCGGTAAGGCGTGCTCAGCGCCTCGTTCTTCGTGGTGTGATGCGAGGCCTTGAGCCAGCCCTTGGAGATGTTGGTGAAGGGCGGATTGATGCCGGCCTTCCGGTCCTCGTCCGATTGCGGGCGCTGCTCGGCCAGCTTGACGATGAAATCGGTGTCGATATTGGTCGAGGAGGCATAGAGCTCCAGCACCACCGGGCCGACCGCCTCCACATCCTCCTCCAGCGGGTCGGAGGTGAAGGTGAGCACGCGACGCACGGGGTCCGGTCCCTTCGGCCCCATCGCCACCACGCCGTTGGCCCACTGACCGTCGGGGTAGCTGTAGCCGGTGCGCCCGCCGTTGCGCGGCGGCAGCGCGGTCGACAGCCCGCCGTCGTTGAGCGAGGTGACGCTCCTCGACGGGCCCTTCTTCAGGTACCAGGAAACGTATTTCGCCCGCTTCAGCGGCCAGCCCTTCTCCTCCCGCCACGCCTCGGCGCCGTTGACGTAGACGCGCACCGGCGGCAGGTCCTCGTAGCCGTTCTCCATCCCCTTCAGGTAACGGTCGTAGAAGGGCAGCAGGAATTCCTCGTGGAACTCGATGGTGTCGAAGGCGTGATGCACCGCCGCGGCGGTCTTGAACCCGGTGACCACCAGCTTCTTCTGCTTCGTCTTCAGGTATTCGTGGGCGATCAGATTGCCGCGCAGGTGAAGCCCCTGCTTCGCCCAGTGGCCGATGTTCAGCACCGGGATGTCGATCTCCCCCAGCCGGTGGAAGGCGGTGCGCTCCTTCCACCAGTCGTCATAGGTGTCGTGCTCCGTCAGCGCGAGGCCGAGATCGTATTCCATCCGCTTGTTGGGCCGGGCGTTCGCCGGGCGGTGCAGCGCGTTGCGGCGCACGCCGATATACCAGTTGGTCCGGTACTGGCAGTAGATGCCGCCGTGGAACCCGTGGTCGCGATAGGGGTCGCACAGCGCGTCGTAGGGCGCGATGCAGGTGAGGTTCTTCGGCCGGTTGACGCCCATCAGCCATTGCGAGAAGGCGAAGTAGGACTGGCCGATGCCGCCCACCTTGCCGTCGGACCAGGGCTGCTTCGCGATCCAGCCGATCATCTCCACATTGTCGAGCTGCTCGTCCCGCGAGAGAAAGCGGAACTCGCCTTCCGACCGGCCGGCGCCGCGCACGTCGGCATGGACATAGGCATAGCCGCGCTGCACATACCATTCGATCGGCCCCGTCTCCCGCCACGGAAACAGTGTATAGGCCGGCACGTCGTCGTATTCCCACTGGTAGGGCGACGCGGCGTAGAGCGTCGGGAACTCCCCTTCCGCGTCGGGCCGCCAGATGCAGCACGAAATGCGCACCCCGTCGCGCATGGCGACATAGACGTCGGGCTCCGTCTTCATCCGGTACCGGGGCCGGCTGACCGTTTCCCTGCGCGCGCTCGCAGCCTTTGCCATGCGTTCCTCCCTGCCTGTCCTGTCGATGCTGCTTGTTGGTCCGTATCTTACGGGGCGGGGCGAAGCGCTGTCCACGCCACGAGGCGTGATCCCGCGCTTGCACGGCAAAACCGGCGGGCATACCCTCCTGTGAAACCGCGCCGACAAGCCGAACGCGAGAAAAACCGGGGAGGATGACGATGAAGACACGATACCTGTCTTTGCTTGCCGCTGCGCTGGTGATAGGCCAGGCGGCGGTCGCCGCCGAGTTGCCGCAGGCGACGAAAGACATTCTCAGGACCCTGAAGCTGACCGAGAAGTCGCTCGACGGGCTGGACGCCGAGCTTGCCGTTCCGGCCTCCCTGATCGAGGCGGCGAAGAAGGAGGGCAGGCTGAAGGTTCGCGCCAACCTGTCGCCCGCCAATTTCAAGAAGCTGCAGGCGCCGTTCCTGGAGCGCTATCCGTTCATCAAGGACATCCAGTACACCCGCGGCATCGGCATGAACCGCGCCGTCAACCCGCTGCTGGCGTTCAAGCGCGGCAACTACGTCACCGACGTCATCACATCCTTCACCCGCGTGGTCGACGACTACCGCGAGGCCAAGGCGCTGACCGACATTGCCGACCTGCCGACCTGGAAGAACGTGCCCGAAGACGCCAAGGACAAGCACGGCACCTGGATTTCCACCCAGAACTCGCACTGGTGCATGGCCTACAACACCAAGCGCGTGAAGAAGGAGGAGCTGCCGAAAACCTGGATGGAGCTGATCGAAAACCCGCGCTGGCACAACGGCAAGATCGGCATGGGCAACCGGCCGCAGCTCTGGCTAGTCACGCTGTGGGCGCATTACGGCGACAAGTGGGGCACGGAATATATCGACAAGCTGTTCTCCATCGCCAGGCCGCAGCTCCGCAAGGAAGCGATCAACGGGCTGATGAAGCTGGCCGTGATGGGCGAGTACGACATCGCGCTGCCTGCGGCGGACTACCGCGTGAAGATCCAGGTGGAGAAGGGCGCGCCGCTCGGCTTCCACTGCCCCGACGTGGTGCCGGCGACAGATTCCCAGATCGGCGTGTTCCGCGGGTCGCCGAACAGCAACGCCGGCCGGCTGTTCGTGAACTGGATGCTCAGCAAGGAGGGCCAGCTTGCGCTCACCAACGCCGACAAGTCGGCGCCCGCGCATTCGGGTCTTCAGAACGACGACTTCCTGAGCTACCCGCGCGAGGTGCTGGGCAAGACCAGGGCGCTGCGCACGGTTGACGTCACCAACACCATTCAGCCCAGGATGCTGAAGGTGTGGAACAAGGTATGGGCGACCACCGGCGGACCGTCGGAGAAGAAGGCCGGTCCGGCCAAGCGCTGACCGGACCGCCCCCCCATCCGGCGTGGCGCCGACGCTGCGCCGGACAGACGCGCGTTAACCCGACAACGGCGAATGGCACCCATGGCTCGCGCACTTGCCCTGCCCCGACCCTTCCGGCGCGCCGAGGGCGGCGGACTCTGGAATCACTTCGTCTTCTGGACGGTCGCGACGCTGGTGCTGCTGCCGACCGGCTTCCTGATCGTCGGCAGCTTCTCGACCGCCCGGCTGCCGACCGAGTTCAGTCTCGATCAGATGGGCTGGGCCAACCACATAAAGGTATGGACGGACCCGGTCACCTGGGGCCTGTTCTACAACACCTTCGTCTATGTCGGCGGCAGCACCGCGTTCGGGATCACGGTGGCCGCCGTGCTCGCCTGGCTGGTGGAGCGCAGCGACATGCCCGGCAAGATATGGATCTATGCCGGGGTGCCGCTGACCCTGGCTGTGCCGGGGCTGCTGCAATCCATGGCCTGGGTGCTGCTGCTCAGCCCGCGCTCGGGCTTCATCAACCGGTTCCTGATCGACACGCTGGGGCTGGACGCCGCGCCGGTGGACATCTATTCGCTGGGCGGGATGATCTTCGTCGAGGGGCTGCGGCTGGTGCCGACGGCCTTCCTGATGCTGGTGCCGCTGCTGCGCGCGATGGACCCGGCGCTGGAGGAAGCGGCGGCGGTGTCCGGCGCGCGCCCGGCGCGGGCGGTGCGCCGCGTCACGCTGGGGCTGATGGCGCCGGGGCTGGTCGCGGTGGTGATCTACCAGGCGATGACGGCGCTGGAGGTGTTCGAGGTCCCCGGCGTGCTGGGCTTGCCGGCGAACATCCACGTCTTCAGCACGCAGATCTACGCGATCCTCCAGACCGTCGAGTTGCCGGCGGTAGGCGAGGCCAACGCGCTGGCCATGCTGTACCTGCTGATCGCCATCGTCGCGATCTACTTCTATTCCAGGATGATCGGGCGGGCGGAGCGGTTCAGCGTCATCACCGGCAAGGGATACCGTCCGCGCCCGGTCGCGCTGGGACGCTGGCGCCATGTCTGCCTGGCGCTGGTGTTCGTTTTCCTGATCCTGTCGGTGATCCTGCCGTTCCTGGTGCTGCTCTACGTCTCGTTTCTGCCCGTCCTGCAGCCGCCGAGCCTGGAAGCGTTCCGCGCCATGTCGTTCGAGCAGTACAGGGAGATCTTCACCTACGACCGGTTTCGACAGACCTTCACCAACACCCTTCTGATGGTGTTCGTAGCGGCGACAGCGACCACGGTGCTGTCGTTCCTGATCTCGCTGGTGGTCGTGCGCAGCAAGTTCTTCGCCCGCCGGCTTCTGGACCAGATCGCCTTCATCCCGCACGCGATCCCCGGCATCGTGATGGGCATCGCGTTCCTGTGGCTCTACCTGCTGGTGGACCAGAAGCTGGGCACCGGGTTCTTCGGCAGCATCTGGTCGATCGCCATCGGCTTCACCGTCGCCTTCATCGCATACGGCACGCGGTCCATGAACGCCGCGATCCTGCAGGTCCACCACGATCTGGAGGAAGCGGCGACCACCTCCGGCGCGCCGCCCTGGCGGGTGATGATCCGCATCTTCGTGCCGCTGATGCTGCCGACCTTCGCCGGGGTGTGGATCTGGGTGGTGCTGCTGACGGTGCGCGTCGCCGGCATGCCGCTGGTCCTGTTCGAGGGACCGGACAACGAGGTGCTCGCCGTGCTGATCTGGTACATGTGGGACGAAGGTGATATCGAGGCCGTGGGCGCCATAGGCGCCATGCTGATGGCCTCGCTTCTGCTGCTCACCCTCGGCGTCCGCTTCCTCGGCTTCGGCCGCGGGCCGGCGCAGAACTGACGCCGGATCATGCTCCAGCGAGCAGGTTCGTGGCGGCGATTCCGTCGATCACGTACTGCACGGCGAGCGCGCAGAGCAGGATGCCCATGACCCGCTGGACGACGTTCAGCCCGGTCACGCCGAGCAGCCGGCTGACGCTGCCCGCGATCAGCATCAGCGCCCATGTGACGACGAGCACAAGCAGCAGCATCGAGACGATCACGGCCTGCTGGACCACGTCGCCGCTCGACCCGGCCATCTGCAGCACCACCGCGCCTATCGCCCCCGGCCCGGCGATCAGCGGCGTCGCCATGGGAAACACCGAGATGTCCTCGCGCCGCGCCGCTTCCTGCGATTCCGCCTCGGTCGTCGACACCCCGCCCGTATGCAGCGCAAAGACCATGTCGAGGCCGATCAGGAACAGCAGGATGCCGCCCGCGATCCGCAGCGCCGGCAGCGTGACGCCGAGCAGCCGCAGCGCCTCGTTGCCGAACAGCGCCATCAGCAGCAGGATTCCCGTGGCGACCAGGATCGCCTTCACCGCCATTTCCCGCCGGCGGACCGCCGTGGCCTTCGCCGTCAGCGTCGCATAGATCGCCGCCACGTCCATCGGCGCGACGGTCGCGAAAAAGGTGGTGAAGGCGATGATGGCTGGCTCGACCATGCGGCAGCGCCGTACCGGTCAGTACCACAGGCCGCTGGCGCGCCAGCGGGGCGGACGGCTGACCGCGCTTATCGCGCCGGGAAGCCGGACCGGGGCCTCGTCGGCCAGCGGCGGGGCGTCCCCGTCATAGAGCGACATGAGGCGGCGGACGCGCTCCCAGGTCTGCGGATGGGTGCGCAGCAGCGACGGCTCCGGCACCCCGCGGCCCGGCATGGCCATCCGTTCCCAGAACCCGGCGCTGAAGCGCTCCAGCTTTTCCAACGCGGAGGCGAGCCCGGCCGGATCGCCGGTCAGCCCGGCAGCGTCCAGATCCGCATCGAATTCGCGGGCCCGCGACAGCGCGAGCTGCATCAGGCTGCCGATTGTCGGCGCCGCCACCAGCAGCAGCACGAGCCCGAGGGGCACCGTCACGACCCCCGCCAGCAGCAGCGGAAGGGTGACGCCGGCGAGCAGCACTCCGGCCACCGCCATCAGCCCGGTCAGGCGGCTGATGGAATCGGCGAGGTTCATCACCCGGAGATCGTTGTTGCGCACATGGCTCAGCTCGTGCGCCAGCACGCCGGCCAGCTCGCGCATGTTCAGCGTCCGCAGCATGCCGTCGGTGAGCACGATGGCGGCGTCGTCGCGTCTGCCCATGGTGAAGGCGCTGACCATCGAGGTCGGCGCATAGTAGAGGATGGGCGTATGCGTCAGCCCGGCGCGGCGGGCCAGCGTTTCGAGGATGCGGAAGCCGGCCGGAAATTCGTCCGGGTACAGACGCCGCGCCTGATAGAGCGACAGGACCATGCGCGGCGAGACGCTGGGGCTCACGGCCAGGGCGACCGCCCAGCCGACGATCCCCCACAGCGCCCCTTCCGGCCCGAAGAGAAGCGCCAGGCAGGCCGCCAGAACCGCGATCATCCCGACCAGCAGGATGGCGGACTGGATCGTGTTGCGCAGCTTGTGCCGGCGGCGGGCCGCCATATCGAGCGGCGCGGCCCTCGCCCTTCGCACCGGGTGCGCCATCTCCGTCTCCCATCGTCGCGTCGGGATTCGTGCCTGCGACCTCTGTCCAGAAAGATAGGGTCTCCGCGGTCACGAAAAAGGGGGCGCGCCGTGCGGCGCGCCCCCATGCGGCTGCTGCCGCATTCTCCCGGTCGGTCAGTCCTTGGGCTTGCGGATGGCCACCTTGGCCTTGTCCACGATCGCCTTCGGGGTGGAGAGCACATCGCGGAACGCCTGCTCGGTTTCCTTCCAGTCCATCGGATCGACGATCAGCTTCTGCTTCGCGGCATCGGCCTTGAGCCCGTCCGAATGCGCGGCGGCCCAGAACGCCTTGCGCAGCGCATCGACGCGCGCCGCCGGTACGCCGGGCGGTGCAGCGAAGGGCCGGGTGATCTCGGCCAGCCCGAAGACGAAGCGGAGCAGCTTGCGCTCGTCGTCGTCGCGGGCGAGGTCGTAGACGAGCGGCGTGCTGTCGCCGTAGGCCGGATGCTTCTTGCTGCCGAACTGGACGATCGGCACCAGCTGCCCGGACTCCATCGCCGCCTTCTGCGGCCCCATGGCGATCGACGCCCAGAACGCGCAGGCGATATCGGCTTCGCCCTTCTCCAGCGTGTTCCAGATCTCGCGCGTCCCCTTGTAGCCGGTGATGACCTTCAGCTTGTAACCGAAGATATTGGCGAGCGCGTAAGGCTGCTGTGCGGTCAGTGCGCTGGGGCCGGTGGCGCCGACGATGGCCTGTCTGGCCGCCGTGTCGGTGATGCTCTTGATGCCGGAACGGCCGGAGGCGACGCAGCTGCCGAAATCGCGCGTCAGGTTGCCGAGCCAGGACAGCTTGAAGGTGTCCCACTTGGCGCCGGGATTGCCCATCAGCGGCTCGATCGCATTCGACGGCAGCATCACGGTAATGTAGGTTCCGTCCTTCGGCCCGGCGTTGAACAGGTAGTTGGTCGACTTGAACCCGCCGCCGCCGGGCATGTTCTGCACGATGACGCTGGGCTTGCCGGGCATCGCCGCACCGAGATGGCGGCCGAGCAGCCGGCCGAACGTGTCGACGCCGCCGCCGACGCCGAACCCGATCAGGATGGTCACGGTCTTGCCCTTGTAGAAATCGGCGACTTCGTCCGCCGCCGCCGGCGAGGCGAGCGCGGCACCGGCCGCGATCGTCATTGCAGCCGCACCGGCCCTGCTAAAGATGTTCTTCATGCGATGTTTCCTTCCTCCATAAAACACGCGGCGGTAATGCCGAGTCCCCACAATCCGGATATGTTTCAAGTATCCGGATAGCCGTATTTTTCAACTATAGACCAGATGGCCCGGGTTTGCACGAAACCCGGGCCGTTAACCTTATTGCATGATGGTCTTCGTCCTGGCGATCACGTCCGCCGGCGCGTTGACCGTCTTCATCACCAGCGCCTCGACCTCCGCGGCGGAGCGTGGCTGCACGCCCATCTTGCGCTTCTTCGCGTCGGCCAGGAACTTCGGATCGGCCAGCGTCGCCTCCAGCCCCTTGCGCAGCGCCGCCACGCGGTCGGCTGGCACGCCGGGCGGCGCGACGATGATCCGCCCCAGGGCGGAACCGGAACCCACGAATTCGAACACCGCCTTCGACTCCGGCGGCGCGAGCGTCGCCAGCGGCGCCACGCCGGGGATGTCCTTGTCGGGGTAAAGTCCGCTGTGTCCGAGGATGATGACCTTGTTCTCGCTCAGCCAGTGGGGCCTCGTCCCGCTGATGCTGGAATAGGACGCGGCCCGGCCGTGGATCTCGCCCTGCTCCATCGCGATATGGATCGCGCCGGTGCCCTTGTAGCCGAGCACCACCTTGAACTTCGTGCCCATGAAGGCGTTCATCAGCGTCGGCGTGACGTAGGTTTCGGAGCTCTTGCCCGTCGACCCCATCGTCACCTGAATCCGGCGCAGCTCGTCCAGCGTCTTGGCCGGCGAATCATGCCACAGCGCGACCACGCTGTTGACCGGCTCGGCACTGATCAGCCAGTTGAACTTGCGCACGTCGTACTTGACCGACTTGCGTCCGATCGCCTGCTCCACCGCCACGTATTTCAGCAGCATCCCGATCACGGAGCCGTCCTTGGGCGCCGCGTTGTAGACGAAATTGGCGCATTTCGCACCGCCGGCGCCGGGCATGAACTGCGCGGTGATGGTAGGGTTGCCGGGAATATGGCGGCCCAGATGCTCCGCCAGCACGCGGTTGTAGACGCCATAGGACCCGCCGCCCCCGGCCGCGCCGTAGAGGGTTATTGTCCTGTTCTTGTAGAAATCCGCGACCGCGTCGGCGGAGGCCGGCGCGACCGCCCCGGCCACGAGGCCGGCGGCGAGTGCGGCAACGATCTGCTTCTTCATGAGTAGAGTCCTTTCAAGAGTCGCTGTTGATCAATTTCCGTCCAGGAGCCAGGAAAACTTCTCTTTCGCCCGCCGCGCCACTTCGGGGCTGGGCACGTTCAGGGCAGGAAACTCGTCGCGCCAGTGATAGGGTCGGCAGGCGTCGACAATGGCGCGGTTGTTGGTCAGGTTGCCGGCGGCGCGGTCCCAGGGCGTCACCGTCGGATCGGCGGGCGACGTCCAGCCGCCCTTGAAAATATCGACGGAGCGCACCGGATCGGCCAAGGTCAGCCAGGCCCACATGAGCTGGTTCAGCTCCGACACATCGATGTCGTCGTCCACCACCACGATCCACTTGCACGCATAGGCGCCGAGCAGGCAGGACGCCGCGACCTGCCCCGCCTGGCGCGCATGGCCGGGATAGCGCTGGGTGATCGACACGCCGATCAGAAGCCGCGCGCCGCCCACCTCGTGGCACCACACCGAGCCCACATCCGGCACCCCCGCATCCTGCAGGTTCCGCTTCAGCATCGCCGAGCGCATCACCGCGCAAAGCCGCGAATATTCGTCCGGCGGGCGCTGCGGCGGGCAGCCGAGGATGATCGGGTCGTTGCGGTGGCATATGGAGGCGACCTCGACCAGCGGCCGCACCCGGCCGGCCTCGGTGTAGGTGCCCGTCCAGTCGCCGAACGGGCCTTCCGGCACCGTCGCCTGCGGGTCCACCCAGCCTTCGAGGACGATCTCGGCGTCGGCGGGAATCGGCAGGCCGGTCACCGGCCCGGGCACGACCCGGACGGGCCGCCCGCGCAGCCCGCCCACCGTGTCGTATTCGCACACGCCGTCGGCCACTTCCTGGCCGGCCATCAGGAACAGCAGCGGGTCGCCGCCAACCACCATCGCCACCGGCATCTTCTCGCCGCGCTTCGCCCAGGCTTCGTGATGGACCCGTCCGTGTTTGCCGGGCGCAGCGTTGTAGCTGACGGTGTCCCGCCCCTTCACCATGATCCGGTAGCAGCCGAGATTGATCCAGCCGCTGTCCGGGTGCCGCGAGACGTTGTAACAGCCGGTGCCGATATAGCGCCCGCCGTCGCCCTCGTGCCATTGCGGCGTGGGAAAGATGGACAGGTCGACGTCGGCACCGGTCAGGACGTTCTCGAGCACCGGACCGGTCGTCACGGTCTCGACCGGCAGGCTGCGCTCCTCGGCGAAACCGAAATCGAGCAGCGCCTCGCTCAGCTCCGCCTTGGTCAGCTCGCCGGGAAAGCCCAGCGTGGCGCGCATCCGCCGGCCGCCGAACACGTTGACGAGGACGCGAAAGCCGGGCGCGCAGCCCGGCACGTTGTCGAACAACACGGCAGGCGCGTCCTCGTCATGGCTGACGATTTCCGCCGCCATGCCGATCTCTTCCTGCCAGTTCGCACCGTCGACGCTGCGCAGCTCGCCCAGCCCGTCGGCAATGGCGAGCCACTCGCGCAGATCGTCATACGCGATGTCCTGACGGAGGTTCCCGCGCGGCATGAACCTGCCTCTCCTGCTGCGGCGAGCCCCGTTCGCCGCCGTTGTCGTTATGGCGCTCAGTCTGCCACGCCGCGAGAAGCCCTACAACCGGCAGGCTCATGCGTCGCGCGGGCCGGTTTGACCCTGCCGGGCGGCCCTCATAACATGCGCGTCCCGAAACCGACACGCACCGGTGCCATACATGAAGCTCGCCTCCCTGAAATCCGGCCGCGACGGGCGGCTGGTCGTCGTCAGCGCCGATCTTTCGCGCATGGCGCCCGCACAGGCGGTCGCGCCGACGCTGCAGGCTGCGCTGGACAACTGGGCCGGCGCCGAGCCCGCCCTGCGCGAGATCGCGGCGGCGCTGGAGGCCGGCAAGGCGGAGGGCGCCGCCCCGTTCGATCCCGCCGCCTGCGCCGCGCCGCTGCCCCGCGCCTATCAATGGGCCGATGGCAGCGTCTACCTCAACCACATGGAGCTGGTGCGCAAGGCACGGGGCGCGACCATGCCGGAGAGCTTCCTCGCCGCGCCGCTGATGTACCAGGGCGGGTCCGACACGATGGACGGGCCGCGCGATCCCATTCTTTGCGCCGATGAGTCCTGGGGGATCGACCTCGAGGCCGAGGTCACGGTGATCACCGACGACGTGCCGATGGGCATTTCCGCCGACGACGCGGCCGCGCATATCAAGCTGGTGCTGCTGTGCAACGACGTCAGCCTGCGCAACCTGATCCCCGACGAGCTGTCCAAGGGATTCGGCTTCTTCCAGGGCAAGCCGGCGACGTCGTTCTCGCCCGTCGCCGCGACCCCCGACGCGCTGGGCGACGCCTGGGACGGGCGCAAGTTGCACGGCGCGCTGATCGCGGAGATCAACGGCGCGCGCATCGGCGCGCCGGATGCGGGCGTGGACATGTATTTCGATTTCGCCCGGCTCATCGCCCACGCCGCCAAGTCGCGGCGGCTGTCCGCGGGCACGATCATCGGATCGGGCACCGTCTCCAACCGGGACCGCAGCGTCGGCTCCTGCTGCCTGGCCGAGATACGGACCATCGAGACCATCGAGAAGGGCAAGCCCGAAACGCCCTTCATGTCCTTCGGCGACACGGTCCGCATCGACATGATCGATTCGACCGGCAGGTCGATCTTCGGCGTCATCGAGCAGCGGGTCGAACGCTACGACCCGCCCGGCGTATGAAACAGCGCCGCCATACGCTGACCGTCCGCGCGGCCGCGCAGGGGCTGCACGAGATCACGGCGGAGGTGGCGGGCTGGGTCGCGGCGCAGGATATCGTCGAGGGGCTGCTGACGCTGTTCATCCGCCACACCTCGGCGTCGCTGACGATCCAGGAAAACGCCGACCCGGACGTGCGGCGCGACCTCGCCGATTTCTTCGCCCGGATCGTGCCGGAAGATACCGTGCTCTATCGCCACACCGCCGAAGGGCCCGACGACATGCCGGCCCATATCCGCGCCGCGCTGACGGCGACGCAGCTTTCGATCCCGGTGGCCGGCGCCCGTCCGATGCTCGGCACGTGGCAAGGCATCTACCTGTTCGAGCACCGCCGCCGGCCGACATCGCGCGAGATCGTGCTGCATCTGTCGGGCGAATAACCGCCCACCCGCTATCCCTGGCTCGCCACGCGCGCGCCGATCCTCTGCAGCCCCAGCACGACGACCACGATGCCGAGCCCGACGGCGGGCAGCATCAGCCCCGGCGCGATGAACAGGATTCCGGCGGCCAGCATGGCCACCCTCTCCACCGGATTCAGATGCCCGATCGCATAGCCGCGCACGCCACTGGCCACCAGCACGGCGCCGATGGCCGCCGTCACGGTCGCCTGGACGATGTGGCCGAGATCGCTCATCAGCAGCAGCGCCGGGTTGAGCGCAAAGGCGAACGGGATCAGGAACGCGGCGATGCCGAGCCGCACCGCCTCCCACCCGGTCTCCCACACCTTCGAGCCGGATATGCCGATGGTCACGTAGACCACGATGCACATCGGCGGGGTATAGAACGACGCCAGCCCCCAGTAGACGACGAACAGATGCGCGGCGATGTCGGGTACGCCGAGCTCGATCAGCGCCGGCGCCATCAGCGTCGCGAGGGTGATGTAGGCCGGGATCGCGTCCAGCCCCATCCCCACGAACAGGCTGGCGGCGCCGACCAGCAGCAGGGCCAGATACAGGTTGCCCCCGGCGAGATCGACGATGAAGGTCGACAGCTTGATGCCGACGCCGGACAGTTCCAGCGCTCCGATCATGATGCCGACCGAGCCGGTGATCGCCGCCACCACGACCCAGCGCTTCACCCCGTCCTCCAGCGCCAGCATGATCCGCGGCAGCGTCAGCCAGTTCTCCCGGTTCTTCGACAGGAAGCTGGAGGGAACGATCAGCGCCGCCGAATACATCGCCGCCATCCCCGGCGGGTAGCCGTCGATGATCAGGAACCAGATCAGCCCGGCGATGGGGATCAGGTAGTGCCAGCCCTTGATGAAGACCGGCCAGAACCGGGGAAGCTGCGAGCGCGGTATCGCCGCGACGCCGTCCTTGTGCGCCTGGAGGTGCACCGAGACAAAGACGATCAGAAAGTAGAGCAGCGCCGGCACCGTGGCCGCGATCACCACCTCGGCATAGGTGATCTCCAGCCATTCCGCCATCACGAAGGCGATGGCCCCCATCACCGGCGGAAGAATCTGTCCGCCGGTGGACGCCACCGCCTCCACCGCAGCGGCGAAGGCCGGCTTGTAGCCGATGTCCTTCATCATCGGGATGGTGAACACCCCGGTGGTGGCCGCGTTGCCCGACGGCGATCCCGAGATGGAGCCGAACAGCGCGCTGGACAGCACAGCGGCCTTGGCCGGCCCGCCCCGGCTCCACCCGGTCAGCGACAGCGCTATGTCGATGAACCAGCGACCCGCCCCGGCGCCCTGCATCAGCGCGCCGAAGATCAGGAACACGATGACGATGTTGCCGGCGACGTTCAGCGGCAGCCCGAAGATGCCGCTTTCGCCCACATAGGCGCTGTAGAGCAGCCGTTCCAGCGGATAGCCTTTGCCGTAGAGAAGCCCCGGCAGGAGCTCCTGGAAGATCGTGCCCAGCACGAAGGTCATGATGATGATCGGCAGCGCCCAGCCGGTGGTGCGCCGGATGCCCTCGAATAGCGGGATCACCAGACAGAGCGCGAAGACGATCCCCGGCGTGTCGAGCGCGCCGAACATGCCGTAATCGAGGATGTTCTCGAAATCGTGGATGATGAAGGCGGTCGAGGCCAGCGTCATCGCGATCAGGATCCAGTCGTACCACGGCACCCGGGCCGGTCCGTCCACCTTCTCCGCGTCCTGCGGCGCGTCGTGGCGCGCTCCTGCCCGCCTGAGGGTAAAGATCAGGATCAGCGCGCAGGAGACGCTGATCGCGAGGTGGATCTGGTTGGGCAGGAACAGGCCGAGCCAGGTCGGCGCCTGGCCGACGATCACGAGATGGTAGACCGCGATGATCGACGTGATCCACGTAAGCGGCGAAAGACGCGACATGAGGTGCTCCTGGCCCGGCTGTTGCGGCGGTTGGGGCGTCCGGGCTGCGCGGCGCGGACGCCCGGTTCAGGCATCTAGCGGTTCAGAAGCTCCGCCTGCTGCTTGTCGTGCGCCGCCGTCCAGGCGCCGATCTCCTTGTAGTAGCGGATGGCGCCCGGATGGAACGGGATGCTGGCGTTCGACAGGCTCCGCTGGGGCGTCCACTGACGGGCGGCGGCATGGAAGGTGGAAAACTCCTTGGGGTGGCCGAGGATCGCCTTGGTCACCTTGTAGACCGCGTCCTCGCCCATCTTGGCGTTGGTCACAAACGAGGTGTTCAGCCCGAACATATGGGCATCCTCCTTCTGGCCGGGGAAGCTGCCTGCCTTGAACGCGCCGCCCCAGAAGGCGGGCGGCAGGAGCTCCAGCATCGCGTCGCGCTTCTCTTTCGTGAACGGAAAGAAATGCCCGATCCCGTCATGATACATTGCGCTCATCGCCGGCTGCTTGGGCCCGACGGGATAGAACGCGGCATCGACGGTGCCCGCCCGCAGCGCCTTCACCACCTGGCCGGTGTTGACGGTGGATACCAGCTTCACCTTGTCCTTCGGCAGGCCGTAAACCTTGATGAACGCGTCGGCGATGATCTCCAGCTCCGGCAGGGCGCGGCGCTTGGCGACGACGGTGCGGCCCACGAGATCCTCGGCGGTTCGCGCCCCGGACTTGGTGCGAACGACCAGGGTGCGGAAATTCGGCTGGCCCTGGGCGACGATGCGCACGTCGTTGGGTTTCTTGAACGGCGTCTTGCCGAGATAGCTGTCGTACTGCGACAGCGAGTTCGCCATCGCGAAATCGACCTTGCCGGCTTCCAGCCCGAACAGGTTGGGATAGGAGCCGCCGAGCGGCTGCACGGTGGCGTTCATGCCGGCGTATTTGACGATCATCTTCGACATGGCGACCGAGATCACGTAGAAGGTGCTGCCGATACTCGAAGAGCCGATGGTGACGGCCTTCTGTGCCGACGCCGTGGCCGGGCCGAACGCGACGGAGGCCGCGATCGCGCCGGCAAACAGCGCTCCGAGGCGCACGCTGGATGTCTTCATTCCCTTTTCTCCCTGAGCCGGTCCTGTCCGACCGGGGCGGCCGGCGACCGGCGGCGCCGCCCGCTGCCCGATAGCCGCGTCTACATCGATTTCTTCAGCAGCTTCGCCTGAAGCGCGTCCATGTCGGCGTTCCACACGCCGACCTCCCTGTAGTAGCGGATGGCGCCCGGATGGAACGGCACCTTGGGCTCCTCCATCGTGCGCTTCGCCGTCCAGTAGCGCGCCGCCGGCATGTACTTCCTGAACTCGGCGTTGTTGCCCATGACCGCCTTGGTCGTCTTGTAAACCAGGTCGTCGGACGCGTTCGCCCCGGTGGTCAGCAGCGTGTTCATCGCCAGCGACCAGAACGGTTCCGGCTGGTTCTTGAAATTGTTCGCCGGCACCTGGAACGCGTAGAACATGTCGGGCAGCGCCGCCTTGACCTTGTCGAAGTCTGCCTTGGACAGGACCAGCGGCTCGAAGATGCCGTCGTGGAACAGCTTCGACGTCACGGGCTGGCGCAGCGCGAACGGCATGACGATCCCGTCCACGCTGCCCGCGCGGATGGTGCGGTTCATCTCGCCCAGGTTGACGGATGAGACGAGCCGGACCTTGTCCTTCGGCAGGTCGAACACCTTGATGATGGCGTCGGCGATCATCTCCAGCTCCGGCAGCGGCCGGCGCTTCGCCGACAGCGTCTTTCCGACCCAGTCGGCAGGCGTCCTGATCTCCGCCCCCTTGCGCATCAGCGGCCAGCGCAGCGTCGGGTTGCCCTGGGCCACAAGCCTGACCTCCAGCGGCTTCTTGAACGGTTCGAGCCCATGAAGGGCGTCGTAGGCCGCGCCCGAATTGGCGATGGCGAAATCCACCTTGCCGCCTTGCAGCCCGAACATGTTGGCGTGCGACCCGCCCAGCGGCTCGACGGTCACGTTGAGCCCGCCATGGGCCTGAACCAGCTTCGACATCGCCACCGCGGTGACGTAGAACGTGCTGCCGACGCTGGAGGTGCCGAGCCGCATCGCGTCCTGCGCCGATGCGGGGGCCGCCGAGGCCGCCGCGCCGGCGACGATGATGCCGGCCGATAATGCCCTGAGTGCGCTGAACCTGTTCATCGCTTATCCTCCCTTACGAAAAGCGGCCGGGCGATATTTCCCGGCAGTTGAAATCCTGTCAGATCGAAGTCACCGGCACGCCCTCCCGCGTGTGCAGAATATGCCTCGCCACCGTCTCGAAAGGCACGTCGCGCCTTTCCACCAGCGTCGCCGGCCGGATGCGCTGGTGCGCGGGCGTCAGCCCCGGCGGATCGCGCCCCTCCTCGTTGTCGCGCAGGGCGGCGAGCAGCCGCTTGCGGACCATGACGATGGACTTGTCGCTGTTCACCAGCTGCTCGTCCTGGCGGCGGTGGATCGGCGAAGCGCCCTGGTTCTCCTGCATCGCCTTGTCCTGCAGCCCGACGGTGTAGATGCCGTTGAAGGTCTTTTCCTGCTTCTGGCCCTCGCGGTCGATGAAGTAGTCGTTGTCGCGGTTGGCGAGCCCGCGCAGGTTTTCGTCCACACGCACATGGGTGCCCTTGCCCTCCGACATCATGCCGCGTTCCGCGTTCGTCAGCGGCCGGGTCGGATGACAGCTTACGATCCAGCGCCAGAAGCTCTCGTCGTCGCGCGGCACCCAGGCGTTGGAGCCCATCGCGTTGTCGCCGTAGGGCGGCGCCATGGTGAAGCAGGGGTAGAGGAACTGGCCGATGCGCCAGTAGTAGCTGTCGTCGGCGGCATCGCGCCGCGCCACGATGTTGACGCCGTAATCGCGCTCGACGCTGTCGAACATCATGTGCGCGATGCCGGTGTATTCCGCGCCCACCGTGTCCCTGTGCAGCGGATCGGAGCTCAGCTCGTACTTGTGCAGGAAGGGCACGTGCACCGGATCGATGCCGCCCTCCAGACCTTGCAGCCAGTTGCAGTCCTCCCAGCGGCGGCTGACATAGCGGTGCGCGTCGCCCACCAGGCAGTATTCGTATTCCGGCGGGGCGGGCTTTTTGTCCGGCGGGCCCATATAGGTCCACACGATGCCGCCGCGGTCGATGGCGGGGTAGGCCTTGACCGTCGGCTTGACCTTCCAGCTTTGGAAATCGGGCTCGGAGGGGATGTCGACGATGTTGCCGTCGACGTCGAACTTCCAGCCGTGATAGCCGCAGCGCAGCCCGCATTCCTCGTTGCGGCCGAAGAACAGCGAGGCGCGGCGGTGCGGGCAGAACTGGTCGAGCACGCCGACGCGGCCGCGCGTGTCGCGGAAGACGATCAGGTCCTCGCCCAGCAGCCGGACGCGGACGGGCGGACAGTCGGGCGCCGGCACCTCGTCGGCGCGGATTGCGGGAATCCAGTAGCGGCGGATGAGCCGGCCCATGGGCGTGCCGGGGCCGGTCCGGGTGAGGAGCTCGTTCTCCTCGGCCGAAAATACGGCAAACCCGCTGGAACCCATCGCGGCGCCTCCCATTTCTCCCGTCGCCGGCCTTTGCCGGCTTGTTCCTGGCCGCCCGCTATGCGGACGATCTCGTTGGAATCGAGCCTAACAACCGCCCGGTTTCCGCACAAGCGCGGCGGTTCGGGTGAACGGAGGGCGAAATCCGCAGACGCGGCCCGTCACCCCCGGTTCGGCTTCCCCGCGAATCCGTCGCCGAATCCGGCCTCCTGCGCGGCCCAGCCGCCGGCGACGCGGCCGGAGAAGATGGAGGGGCCGAGCATCGTGCCTTCGAGACCGGCGCGGCCGTTGATGTGGCCGCCGGCCATGCCGGCGACCTCGCCCGCCGCGTACAGTCCCTCGATCGGTTCGAAATGCCTGTCGAGCACGCGGCAGCGGATGTCGGTCTTCACCCCGCCGAAATTCTTGCGCGCCAGCGGGAAGATCTGCATCGCGTAGTAGGGCGGCGTATCGAACTTCTTGGAGGCGTGGAGCGGCTTGTTGAACGCGGGCTCGACCTTCAGCCCGTCGTCGAACGCCTTGTTGTAGGCCTTCACGGCGTCCAGGAAGGCCCCCTTGTCCTCCAGCCCGGCCAGATCGGCGAGCTTTTCCAGCGTATCGGCCTTCCTGATGAAGGGGGAGTTGTTCAGCAGCTCCTCCACCTTGTCGCGGGCCACCGTGTCGCCGTTGCGGTAGTACGGGTCCGCGATCTCCATGTTCGCCGTCATCGGCGTGTCGAAGACCGCCCAGGCGTGGCGCGGCGTCTGCGCCAGCAAGGCGGGGCTGGCGGAGTTGCCGCCGGACAGCACCTCGTTGTGGAACCGCCTTCCCTGCTGGTTGACCCAGATGTTGCCGAGCGCCTGGCGGAACACCAGGCCGCGCCGCTGGGCGGGGTCGCGGTAATCCGGCGTGGCGTAAACGTAGAACCAGATGTGGTCCATGTGGGTGAGGTAGCCGCCGACCGCGCGGATCAACCGGTGCCCGTCGCCGGTGGAGCCGCGTCCGGAGCCTTCCATCACGCGGTCGTTGCCGAGCTCCGGCTTGAACTCCCGCACCATGTCGGCATTGGAGTTGAACCCGCCGCTGGACACGACGACGGTCTTCGCGGTCACGTCCACCTCCTCGCCGGTCTCGGCGTTCGCGCCGGTAAAGCCCGTGACGCGGCCGTTGGCGCGCTTCAGCGCCGTGATCTCGGTCCGGTCCACGATCTCGCCGCCGCGCGCCCGGAAGCCGTCGATCAGCCTGGTGGTCAGGCCGAGCCCGTTACTCTCCGCCCGGGTCCAGCGCATCACGCTGTTGCCTTCCTGCGGCTTCATGTCGACCCATTTCACGCCGAGACCCTCGGCCCAGAAGTAGAGGCCGTGCAGCGAATGCTCGATGTAGTAGCGGGCCCAGACCTCGTCCGCCGAGGGGCCGCCCCAGCGCATCCAGTCGTCGAAGGCGAGGTCGGGCGTGTCCTCGATGCCGTGCTTCTTCTGCAGCGGCGTGCCGACGATCAGGCAGCCCCCGCCGGAGATGATCGCGGCGCCGCCGAGCTCGTCGCGCTTCTCGAACGCGATTGCCCGCGCGCCCGCGTCGCGGGCCTCGATCCCGGCCGCCATGCCGGCCCCGCCCGATCCGATAATGGCGACGTCCGTTTCGATGCGCTTTACCCCGGCCATCGGCAGAACCTCCCTCAGAATTCAGCCCCGTTTTCACCCTGCTTGTTGAGAGACAGCTAGCACGATTCATGCCGTCGATACAGCCGGCGCGGTCCCGCCTTCGGGATCGGGTCCGGAGAGAGAGCCGTACGAAACGCGTTTCGGCCGCGCCCGGTTGTGCGGACTCCCCCGGCGTGGTCAAATCCCGCCTGCTTTCGCGCCGCCGGGGGTCTCATGAAGTTGTACAGCTGGGAGTTTGCGCCCAACCCGCGCCGGGTACGCATCTATCTTGCAGAAAAGGGGCTGACGGTGCCGGTGGAGGATGTCGGCGTGCCGGGCAAGCCGATCCTGAACCCGGACTTCCTGAAGAAGTTCCCTCATCGTCGCGTGCCGCTGCTGGAGCTGGACGACGGCACCTGCATCGGCGAGGCGATGGCGATCTGCCGCTATTTCGAGGCGCTCCATCCGGAACCGCCACTGCTGGGCCGCACGCCCAAGGAGGCCGCGCTGGTCGACATGTGGGAGCGGCTGGCCGAGTGGGAGGGGATGCATGCGGTGTCGGAATATTTCCGCAACGCCAAGCGGTCCTTCGCCGGCCGGGCGCTGGCCGGAGCAGCCGCACCGATCGAGCAGATTCCGGCCCTGACCGAGCGCGGCCGGCATCGCGTCGCCTCGTTCTACGAGAAGTTCGAGTTCCACATGAAGGGACGCGAGTTCGTTGCCGGCGACGCCTTCTCCGTCGCCGACATCACCACGCTCTGCGCCGTGGATTTCGCCGAGACCTGCGGCCTCGGCATTCCGGCGGGCTGCACCGAGATGATCCGCTGGCATGCAGCGATCTCCGCCCGGCCCAGCGCCGGGGCCTGACCGGCCGCCCTGCCCTTTTGTCACCGGCTGCAGCTTCATGGATTTCACCGCCCTCGCCATCATCCTTGCCGCCATCGTCGTCGGCTCCTTCGCCAAGGGGCTGACGGGCATCGGGCTGCCGCTGATCGCCATCCCCACCGTCGGCGCCTTCATCGGCATGGAACAGGCGATCGTGACCATGACCATTCCGGTCTTCGTCTCCAACGTCTGGATCGTCTGGGGCTACCGCCGGCTGTTCCGGCACATTCCGGGGCTGAAGCTGTCGCTGGCCGTGGCGGCCTGCGGCACGGTGCTCGGCACGGCCGTCCTGGTGCTGCTGACCGAGCGCATGCTGGTCACGCTGATGGCGACATGGGTCGGGCTCTATCTGATCAATGTCTGGCTCCGTCCCGGCTGGCGGCTGGAGGGCAAGGCGGCGAAGTACGGCTCGCCCGTGTTCGCCCTGCTCGGCGGCATCAGCCAAGGCGCCACCGGCATCGCAGGGCCACCGGTCGCGGTCTGGATGCACTCCTTCCGCCTGACCGGAGAGGCCTTCGTCTTCGGCGCCTCGATCATGTTCCTGGTGATCGCCGGGGTGCACCTGATCGGCGTCACCGGCGCCGGGCTGATGGACCGGACGCGGCTGCTGCACGGCATCATCGCCGCGGTCCCGACCGTGATCTTCGTCGAGCTGGGCATGCGCACGACGAAGAAGATCAGCCCGAAGCTGTTCAACCGGATCATCCTCGCCTTCGTCGTGGCGATGGAATGCCGGCTGATCTACAAGGCGGTCGTGGGGTAGGCGGGAGCCGCCCCTACTCCGCCGCCGCGACGGCCGGGCAGCTCACGCCGGTGCCGCCGAGGCCGCAATAGCCGCCGGGGTTCTTCGCCAGATACTGCTGGTGGTAGTCCTCGGCGTAGTAGAACTCCGGCGCATCCCGGATTTCGGTGGTGATGCCCTGATAGCCGATCCGGACCAGCGCGGCCTCGTAGGCGTCCTTCGAGGCCTCGGCCTGCGCCCTCTGTTCCGGGGTGTAGCAGTAGATGGCGGAGCGATACTGGGTGCCGACATCGTTGCCCTGGCGCATCCCCTGGGTCGGGTCGTGGCCTTCCCAGAACAGCTTGAGCAGCGCGGCGTAGGAAATCTTCCGCGGATCGTAGGCGACGTGCACGACCTCGGTATGACCGGTCCTGCCGGAGCAGACCTCCTCATAGCCGGGATTCTTCGTATGGCCGCCGGCATAGCCGACGGCGGTGGAAAAGACGCCCGGCGCCTGCCAGAACAGCCGCTCGGCGCCCCAGAAGCAGCCGAGGGCGAACTGAGCGCGCTCTATGCCTTCCGGAAAGGGCGGCTTGATCGGATTGCCGTTGACGAAGTGCGGCCCGGCCACAGGCATCTCGCCGTCGCGCCCGGGCAGCGCGTTCTCCGGCGTCGGTATCTCCAGCTTCTTCGGCGATGTGAACCACATGGCGGTGTCTCCGGTGCCTGGGTGCGTCCTGACTGGAAGATAGGACGTGTCGGGGCCCGCGCCAACAGGGGGCTTTTTCCCTCCAGTCTTCACGCCTGCGCCGGAGTCAGCTTGCCAGGCCGTCGGTGACGGAGACGTTCTCGGGCTCCAGCGCCATGCCCGCCGCCTTCGCCTCCTGCAGCAGCAGGGCCGAGAAATCGACATCGCCGTAGCCGTTGCCGATCATCGCCTGCACCAGTTCGCGCGTCGCCGCGGCGACCGGCATCGGCACGCCCAGCGCGCGGCCGGCGGCGAGCCCGAGATCCATGTCCTTGCGCAGCAGCGCCGGGGTGAAGGTGACGTGCATGTCGAGATTCACGATCGCCGGCGTCTTGTAGTGCGAGAACACCGAGCCCATGACCGACTTGTTCATGAAGTCCATGAAGGCGTGGCGCGGCACGCCGTTCTTCTCGGCCAGAACGATCACTTCGGCCAGCGACTGGGTGACGACGCCGAGGAACACGTTGTGGCAGATCTTGACGATGCGCGAGAGCTCGCCCTCGCCGACATAGGACACGCCGCTTCCCAGCGCCTCCAGATATGGCAGCGCCTCGTCATAGGCGGACCGGGGGCCGGAGGCGACGATGGTCAGCTTGCCCGCCTTCACGCATTTGGCGTTGCCGCTGACCGGCGCGGCCAGCATCTTCGTCCCGACCATCTCGCCCGCCGCGCGCACGGTGGAGGACGCCTCCGCCGACACCGTGGTGCAGTCGATCAGAATCTTCGGCTTGTGACCCGGCACGGAAAGAATGCCGTCCTCGCCGGTCGCGATGTTCACGAAATCCTCCGGCCCGGCCAGCATGGTGAAGACGATGTCGCAATCGGTCAGCATGGCCGGCGTGTCCACCACCGTCGCGCCCAGCGCGGTCAGCGGCTCGGCCTTGGCGCGGGTGCGGTTGTAGACCGTGACCGCGCAGCCCGCCTTCAGCAGCCGTTCCGCCATGGCGTAGCCCATCCGCCCGGCGCCGGCCCAGCCTATGGTGTGTTGCGTCAGATCGACCATTACTCTCCACCTTTCCCGTATTTTCGAGCCGCTCAGCCGAGTGCGGCCGCCCAGTCGCTCGTTTCGATGATCTGCTTCAGCCGGCGCAGGAACGCCGCGGAGTACGCGCCGTCCACCGCCCGGTGATCGAAGGACTGCGCCAGGATACCGACGGGGCGGATGACGACGGCTTCCTCGCCCTCCGCCGTCTCGACCGCTACGGGGCGCCTGGCGATGCCGTCGGTGGACAGGATCGCCACCTGCGGCTGGTTGATGATCGGGGCGGTGAACAGCGTGCCGAACGCGCCGGAATTGGAGATCGTATACGTCCCTTCGGTCAGGTCGTCCGGCTTCAGCGTTCGCGCCCGCGCGCGGGACGCCAGATCGGCGACGGCGCGGGCGAGCGCCGCAACCGACAGCCGGTCCGCGTCCTTGATCACCGGCACGGTCAGCCCGTCAGGGCCGAGATCGACGGCAACGCCGAGATTGATGCGCCCGTGCACCACGAGGCTCTCGCCCTCGACGCTGGCGTTCAGATGCGGGTATTCCGCCAGCGCCGCGCAGAGCGCATGGGCGATGAACGGCAGATAGGTCAGCGAGCTTCCTTCGCGGGCCTTCCATGCGTCGCCATGCGCCCGGCGGGCGGCGTCCACGCGGTGAAACGCCACCTCGACGCCCTGGAACACGTGCGGGCTGGTCGCCAGCGACCGCACCATGCGGTCCGCCGTCAGCCGGCGCAGCTTCGAGAAGGGGATTATCATGCGGCCGTCGCGCGGCGCGGGCAGCCTCTCCGCGCCGGCATCCAGAAAGGCCCGCACGTCGTTTTTCGTCGGCCGGCCGCCGACGCCCGTGCCCTCGACGCTCTCGATCTCGATGCCGTGCTCCCCGATCAGCCGGCGGACGACAGGCGACAGCGGCCGGCCGCGCGCGTCCCGGTTGCGGCGGTTACGTGCGCCCGGCGCTGTTCGCGTCGCGGGCGCGGGGGGCGGCGCCACCCCCGCGTTGTTTTCCGCCGGTGCGGGCGGCGCGTCGCCGGAACCGGCGATGACGCCGAGCCGCGTGCCGACCGCCACGGTCTCGCCCTCCGGCACCAGCACCTCGGTCAGCACGCCGCTCGCGGGCGCCGGCACCTCTGTATCGACCTTGTCGGTGGAGACCTCGAACAGCAGCTCGCCGGCGGCGACCGACTCGCCGGGCTTCTTGTGCCAGACGGTGACGGTGCCTTCGGCCACCGTCTCGCCGAGCTGGGGCATGATCACGTCCATGACGGACTCCCGAGGGCGTGCCGGCGGCTCCACCCCCTCCCCGGCCCTCCCCCATCGAGGGGGAGGGAGGCAAAGGCGGCCCCACCGCGCAATAATCCCCTCCCCCCTTGTGGGGGAGGGTTGGGGCGGGGGGGCCGGTTCCGCGCGCTCATGACTAGCCCAGCGATTTCCGCACCGTATCAGCGACGCGCGCCGCCGAGGGGATGGTGGCGTCCTCCAGCGCGTCGGCGGAGGGCAGCGGGATATGCGGGGTGGTGATGCGGACGATCGGCGCGTCCAGGTCCCAGAACGCCTCCTCGCCCACGATGGATGCGACCTCGGCCCCCCAGCCGCAGAGGCGGGGGTTCTCCTCGACCGTGAACACGCGCCCGGTGCGGGCGGACTCAGCCAGGATGGTCTGCGTGTCCAGCGGCACCAGCGAACGGACATCGACCACCGTGGCCTCGATGCCGTGCTCGGCCGCCAGCGCGCTCGCCGCCTCCATCGCGCGCGGCACCATCAGCGCGAGCGCGAGGATGGTGCAGTCGTCGCCCTGCCGCAGCACCTTCGCCCTGCCCAGCGGCTCGACATGCTCGCCGTCCGGCACCTCGCCCTTCGTGGCGTAGAGCGACTTGTGCTCGAAGAAGATGACCGGGTCGGGATCGCGCACCGCGGCGGCGAGCATGCCCTTCACGTCGGCAGGGGTACTCGGGGCCACCACCTTCAGCCCCGGCACCGCCATGGCCCAGTTCTCGACGCTCTGCG
>WHUE01000279.1 GCA_009377375.1 Alphaproteobacteria bacterium | reverse complement strand
CAGCATGCCGAAATAGAGGATGAACATGTGCGCCGCCATCTTCGAGACGCCGGACTGCACGATGGCGGGCGCGATCAGCGCCGCCAGGAGCACGTAGACCGCCGTGGTCGGCATGCCCATGCCGAGCACGATGCTGATCGCGCCGGCGACGAACAGCAGGACGAACAGGTTCTCCCCCGCCAGGTCCACCAGCAGCAGGGTCAGCGCGAAGCTGAGCCCGGTGGCGTTCAGCACGCCGATGACGAAGCCGGCGGCGGCCAGCGTCAGGATCAGATCGGTAAAGCTGCGCCCGGTGCCGGCCAGCGAGCCGACGATGTCGGACAGGCCGAGCCGCTTGCCGCGATAGGGGCGCATCATGCCGATCGCCAGCATCGCCGCGGTGGCGACGATAGCCGAGAGCTCCGGCGACTTGCGGTAGTGGAACATCATGATCATGAGGACGGCGACGGGCACGATGAAATGCCAGCCCTCCCTGAGCACCGCCCGCATCTCCGGCAGCGACTCCGTCAGCCGCTCCAGCCGGCTCCTGCCGGCGATCAGGTCGACCTGGAAATAGAGCCCGCAATAGTAGATCACCGCCGGGATCGCCGCGGCGAGCGCGATCTCCG
>WHUE01000278.1 GCA_009377375.1 Alphaproteobacteria bacterium | reverse complement strand
CAGGACCGCGCCGACCTCGCCCAGGCACACCCGCGCGACCAGCCGGCGGAACCCGTCGCGGCCCTCGGTCGAGGCTCCCGAGACCCCCAGGTCCTCGTCGATGACCTCCACCTTCGCGCGTGGCCACCCCAGCCCGACCGCCTCCTCCACCAGGGCATACTGACGGGCGGTCGACTCGGTGTGGTCGCGCACCTGGGTCAGGGTCGACTGGCGCACATACACCAGCGCTGTCCGGTCTCGATGCGATCCGGTGATCTTGGCGTTCCCGCGCATCCTCGGCCTCCTCCCAGCCCGGCCGTGCGATTCGCGCGGCCAACATGTTCGCGATCGGTGCCACCAGGTCCGCGGACGCCGCGCCGGCGGCCATCGACATCAGCTCAGTTCTCGGCGGGCGAGCAGCTCGAGGTTGATCGCCGAGATCTCGGCCAGCACCGCCTCTAGCCGCTCGGTTGCCTCCACCCGACGGGCCACCACGCCGGCCAGCGCCGCCGGGACATACACCGACCGGCTGCGGCCACCGGTACCCGGCACCGACAGGTAGGTGTAGGGGCCGTGCAGATCTCCGCGGGCACACCGGCAGCTCGGCTTGCCGCAGCGGCGCCCCTGGACC
>WHUE01000277.1 GCA_009377375.1 Alphaproteobacteria bacterium | reverse complement strand
ATCGCGGCGGCGGCCGGGATGGTGCCGCCCTCACCGGCGCCCTTGACCCCGAGCGGGTTGAGGGGCGTCGGCGATTCGAGGTGGACGATCTCGGCCTTCGGGACGTCCGTCGCGAGCGGCAGCAGGTAGTCGCCGAAGGTGGTCGTGGTCGGCTGCCCGTTGTCGTCGTACAGCATGCGTTCGAACAGCGCGTTGCCGATGCCGTGGGCGAGGCCACCCTGGATCTGGCCCTCGACGATCGTCGGGTGGATCACCGTGCCGCAGTCGTGGGCGATGATGTAGCGCACGATGCGGGTGGCGCCCGTGTCGACGTCGACCTCCACCTCGGCGACGTGGGCACCGTGGGCGTAGGTCGCCTGGCTCGTGAGGAAGTACGACGTCGCCTCGAGGCCTGGGCTGTCACCGACCTTCAGCGCGAATCCCGGCATGCCGCCGGCCGCGGTGGCCAGCTCGGCGAAGCCGCGATGGCTGCTCTGGTCACCCCGGACCTGGACACCCCGTTCGACGAGCTCGAGGTCGTCCTCGCCGACCTCGAACAGGTCGCTCGCGAGCTTGAGGATCTTGTCGCGGACCTCGACCGCGGCCATGTGGACCGAGTTGCCCGCGTTGAC
>WHUE01000276.1 GCA_009377375.1 Alphaproteobacteria bacterium | reverse complement strand
AGCAGGCGGACGTCTCCGTCGCTGAACAGCGACGGCCTCATTGAAGCGTCAAAACGCGCGAACGTCGGCAACGCAGGACGATCCACGTCTCCGTCGCTGAACAGCGACGGCCTCATTGAAGCATATCGGGCGGCTTGATTGCCATTCACCGCTCGCTCGAAGAGGTCTCCGTCGCTGAACAGCGACGGCCTCATTGAAGCGGGATTGACGATCCTGGCTATGCGCCGAAGGCGGGTCTCCGTCGCTGAACAGCGACGGCCTCATTGAAGCACGACCCTGACGTGTGCCATCACGGCGTGTCGTTCTCGGTCTCCGTCGCTGAACAGCGACGGCCTCATTGAAGCTGCTCCTGCCCCCCTTGCTGGGAAACCCCACCGCGTCTCCGTCGCTGAACAGCGAGGGCCTCATTGAAGCTGGACACACCTAACCCTCACCACCCGGGGAGCCGAGAAGTCTCCGTCGCTGAACAGCGACGGCCTCATTGAAGCTCCGCGTTTACTTGGGGACATACCGAATGTCAGCCGTCTCCGTCGCTGAACAGCGACGGCCTCATTGAAGCCTTGGGATCGGCTGGGCGAGGACGGTGTGCTCGTCGTCTCCGTCGCTGAACAG
>WHUE01000275.1 GCA_009377375.1 Alphaproteobacteria bacterium | reverse complement strand
GCAGCAGGCGATAGCCGTTGTCCAGCCGGCCGGCGAGATAGGGCAGCGTGCCGCCGGCATGCGGGACGATCAGCCTGAGGTTCGGATGGCGGTCGAGGAAGCCGTCGAAGATCATCCGCGCCGCGGCGAGGGTGGTGTCGACGACGAAGCCGACCATCGCGATCAGATGGTACTGGTCCAGCGTCATGTGGGCGGCGCCCGGCGGCACGGTGGGGTGGACGATCACCGGGAGCCCGCGCCGGTCGATCTCCGACCAGATCTCGGCGAAGCGCGGATCGGTCAGCGGCACGTCGTCCACATTGGCGCCGATCAGCACGCCGAGGGCGCCGGCATCGCAGGCGCGCGTCAGTTCGGCCAGCGCCGCGCCAGGATACTGCATCGGCAAGGTGGCGAGCCAGCGCAGCCGTGCGGGGTGCGCGTCCTGCGCGGCGGCGAGACAGTCGTTGGAGATGCGCGCCGCGTGCTCGCTGACCTCCTGCGGGCCCCAGACCACGCCCGGCGTGGTCAGAGACAGCAGCGAGACGTCGACCCCGGCCTCGTCCATCTCCGCGATACGGGCGTCGCGGTCGAACAGCTTGGGGTGCAGCAGCCCGAAGGCGTGGCCGTCGGCAA
>WHUE01000274.1 GCA_009377375.1 Alphaproteobacteria bacterium | reverse complement strand
CTTCGAGCAGGTGCCACGGTTTACGCCGAAACAGGTTGAGGCGCTCGATATGATCGACGCCCTGCTCGCTGAGCTCCACATGAAGATGAAATTCGAGCGCGGTGACATTCAGTTCTTGTTCAATCACGTCACCCTGCATGGTCGGACGGCTTTTGAGGACTGGCCGGAGCCGGAGCGCAAGCGCCACTTGTTCCGCCTCTGGTTAACGATCGACGGTGAGCGGCCGATCCCCCCCGTCCTGGCCGAGCGAGTCCGTGGCGGGATCGTCACTAAGGATACGACGTTCAAGGCGCCGCTCGAGGCCGAATAAAAGCGGCACAGCCCTTCCCCGACCACAGCAAAAACAGCATGCAGGAGATGCACGTGCCAAAGATCAGACACATTGCGATCATATCTCTGGACCCGGAGCGCCTTGCCCAATTTTACGAGGATGTTTTCGAAATGAAGCGGGTTGACGTGCCGGGTGAAGCGCTGAATCTGACCGACGGCTATATCAATATAACCCTGATCCCCAACCGGGCCGATGGCAAAGGATCCGGCGTCAACCATTTCGGCATCGAGGTCGAGGACGAAGAAGAAATCGCCCGCCGTTTCGCTCGCTGGAATCTCGCGCCA
>WHUE01000273.1 GCA_009377375.1 Alphaproteobacteria bacterium | reverse complement strand
GGCTAAAAGAACTGATCGTCGGCAACCGCGTCGTGCTGGAAAAGAATCCGGCTTGGCCCGGAATTCGAGCGGAAAACCCGGACATCGTCATGTACCGCCTGATGCGCGAACCGGAGCAGCGCCTAACTGCGCTCCTCAATGGGGAGATCCAGATCGCCCAATATTTACCGCCGCATTTGGCGCCCCGCGTCGAAAGCTCGACGCGGCATCGCCTCCAAACTTCAAGTTCCATCGAAATGATGTTCCTGGCGATGAGCCCGAAGCAGAAGCCATGGGACAAAAAGGAATTGCGCCAGGCGGTGGCCTACGCAATCGACCGAGAAGCGATAATCAAGTCTCTGCTGCGAGGTCAAGCTCAAATTCTGCACGGCCCCTTTACTCGGGGACAGTACAGCTACGATCCCGAGTTAGGTCCGAAGTACAGCTACGATCCCGAGAAGGCCCGGACGCTGGTTAAGCAAGCGGGGTTTCCCGACGGGGTTGATGTCGAGCTATTCACGCCGGTCGGCCGTTACATAAACGACAAGCAGGTCTCGGAAGCGATGACCGCCATGTTGCGTGCTGTTGGCATTCGCGCCACGCTCAAGACGCCAGAGTGGCCGACGCTGTGGTCGAGC
>WHUE01000272.1 GCA_009377375.1 Alphaproteobacteria bacterium | reverse complement strand
ACGGTGCGCGCCTTCACCACGTTGATCGGCGCGCCGACCAGCCCGCCGGCCACCCACAGCTCCTCCATCGACTCCGGCAGCTTCTGGGTGGCGGTGAAGGTGACGCAGGGCGGCCCGCCGAGCACCACGGCGCAGGGCAGCTTCTCGCCGCGCTTCTTCATCTTCTCCCAATGGATGTAGATGCCGGGGCGCAGCTCCAGCGACGGGTTCATGCCCATGCGGCGCGGCGCCTTCACCTGGGCGCGGTAGTTGCCCATGTTCTGCAGCCCGCTGTCGGGATCGCGGGTGATGTACTGGGTCAGCGTCGCCACCGGCCCCACGTCCCAGCCGGGGGTGGAGATCGGCACCGGCAGCGCGTCCAGCGCGTTCCCCTCGCGGTCCAGCTCGGCGCCCTCGATCACGATTTCCTGGCAGGGGGCGTCGGTCACCTCGTTCGGTTCGATCGGGTTCTCGATGGCATCGCGCCAGCGTTTCTCGACGTCCTCGACGGGGCAGCCCATCCCCATGGAGTAGATCCTGCGGTTGGCGGCGAGCACGCCGACGGCGACCGGGATATCGAACTTGTGGCCTTTGGAATCGACGACGTTGGTGAACAGGAACGCCTTGCGGTCCTTCTCCTC
>WHUE01000271.1 GCA_009377375.1 Alphaproteobacteria bacterium | reverse complement strand
CGAGGTCTCGATGGGCAACCCGCACGCGGTGATCGAGCACCCGGAGCCGGGCGAGGCGGTGCGGTCGCTGGGCCCGCCGATCGAGGTGGCGCCGCGCTTCCCCGACCGGGTGAACGTCGAGTTCGTGCGCGCCGAGGGCCCCTCCGATCTGACCATGCGCGTCTGGGAGCGGGGCGTGGGCGAGACCCTGGCCTGCGGCACCGGCGCCTGCGCCGCCGCGGTGGCGGCGGTCCGGCTGGGCGGCCTGCGCAGCCCGGTGACCGTCCACCTGGCGGGGGGCGACCTGCTGATCGCCGTCGACGACGACCTGGAGGTCACGATGACCGGACCGGCCGAGCAGCTCTACGAGGGCCGGCTCAGCCCCGCCCTCGCGCGCGCCCTGGAGGAGCTCTGAGCGTCACCGCCGTCGGGGCCGAGCGGCTCCGGCGGCTGCCCCCGTACCTGTTCGCCCAGATCGAGCAGAAGATCGCGGCCAAGCGGGCCGCTGGGGTGGACATCATCAGCCTCGGGATCGGCGACCCCGACACGCCCACGCCGGGCCTGGTGATCGAGGCGCTGGCCACAGACGGCAGAATGAGCGCAACGGGCGCGACAGCGGCGGGCTGGGCCAGCTTCGTGGCCGC
>WHUE01000270.1 GCA_009377375.1 Alphaproteobacteria bacterium | reverse complement strand
CGACGACCGCAAAGCCCGGCGGTGGCTCGAAGGCCTCTGTCTTGTCCAGCTCGACCGAGATCAGCGCCTCTGCGGCGATCCAGCCGGCGCGCTCGAGGGCCGCCAAGGCCGGCGCCGCGAGGCCGCTCTGGTAGGGCGGATCCAGGAGCACGATGGAGGCCGCCTCGCGCGCGCGGGCCGGCAGCAGTGCGTCGCCCTGGATCACCACGCCCTCGCGCACCAGGCCCAGCTCGCGCAGGTTCTGCCGCAGCACGGCGAGCGCGGCCGACGACTTCTCCAGGAAGCTCGCCTTGGCCGCGCCGCGCGACAAGGCTTCGATGCCGAGCGCGCCGGTGCCGGCGAAGGCGTCGAGCACATGCGCATCCAGAAGGGGACTGCGCCCCTCGGCGACGCGCCCCTGCGTCAGGATGGCGAAGAGCGACTCGCGGGCCCGGTCGGAGGTCGGGCGCACCGAGGCGTCTTCCGGCGCCAGCAGGCGCCGGCCCCTGAGGCTACCGCCGACGACGCGCATCGGGCCTGGCTGTCCGCTTGGGCTTGGGGGCTGCCGGCTTCAGGGGCTCCTTGGCGGGCCCGAGGATGCGGCCGACCTGCTCGCGCAGCACCTTGCCGCTCACCTCCTCGAC
>WHUE01000026.1 GCA_009377375.1 Alphaproteobacteria bacterium | reverse complement strand
TCGACCAGCAGGATTCTGGACCGTTCAGTGCTTTCATCGAGGGCGGATGCAGGGTGTTCGATGTCCGATGGGGCGGATGGGGCGTCGGGGGCATCTTGGGCATCGGGTTTCCGCATTGATTATCTCCTGACGTTGGGTTGTTTATGCCGGCGACAGGCGCCCGGCAGCCCTGTAGCCGGACACCCCTTCGATATCGCGGCGTTCTGCCTGACTGACGGATATTATGAAAGCTGTAGTTTTTCTCCTTCGAGTGCTTCCAAAAATGCTCGATACGCTCATTCGAGCTTGAAAGATAAATAGAGTTCAGAGGGGAGAGCCGGTAGCCTCGGAAAACACTCAAGCGCTGTCCAGCCGGCATCCCGCAGCCAGAGGGCTGGGACGTGCGGCATCTTAGTAGCCGATTGTCCGGAAAATAAGACGGGCTGTATCAGAACCGTTGCACGACGCTCCGCACATATTTGCACGAACACGCCCCCTCCCCCCGCTTTTCCCGCCCCGCCCCCTCCGCTACACTCCCCGTATCACCCTGACCGAGGACAGGCCGGCATGGAGAGGGTTCCGACGATCGATATCGCGCCGTTCATGGGCGGCGATGGGTGCGCGCGGGCGCGCGTGGCGCGGGCGGTGGACGAGGCCTGCCGGGAGATCGGCTTCTTCGCCATCGTCAATCACGGCGTGGACGAGGCGGCGATGGCGCGCGCCCGGCACATGGCGGAGGCGTTCTTCGCCCTGCCGGAGGCGGAGAAGCTGAAGGTCGAGCGGCCGCCGCAGAAGGTCAGCCGCGGCTACAACCGGTTCAAGGACCGGTCGCTGTCCTATTCGCTCGGCCGGGCAGCGCCGCCGGACCTGCAGGAGGCCTTCGCCTTCGGCCCGGACGACGTGCCGCCGGGCGGCTGGCACGCCGACGATCCCCGCTCCGCCATGCTGGCGCCCAATCTGTGGCCGGCGCGGCCCCTCGGCATGCGCGAGGCGATGCTCGCCTATTACGCCGAGATGCGGGCGCTGGGCGAGCGCATGCTGGACATCGTCGCCGCCGCGCTGGGGCTGGACCGCGCCTATTTCGACGGCAAGTTCGACCGCCAGTCGAGCGTCGCCCGCATGGTGCGCTATCCGGCGCAGGCGGACGCGCCGCCGGCCGCAGGCCAGCTCCGCGCCGGCGAGCACACGGATTACGGCACGCTGACCTTCCTGCGCGGCGACGCGGTGCCGGGCGGCACGCAGGTGCTGACCCGGGCCGGGGAGTGGATCGAGGTGGTCACGCCGCCGGGCGGCTTCGTCTGCAATATCGGCGACGCGCTGGCGCGCTGGACCAACGACCGCTGGACCTCCACCCTGCACCGGGTCGGCAATCCGCCGGACGCGGGCGTCGACCGCATCTCCATGGTGTTCTTCCACAGCCCGAACCACGACGCCGTCATCGAGTGCGCGAAGGGGTGCGAAGGGGCGGAGGGGCCAAAATACCCGCCCATCGCCTTCGCCGACCACTATCTCGGCAAGGTGATGAAGGCCGCGCATGCGCGGCTGAACGCCGACGCCGCGGACGCCCGGGCGGGCAGCGCCGGGGGCTGAGCCCGCCGCCTACCGCGTCCTCACCGGCTCCGGTGGCCGGTTGCCCCAGGGCATGAGGGCGACGGCGGAGACGGCGTTCTTGGGCGATCCCTCGATGAGCCTGTCGCTGTAGGCGAGATAGACCAGCGTGTTGCGCTTCGCGTCGAGGAAGCGCACGACGTGGAGCTGCTTGAACAGGATCGACTGGCGGCGCTCGAACACCTCCTCGCCCTCGTCATGGACGCGGATGGGCCTGGCGAAGGAGATCGGCCCGACCTGTCGGCAGGCAATGGAAGCATCCGAGGTTTCCTCCGCCAGGCCCAGCGTGCCGCCGATGCCGCCCTTGCGCGCCATGCTGACGAAGCAGGTCACGCCCCGGACCTTGGGGTCGTCGAACGCCTCGATCACCACCCGGTGGTTGCGGCCGAGCAGCTTGAAGGCGGTGTCGACATGGCCGATCTCCTCCGCCTCCGCCGCCGACAGCGCCGCCATCGCCGTTACCGCCGCCAGCACCGCCGCAAGGACAGGTCGCGTCCGCATCTCGGGTTCCTTTCGTTGAGTCTCGGCCTGTGAGATGGCGTGCCATGAGGGCGATTGCCACAGGGACGCGGCGCGGCGCGCATGAAAAAGGACGGGCCCCGCCGGAGACCCGCCCTGTTCCGCCACGGCGGAGCGGCTACTTCACCACGATGTCGACGCCGAAGACGCGCTCGTCCGAGCGCGGCTCGAAGCCGATCTTCTCGGACATGCCGTAGACCATGTCGACGCGCCACAGGAACAGCGCCGGGGCGTCTTCCTGGATCAGGTTGAAGGCCTCCAGCAGCAGCTTCCTGCGTTTCGGCGGATCGAACTCCTTCGATTCGGCGATCAGCAGCGCGTCCACCTTCTCGTTCCTGTAGCCGATGCGCGGGGTGACGCCGCTGTGGAAGTACTGGTGCACCGCCGCCGACGGGTCGATCACCGAGCTGCGGCCCTGGTAGTAGAACGGCACCTTGCCCTTGCGCACCGCCGGCCAGTGGATCGACCATTCCGGCGTGTGCAGCCGGGTGCGGATGCCCACCGCGGTCAGCATCTGGGCGATGGCGGTGCCGACCTGGCGGTCGTTGATGTAGCGGTCGCCGGTGGCGTAGAAATCCACATCCACCCCGTCGGGGAAGCCCGCTTCCTTCACCAGCGCCTTCGCCTTCTCCGGATCGAAATTGTATTTGGGCGTCACGTCGGGGGAATAGGCGTACTGCCCCGGCCCGACCGGCCCGTGCAGCACGCTGGCCCGGCCCTGGAACAGGGTCTTCACGATCAGCTCCCGGTCGACGGCATAGGACACGGCCTGGCGCAGCTTCCTGTTGTCCCACGGCTTGAAGCTGGGGTTCATCGCCAGGAACATGATCTGCGCCGGCGGCACGCCGACGACGCGGATGCCCTTCCTCGCTTCCACCCGGCTCACCATGTGCGGCGGGATGAACTGCGCGATCTGCAACTCGCCGTTCAGCAGCGCGGTGATGCGGGCCTCGTCCTCCTTGATGCGGCGGAAGATCAGCCGGTCCGGGTTTCCTTCCTTACCCCGGACGCGCCGTCGTTCTTGCGCAGCACCATGCGCTGGCCGATGGCGATGTCCTCCACCATGTACGGCCCCCAGCCGAGCGGCGCCTTGCGGTCCGCATCGCTTCCGTGCTTGTCGAACAAATCCTTCGACGTGACGATCAGCCGGTCGAAGATGTAGGCGAGCAGCGGCGCGGTCGGCTCCTTGGTGGTGAAGCGCACCGTGTGCCGGTCCACCGCCTCCGCCTTGACGATGGGGCGGACATTGTTGGTCTGCGCCGCGCGCGGATCGTTCTTGGCGCGGTAGAGCGAATGGACCACGTCCTCCGCCGTCAGCTCCTTGCCGTCCTTGTGACGCTTCAGCCCCTTGCGCAGGTTGAAGGTCCAGACGCGCGGATCGGCCTTGTCGACGGACCAGCTCTCCGCGAGCATCCCCTCGTACTCGCCGGTCTTCGTGTTGAAGCCGCCGAGGCAGCCATAGGTCTGGCACCAGATCATGTACATCTGGGCGGTGGAATCGGCGTAGGGGTTCCACCCCGCGAAGTCGTTGACCACGCCGACGCTGACGCTGGTCTGCGCGCGCGCCGGGCCGGCGGCGGCGATTCCGCCCGCGATCAGCGCGAGCGCGACACAGGCGGCGGATAAGCTTGACCTGTTCATTTCGTGTTCTCCCTGTTTAAAGCCCCTACCGGGGCTCCTGACTTTAGGGCCGCCGCGCCGGGATGCGCAATCGCCGCCGTTCAGGGAACTCACGCCAGGCGGAGCCGCATCACCCCAGGCTTTTGACGCTGCCCCCGTCGACCCGCCAGTTGGCGCCGGTGGAATATCCCGCCCCCTGCCCGGCGAGGAAGGCGACCACGGCGCCGAACTCCTCCGTCCGGCCGAAGCGGCCGCCGGGCAGGCGGGCTTCGCGCGCGGCGAGCTCCTGCGCCGCGGTCAGGCCCTTCTTCGCGCCGAGCGCGGCGGCGGTGTAGTGCGTGCGCTCGGTCAGCACGGCGACGGGGGAGACGATGTTGACCGTGACCCCGTCCCCGACCACCTCGCCCGCCAGCGTCTTCAGATAGAACGCCATCGCGGTGCGGAAGGTGTTGGACAGCACGTTGTTCGGGATCGGCTCCACCACCCCGGCGGCGCCGACCATCATCACCCGCCCCCATTTCCGCGCCGCCATGCCGGGCACGAGGAGGCGGGCGATGCGGATCGGGCTGAACAGCATCCGGTTGGCGTGATCGGCGAGCTCGTCCTGGCCGACATCCAGCGCCGTGCGCAGCGGCGGACCGCCGTGATTGACGAGCAGGATGTCGACCGGCCCGCCCAGCGCGTCCTCGGCCGCCGCGGCCAGCGCATCCATATTGGCGGGGTCGGCGAGATCGCCGGCGAGTCCGTGGGCGGGCGCGCCGGTTTCCTCCGCGATCCGGCGCGCCGCGGCCTGCGCCCGGTCCGCGTCGGAGCCGCTGACGCAGACTGCCACCCCCTCGCGCGCCAGCGCCAGCGCCGCCGCGAAGCCGAGCCCGCCGCTGGACGCCAGCAGCAGCGCGCGCTTTCCCCGAATGCCCAGATCCATGTTCCCGCCCCTTCTTCGACCGGCGGCGATGGTAGCAACCGGGCGGCGCGGCGTCGATCAGCACCGGAAACCGGTGCGCGCGACGCGGCGATATCGCTAGACTGGCGGGGAAACAGAGAGGGGAGGCCCGATCATGGCGGTGACGCCGGCCGAGTCCGCGATCTACGGCGCGCTGCTGTCCGACGACGCGGTGGCGGCGCTGTTCGGCGACGAGGCGGAGATCCGCGCCATGCTGGACGCGGAGGCCGCGCTGGCGGCGGCGCAGGCGGAACGCGGCATGATCCCGCCGGACGCGGCAGCGCGCATCGCGACGGCGCTGGCCGGGACGCGAATCGCGCCGGGATCGCTGGCCGCAGGCACTGCGTCCGCCGGAGTGCCGGTCGGGCCGCTGGTGGCGGCGGCGCGCGAGGCCGTCGGCGGCGAGGCGGCGGGCTGGCTGCATTTCGGCGCCACCAGCCAGGACATCGTCGACACCGCGCTGGTCCTGCGGCTGCGCGGCGCACTCGACATCCTGGACGCGCGGCTGGCGGCGCTGGTCGAGCTCCTGGGGGCGCGCGCCGACGAGCACCGCGCGACGGTGATGACGGCGCGCACCCGCTGGCAGCAGGCGACGCCGACCACGTTCGGGCTCCGCATCGCCGGCTGGATGACGCCGCTGGCCGCGCATCGCATCAGGCTGGCGGAGCTGCGGCCGCGGCTGCTCTGCGTCCAGCTCGGCGGCGCGTCGGGCAATATGGCCGCAATGGGCGAGAACGGCGTCGCCGTCATGGAGGCGATGGCGGCAAAACTCGGCCTTGCCGCACCGACGCTGCCCTGGCACACGGCGCGCGAGACACTGGCGGAGCTGGCGTCATGGCTGTCGCTGGTGACCGGCAGCCTGGGCAAGATGGGGCGCGACATGACGCTGCTGGCGCAGAACGAGGTGGCGGAAGCGCGCGGCGGCGGCGGGGGAGGCTCGTCCACGATGCCGCACAAGGCGAATCCGGTGGTCGCCGAGATGCTGGTCGCGCTGGCGCGCCAGAACGCCGGGCTGGTCTCCGCCATGCACCACGCGCTGGTGGCCGAGCACGAGCGCAGCGGCGAGGCCTGGACGGTCGAATGGCTGACCCTGCCGCAGATGGCGGTGGCGACCGCGGTGGCGCTGCGCCATGCCGGGGCGATCGCGGAGACGCTGACCGCCGACCCCGCCGCCATGCGCGCCAATATCGAGGCCGCGGACGGGATGCTGCTGGCCGAGGCCGCCGTCTTCGCGCTCGCCCGGCACATGCCGCGCGAGGCGGCGCAGGCGCTGGTCGCGGCGGCCTGCCGGGACGCGGCGGCCGAGGGGCTGCACCTGCGGGACGAGCTCTGCCGGCGCAGCGACGCGCCGGTCGACTGGGACGCCGTCTTCGAGCCCGCGAACTACACCGGAGCGGCGGACGCGCTCGTGGACCGGGCGCTTGCTGCGGCGCGCGCAACCCTTCCCTGAGGCGCACGCAGGCTCTATCTATCGGGTTGCGGACCGAACGGAGAACGGAGGAACAGCGCCATGGCCGAGACAGCGACTGTCGAGGGCGCCCCCGAGGCGATCGAGGCGGACATCACCTACGCCGTCGATACCGGCGTAAAGCCGGTGAACGAGACGATGGCGGAGGGCGACATCAGCCGCCGCAAGACCGGCACCTACGCGCCGCAGAGGATGCGGCTGCGCAACGGAAGGCTGTTTCGCGACACGTTCGCGCTGGACGTGCACGGGTTCGAGTTCGTCGACCATCCGACGACGACCGCGGATTTCTTCGATCCTGAACAGATCAGGTCGGTCTACTATCCGGAGGTCGAGGCGCTGATCAAGGCGCGCACCGGGGCGTACCGGGTGCATATCTTCGACCACACGCTGCGCTCCGGCGACGAGGGCACCCGGGAGGAAAAGCGGATCCGCGAGCCGGTCAAGTCGGTCCATAACGACTACACCGACTGGTCGGGCCCGCAGCGGGTGCGCGACCTGCTGCCGGACGAGGCCGACGAGCTGCTCAGGCACCGCTTCGCCATCGTCCAGGTGTGGCGCGCGATCAACCGGCCGATCGAATCCGATCCGCTTGCGATCTGCGACGCCCGCAGCCTCGGCAAGGCGGAGCTGATCGCGTCGGAGCGGCGCTATCCCAACCGCGTCGGCGAGACCTACCAGATACAGCACAACCCGGCGCATGAGTGGTACTGGTTCCCGCGTATGACCCGCGACGAGGCGCTGGTATTCAAGGTGTTCGATTCGGCGACGGACGGGCGCGCGCGGTTCACCGCCCATACCGCCTTCGTCGACCCCGCCAGCCCGCCGGACGCCGCCCCGCGCGAGAGCATGGAGACGCGCACCATCGCCTTCTTCCGGGAGTAGGAACCCTCCGGCGGCGAACCGATTCGCAAAGAACGGTTGAAACCGCCGGGGATCGAACAATCTAGAGAAGGGCTGTGCGTTCACTCCCTTCCCTGCACCCGATGATAAGGAAGACAATCCTGTTTCTGCTCCTGCCGGGAGCCCTTTTCGCATGTCCGGCCGCTGCCGATCAGGTCCTGCTGAAGAACGGCGACCGGCTCTCCGGCACCGTTTCCCGGTTCGACGGCAAGGTCCTGGTCCTGGAAACCGGGCATTCCGGCACGCTGAAGCTGCCCGCCGGCCAGATCGCGCGCATCAGCACCGACGGACCGGTGACGGTGCACATCAAGGGCATCGGCTGGACCACGGGGCGTCTCACGACCGACTATGCCGGCGCATTCCGCGTGGTGCGGCAGGGCCGCGCCCTGACGGGGCCGGTCGCCATGGACGACGTGACGCGGATGGAGGCCGGGCGCGAGATTCCGCGCGGGTTCCAGTGGCGCGGACAGCTGAACGTCGGCATGACGGAGCGCAGCGGCAACACCGACAGCCGGGCGCTGCATGTCGACGGGGAGTCCACGGGCCGTTCGGAGGAGGACCGGATTCGCGTGCGCGGCGAGTTCAACCGCGAGTTCGACGGCGACAGGCGCACGGTGGACAACTTCCTCACCAGCCTTCAGCACGACCACTTCGTCAGCGAGAAGGTCTACTTCTACACCAGCGGCAAGCTGGAGCGCGACACGCCTGCGGATCTGAGGCTGCGCACCACCGTGGGCACCGGCGCCGGCTACCAGATTCTGGAGACGCCGGAGACGAAGCTGTCCTTCGATGCCGGTCCCGCCTATATCCACGAAGACCACGACATGGCCCCCGACAACGACTACGTCGCGATGCAATGGGGTGTCGAGTTCGAGCAGGACATCTGGAAGGGCTTCGCGACGCTGTTCCACAATCACGAGGGCACCGTGGAGACGAGCAACACGCAGAACCTGTACATCGACAGCAGCACGGGGCTGCGCGTGCCGCTGCGGGAGAGCCTCAACGTCACGGCGCGGTTCGACCTCGACTGGGATCGCGATCCTCCGCCCGGCACGACCTCGCTGGAGAAGACCTACCTGCTCACGGTCGGCTACAGCTGGTAGCCGGGGACGCCGTTGAACCGGCCGCCGGGTTGTGAAAGAGTCGCGCCAGGCAGCCGCGCGACTGTTGGGAAACGTCGGCTCTCCAGCGGAGGATCACACCATGACGACCAGGTTCAAACTGTGCAGCTTCACCACCTGCCCGTGGGTTCAGCGCGCCGCGATCGTGCTGCGCGCCAAGGGCATCGAGTACGAGATCGAGTACATCGAGCGCGAGAAGGACAAGCGGCCAGACTGGTTCCGCGCGATCTCGCCGCATCTCAAGGTGCCGGTGCTGATCATCGACGGCAAGGATTCGCTCTTCGAATCCAACGCCATCGCGGAATATCTGGACGAGGTGGCGGCGCCCCGGCTTCACCCCGCCGACCCCATCGCCCGCGCGCGCAACCGCGCCTGGACCGACTACCTGCCGGAATTCGCCAGCGCGGTGTCGCGCTGCGCCTATTCCAACACGAAGGCGGAGCTGGAGGAGCGCGCCCGGGAGATTCCCGAGGTCTTCGAGACGCTGGAAGGCGCGCTGGAGAAGCGCGGCAATGACGGGCCGTTCTTCAACGGGCCGGACTTCTCCCTGGTCGATGCCGGCTACGCGCCCTTCCTGCAGCGCTACGCCTTCACCGACCGGCTGTACCCACTCGGCATCATCGAGAAATACCCGCTGCTGAAGGCGTGGTCGGACGCGCTGCTCGCCCATCCGGCGGTCAGGAAATCGACCATTGCCGCCATCGAGCAGGACTGGCGCGACAACCTCGTGCGCCACGACCGCTGGCTGTCGACCCTGCTCGACGGCGCGCCGGCCGCCGCCGCGGAGTAATCCGCCCTGCCCTGAACACGAAAAGCGGCGGCCCGATGCGGCCGCCGCTTCCGCATCCGGCGGTTCCTTCTATTCCCGGTAGCCCGGGTCGGCATCGTCCGCCTCGCGCAGCAGCGCGGGCCAGTCGAGCGTGCCGGTGACGCGACCGCCGCGTTCGAACTGCTGCGCCGCGTGCTCGTAGGTTTCCGGCGGCGGCTGAATCAGCCGCGCCCCGGTGGCCATCGCGAGAAGCTGCGCCTTGCAGGTCTTCTCCAGGTGGTACATCAGCACGAAGGCTTCCGCGATGGTCCGTCCCGCCGTCAGCAGCCCATGGTTGCGCAGCACCATGACCTTGTGGTCGCCGAGGTCGCGGGCAATGCGCGCCCGCTCGTCCAGATCCAGCGCGACGCCCTCGTAGTCGTGATACCCGACCCGGTTGTAGAACCGGAACGCGCCCTGGTTGATCGGGATCAGCCCGTCCTCCAGCGCGCTGATCGCCATGCCCGCCTCCGTATGGGTGTGCAGCACGCAATGCAGATCGGGCCGGGCGGCATGGACCGCGCTGTGGATGACGAACCCCGCCTCGTTCACCCGGTAGGGCGTCTCGTCCACGATCCTGCCGTCGAGGTCGATCTTCACCAACGACGAAGCGGTGATCTCGCGGAACAGCATGCCATAGGGGTTGATCAGGAAATGCTCCTCCGCCCCCGGCACCCGGGCCGAGACGTGGTTCTGGATCAGATGCGTCCAGCCGTACAGCGCCACCAGCCGGTAGCAGGCGGCGAGATTGACGCGCGTTTCCCATTCGTCCGCGCTGACGCGGTCGCGGACCGACGGGATATCGAGCCGTGATGCTGCTGTAGCCATATGTCCGTCCTCCTTTCGGCTCTGCTCTAGTTTTTCTGCCGGCGTTCCGCGAACTCTCCCTCGCGCGGCGAGATCGCATGGTTGAGTTTCGCGATCAGCGGCTTCGGCGTCGCGAACAGCTCGTCGATCAGGGATGTCAGCTCGGCGCCGGTCATCGAGCGGATCTCGCTGTTGGCGCGTTTCGCGTCGGCCAGGAAGGCGGGGTCCTTCAGCGTCTCGTCGAAGGCGCGGCGCAGCAGGGCGATGCGGTCCGCCGGCACCCCCGGCGCAACGGCAATCGGCCGGCCGACCATCACGGCGAGCGACAGCACCCGGGCAATGCCCTCGCGCTCCCGGTCGCCCTTTACCAGATCGGCGAGCAGCGGAACCTCCGGCAGGTCCGGTTCCTTCCTCGTGCCCACCTGGATCAGGAAATTCAGCTTCTTCTGCGCGACCCAGTCCGGCTTCTCCGCGCGATATCCGGCCCAGGTGTTGGTCGCCCGGCCTTCGACCTCGCCGCTCTCCATCGCCATGTACATCTGCTGCGAGCCGCGATAGCCCCAGATGATCCTCAGCTTGGTGCCGACCAGGTAATTGTAGGCAGCGGCGAGCTGCGCCGGGATCGCGCCGCGGCCGGTCGCCGCGATGATGAATTCCTTCCGCTTCGCGTCGTCGAGCGTCTTGACCGGCGAGCCGTACCAGGCGGCCATCATCTGGTTCGAATAGCTCATATTGCCGATCCAGTTGAATTGCCGCACGTCGGTCTTCAACCCCTTGCCGTCGCGCAGCTGGTACAGCGGCAGACCCTGGCTCATGATCGCCATGACCGAGCCGTCGTGCGGGGCGACGTTGGCGAAATGATTGGCGGCCTTCAGCCCGCCCGCCCCCGGCATGTTGATGGCAACGAAGCTGGGAGCGCCGGCGATATGGTTGCCGATATGCCGGGCCAGCAGCCGCGCGAGGATATCGTAGGCGCCGCCCGCGCCGTACGGCACCAGCATCGTCATCTGGCGGCCGTCGTAGAAGGACTCCGCCGACCGGGCGGGCACCGCCTGCGCGGCGAGAACACAGGAGATCAACGCGGACAACGCGATACGGCCCCGGGACGGGGCGGTCGAAATCGGTTTCATGATGTCCTCCCTTTTTGTCCCGGTCCGCCGACTGGCGCGGCAATTTCCGGGTCAAATGGAGGGATATGGTCCCTTACGCGGAAAGCCTTGTCAACGCAGCCATGGGACGACTGAAAGGAATCGTCTCTCGCATGACAGAGTTCGCCGAGACGACGGGAATATTCGGACCGTCGCGAAACGCCGTCAGCCGCCGTGCAGCCCGACTTCGCGTTCGCGGCGCACCACGCGGCCGGCGGCGCGGTCGCGGTTGATCTGCGCCCGTTCGCGTCCCTCGCGCCGGCGATAGAGGTCGAGGTTGCGGTACATGTCGCACTTGACGCAGACCGCGTTCAGCCCGTCGATGCCGAAGCTCTCGTGGAAGCGGCGGACCTGCTCGCCGCGCCAGATGTCGCCCAGCGCCTGCTCGGTCACGTTGCCGATCTTCAACTCGTCGATCGCATCGATGGCGGCGACGCAGCTGCAGATCAGCACCGCGCCGTCCGGCAGCACGATGGGGCCGTTGACACTGTTCACGCAGGCTTCCTTCTTGGGCGGGCTGTGGCGCAGCTTCATCGCGTCGGGCAGCATCTCGCGGGTGATGCGTCCGCCGGCGGTGGTGAACGACCAGGTGAAATCCAGGTAGGGCTTGTAGGCCAGCACCTCCTGAAAATCCGGATGCGCCATCACCTCGTCCAGCGGCCGGTCTGGCCGGAGCCCGATCACCATGTTGACCGGGCTGCCCGCAGCACGGTTGGCTTCCAGCAGGTCCAGGATGTTGCGGCGCACGCGCCTGTACTGCCTGGAACGATAGACACGCTCGTACATCGTCTCATCGAAGCCGGCGATGCTGAACTGCAGCGTCGTCAGCCCGGAGCTGACGATCGCCTCGGCCCCGTAGCGGTCGGCGAGGATCGCATTGGTGATCATCTTGATGCGGTCGATCCGGTCATGCGACCGCGCGCGGGCGATGAAGTCCAGCACCCGGGGATGGATCAGCGCATCGCCGACGATGGGCGTGAAGAACACGCTGCCGCCGCCCTCGGCGACGTAGTCGCCCAGCGCCTTTTCGAACACCGCCTCCGGCATCCGCTCATGCTCTCGCTCCTGGAACTGGTACGGACAGAAGATGCAGTTGGCGTTGCACAGGTTGGTCAGCTCGAAATGCAGCTCGTAGGGGCGCAGCCGCATCGCCTCCAGTGTCCTGTCCATCGGGTATAGACGGCCGACCGCCGCCTCCGCCCTGCTGGCGCCGGCACGGGCGATCTTCTTCACGAACAGGGTCGATACCATCGGGCGTTCGGTTCGTATGCGGGAATCGCGACAACCGCCGAAAGACGCCGGCAGGATAGCCGCTATCGGGGCCGATAGAAACAGAAGGCGGCGCGCCCGTCCCGCCGGCGGCACCGCGGCGCTATTCCAGCCGGTTGACCCCGTCGAACGCAGCGGTCTTGTAGCATTCCGCCAGGGTCGGGTAGTTGAACACCGTGTCGATGAAGTAGTCGACCTGGCCCTGGAGCGCCAGCACGGCCTGGCCGATATGGATCAGGTCGGCCGCGCCTTCGCCCATGATGCAGACGCCGAGCAGCTTGCGCGTCTCGATATGGAACAGCAGCTTCAGGATGCCGGTCTGGTCGCCGATGATCTGGCCGCGCGCGATCTCGCGGTAGAACGCCTTGCCGACCTCATAGGGCACCCCGGCGCGGGTCAGCTCTTCCTCGTTCGCGCCGACGACGGAGATTTCGGGGATCGTGTAGATGCCGTACGGGAACAGGCAGGGCACGCTTTCCGCGTCGACGCCGAAGGCGTGGCAGGAGGCGAGCCGCCCCTGCTCCATCGAGGTCGAGGCGAGAGACGGAAACCCGATCACGTCGCCCACGGCATAGATGTTCGGCGCCTCCGTCTGGAAGCAGTCGTTGACGGTGAGCCGGCCGCGGTCGTCGGCGGAAAGCCCCGCCGCGCCGAGGTCGAGATCGGCGGTCGCGCCGGACCGGCCGACGCTGTAGAGCACCTTTTCAGCGACGATCATCTTGCCCGATTCCAGCGCGATGCGCACACGATCGCCGCCATGGCCCCGGCAGGGCTCCATGCTGCACACCGCCTCGCCGAGGCGCAGCGCGACGCGGGACTGGCGCATGTGATAGGCCAGCGCATCGGTGATCTCACGGTCGACGAAGGGCAGCAGCTGCTCGTGCTTGTCGATCAGCGTGACCCGCACGCCCAGCGCGGCGAAGATGGTGGCGTATTCGAGCCCGATCACCCCGGCGCCGACGACCGCCAGTGTGCGCGGCAATGTCTCCAGCGTGAGGATGTCGTCGCTGGTGAACACCGTCTGGCCGTCGAACGGGATATGGGGATCGCGCGTCGTGACGGTGCCGACGGCGATGACGATCTTGTCCGCCGTCACCTCGCGCTGGCCGCGCCCGTCCAGGAAATGCAGCCGAACGGTGTTGACGTCGACGAAGCTGGCGCGCGCGTTGAGCACATGGATGCCATTGCGCTGAAGCTGGTGGCTGGTGACGTCCACCTCGTGCCGGATCACGGAGTCGGTGCGGAACAGCAGATCCTGCATCGTGATGTCGCGCTTCACCGTGTAGGAGGCGCCGTAGATGCTGCGTTCGCGATAGCCGGACAGGTGCAGCGCGGCCTCGCGCAGCGTTTTGGACGGAATGGTGCCGGTATTGATGCAGACGCCGCCGACGACCGCCTTGCGCTCCACCACGGCGACGCGCTTGCCGATCTTCGCGGCCTGGATGGCCGCACGCTGCCCGGCGGGGCCGGAGCCCAGCACGAGCAGGTCGAAGTCGAAGGCCGGGCGCGTTCCGGCATCGACGCTGTGCGGCGTCTCGGCAGGCGAATGATCGAGCACGTGCGGGGCCTTTCCTGTGCGGAAACAGCGAGGTCGGCACAGGACAATGGGCATGGGGGGTAAACAAAGGCTTGAGAAGCGCGCATTTGCCCCGACGCCCGGCGGGTGGGGCCTCTTGCGCCCCTCGCGCCCAAGAATTGCGGCGCAATGGCCTTTCAGGCCTGCTTCAGCCGGCGACCGGCGAGCATCTCGCGGCCGACCAGCAGCATGGCCAGCAACGCCCCGGCGACCTCGACCTCCACCCCGTACGGAATCGAGTCTGCGGGCAGGAACAGCATGATTCCGGCGATCGCGAACAGCACGCGCATGCCGATGCCGAGCGGGCGGGTCAGGTAGCCCACCACCGCCGCCGAGGTAATCCACACCCCGGCGACCGCGGTGGCGAAGGCGACCGCGACCGAGAGGGGATCGCCCTTCATCAGCAGCCTGGGCGACAGGACGAAGACGAAGGGGATGACGTAGGCGAGCCAGCCGAACCGCATCGCCGCCCATCCGGTCTTCATCGCATCGGTGTCGGCGAGCGAGGCGGCGGCGAAGGCGGCGATCGCCACCGGCGGCGTGATCATCGACATCATGCCGAAATACAACACGAACAGATGCGCCGCCATCGGCTCGACGCCGACCTTGACCAGCGAGGGCGCGACGAGGGCGGCGAGAAGCACGTAGACGCCGACCGTCGGCATTCCCATGCCGAGCACGATGCACACCGCAGCCGAGAGAAGAAGAAGAATCCAGACGTTCTCCCCCCCCACGTTGACCAGCACGATGGAGAGCGAGAAGCCGAGGCCAGAGATGTTGAGCACGCCGATGATGAATCCGGCCGCCGCGGTGATCATCAGGATGTCGAGCGACGACGTGCCGGTGTCGCGCAGCGCCTCGAGCACGCCACGGGGAGTGAGGCGCTGGCCGCCGTATCCCACCGCCATGCCGGAGACGCAGAGCACCAGCGCGCCGACGAGCGCCGAAAGCTGCGGCGACCAGTTGAGGGAGAACAGCGCGCCGATCAGCACCGCGAAGGGTATCGGATAGTGCCAGCCCTGGAGCAGCACGCGGCCGATGCGCGGGATCCTGGATTCCTCGACCCGCGTGATGCCGTTGCGCGCCGCCAGCAGGTCGGTCTGCACGAACAGCGCGACGTAGTAGAGCACCGCGGGGATGAGCGCGGCGAGCACCACCTCGGTGTAGGGCACCTGCAGGAATTCAGCCATCAGGAAGGCCGCCGCGCCCATGACCGGCGGCATGAGCTGGCCGCCGGTCGAGGCCACCGCCTCGATCGCGCCGGCGACATGGGGTTCGTAGCCGCCCTGGCGCATCAGCGGGATGGTGATGACCCCGGTCGAAACCACGTTGGAGACCGCGCTGCCCGAGATCGAGCCGAACAGACCCGAGGCGGTCACCGCGATTTTGGCCGAGCCGCCGCGAAAGCGACCCATCAGCGCCAGCGAGATGTCCGTGAAGAAGGCGGAGCCGCCGGACGCGAACAGCAGCTGGCCGAAGAATATGAAGGCGATCACGATGGTGGTCGCCACCACCATAGGCGTGCCCAGCATGCTCCCGGGGTCCCAGGCGAGATAGTAAAGGAGCTGGTCGAGCTTGACCGGCCGGCCGGCGAGATCGCCCGGGACGAGATCGCCCACGAGGGCGTAGGCGAGGAAGCAGAGCACGACGATGGTCAGCACGTTGCCCGCGGTACGCCGCAGCCCCTCGACCACCAGCGGCACGATGAGCCACGCCACCACCAGCCCGTCGAGCGGGCGCGAGACCACCTCCTCGGACAGTACCGGGAAGCCCGCCACCATGTAGATTCCCGCCGCCAGGCTCAGCCCGGCGCCGATCCAGTCGTACCAAGGCACGCGCGCACGCGCGCCTTGGCGCTGCGCGGGCGCGTGCAGGTAAACGAGCGCCAGCGCCAGCGCGAGCATGCCGGCCAGGAACTGCTCGTTGTAGAGCAGCAGGCCGAGGACGCTGCGATAGAGATCCGCCGCCCACGCAATCGAGCCGAGCGTCAGCAGCACGGCGCCGACCGCAACGAGCCCGCGCGCCCTGCCGGAAGCAGGCTGCGCGGGCTCCGTGAAGGGCGCGTTAGTCGTCACGCGGAGCGGCCTGTCGGCACCGCGGGCGTCAGTTCTTCGGCGGCCAGGCGCCGATCTCCTTATAATACTTCACGGCTCCGGGGTGAAACTGCACCGGGCTCAGATCCTTCGTCATGCGTTTGGGGTCGAACCCGTTGAGCGCCTTGAAGCCGGCAACAAGCTCAGCCTTGTTCTCGTGCATGATTTTGGCGAGCTGGTAGACCTTGTCCTCCGACACCTTGGTGCTGGTGAGCACCAGATAGTCGTAGGCCATGACGCGGGTCGGCCGGGTCACGCCCACCTCCTCGGGCCCGACCTCGAGCGCGTAGGCCACCGGCACGTGCTTGCGCGCGCGCGCGATCGCCTTCGGATCGCGATCGAATTCGAGCGCGCGAATGCCGCCTACCTTGGCATCGGTCTCGCGCACCTTCCCCGCGCCGAGCGCGAAGAAGAAGGCGTCGGCCTTGCCGGCCGCGAAATCGTCTGCGCCGCCCGCGACATTCGGAACCGGCACCGGCTGGATGTCGTCGAGGGTGAGCCCGCCATTGGCCAGCATGCCCTCGGTCAGGGTGTGAAGCACGCGCTGGCTGGAATAGCGCACCGGGACCCGCTTGCCCTTGAGGTCGGCAATCGACTTGACGGGCGAGTCCTTCTGCACGAAGAAGGCGGCCTTGAGCGGGGTCAGGATCGACACCACGCGCACGTCCGCCTGCTGCTTGCCCTTGTAGATGGCCGTGCCGGTGACGGCGTAGCTGGTCTCGAGCTCGTTGGCGAGGCCGAACTCCACCTCCTTCGCGTTGACCGCCGGTACGTAGGCGCTGGTGCCGCCGAACGGCTGGATGCGCATCGCCAGCCCCTTATCGGAGGCGACCTTGGAAATCGCGGCGCCGGCGGAATAGGTGTAGAAGCCCTGCTTGCCGGTCCCCATGCCCACGGCCTGCGCCAAGACGGGCCCGGCGCCCATTGCCAGCGCCGCCGCGGCGGCGAGCGGAATCAGGCTCTTTGCGACGATCGTCATCGAGTGTCTCCCCTGTTGGTGTGAAATTTCCGTATTCGGAATTTTTCAGACACCGTTTTAGCAGACGCGGGGATCGCCGTGAACAGCGACCGTCCGGTCGCCGCCCGGGGTCAGCCGCGCCGGAACAGCCAGGCGGTGCCGATGACGGGCTTGCCGTACTCGTCGCGCAGCCGGTCGTTGCGCGCGCTCAGCTCCTCGAATCCCGCCGCGACGGCGGCGGCGCGCACATGCGCCCGCCCATGCGCGAAGCGGCCCGTATTGTTCAGCGTATAGCCGTTGCCCCGCTGCCACTCGGTCAGGCAGGCGACGTGCCCGCCCGGCCGCAGCGCCCGCGCCGCGCCTTCGAAGACGGGGCGGACATCGCCGAAGTAAACCAGCAGGTCCGCGGCAAGCACCAGATCGTAGCGCCGCCGGGCGCGGACCAGATAGGCCGTGACCTCGGCCACGTCGAGCGTGTCGTAGATCCGGCGCTTCCGCGCCTTGGCGACCATCTCCGGCGACAGGTCCACCCCGTCGAGCCGGGCCGCCCGGCCGTGGAACGGCGCGCCGGACAGCCCCGTGCCGCAGCCGAGATCGAGCACCGCGCCCAGCGGCGCCGAGGCGCCGAACGCCGCCGATACGGTCTGGTTCAGCAGAGCGGGCCCGACATAGTTCAGCTCGTCGACGAGGTTGGTGTCGAAATTGTCGGCGAAACGGTCGAAATGCGAGACCAGATAGTCGTCGCCCGCCCGGTCCGGCGCCTGCCGCGCGCCCAGCGCCGCCAGCTGATGCTCGGCCTCCGGATTGCCGGGGTCGAGCTCCAGATATGTGTTCAGCCAGCGCCGGGAGTCGGCCATGCGTCCGCGCGCATGGGCGACCTCCGCCAGCCCCCAGACCGGCTCCAGCCCCTCCGGATCGGCCTTGTGGGCGCGGAAATAGCAGTTCGCCGCCGCCGCGTAGCGGCCATAGGTCGCCGCCGCCTCGGCGATGTTGCACAGATCCTCCGACCTGATCTCCGCCGCCTTGCGCGCCGCGCGCGCCGCCTGGCGCGACCGTCCCAGCGCGCCCAGCGCCGTCGCCAGACCCTGCAGCGCGGCGACGTGGCGCGGCGAGTCGGCCAGCAGCAGCCGGTAGGCGCGCACCGCGTCGTCCGGCGCGCCGGATTTGCGCAGCTGTTCCGCCTCGCGGAACCGGCTCGCATCGAGCTTGGATGTGTTGCGGCGCTTGCGCGTCCGGGTGGAAGCAGCCACGGCCCGACCCGGCCTTCAGGATATATGCATTAAGGCAGCGTCCGCCCCGTTCAACGCTTGCGGTCGCGGCACCAGGCGGGCACGCCCTTGCCCGAGCCCTGGTTCGAGCAGGGCGACGGCGCGATCTGGGCGTTGGCGCTGCGGTCGAGATGCATCACGCTCGGCGCCGAATAGGCGACGGCGGCGGTGAGGCCGAGCCGCGCCAGCGCGGCGCGGCGGCTGAGAGGCGCCCTGGAAGAGCTTGTGCTCGTTTCGTGCGACGTTGGCATAGATGTTTCCCGATTCGGGCGAACGTGCCCGATGATCCGTTCGGCAACATAAGCTATTTTCGCAGGAATTGAAGCAGGAAACCGTTAATGAAGCCCTTGCTGCCGCACGCGCCCGCCGCACCCCCGGTCCGTTCTCCGCGCGCCGCGCAGGGCGGCGCGGCCGCCATGGCGCTGACCCGCGGCGTATGCCGGCTGTTCGAGGAGATGGGGGCCGGGACGGTCACGGAGTTTCCGCTGCCCAACGGGCGGCGCGTCGACGTGATGGCGCTGGACGCCGACGGCAGCTTCACCATCGTCGAGGTCAAAAGCAGCGTCGCCGATTTTCGCGCCGACCGGAAATGGCCCGAATACCTGCCGTTCTGCGAGCGGTTCTATTTCGCCGTGGCGGAGGATTTTCCGCTGCAGCTGGTGCCCGGCGCGTGCGGTCTGATCGTCGCCGACCGGTTCGGCGCGGCGATCCGCCGCCAGCCGGAAGCCGGCGCGGTCGACGGCAACCGCAAGCGCCGCCAGCTTCTCCGCTTCGCGCTGATCGCCAGCGAACGGCTGCAGCGCATCTGCGACCCGCGCGGCTGAGGCGTTCTCCGTCTTGCCGCCTTCCTGGCCGCGTGCCAGATTGGCTGCTTCGAGGGCCGCAACAGGGGACGGATCGTGCGCGGCATTGCGTTCGCATCGCTGGCTGCCCTGGTGCTCACCGGCTGCGCGAGGGACGGGCGCGACGCCCGCGACGCCTACGTCACCGCCGACGGATATGAGCGGATGAGCACGGCGTCGACGCCGCTCGCCAGGCGCGGCGTGGCGCGCGAGAACTGCGTTCAGGCAGGGCTGCCCGAAGGCACCCGCCGCTTCGCCCGCTGCGTCGCCGCCTATCACGCCATGGACGCGAAGGTGGCCCGCGACCGCGCGAAGGAGTTGCGGGACCGCGCCGCCGTCAGGCACGGCGTCTGCATCGACCCCGACCGGCTGACCGTCGGCCGCTGTCTGGAAATCTGAGAAACGGTCTCGCTCAGCCGTTCATCCGGGCGATGGTGGCGGTCGTGCTGTGGCCGGCTTCGAGGTCGACCAGCAGGATCCTGCCGCCCCAGGACTGCACCATGTCGGCGCCGACCACCCGGTCGATCGTGTAATCGGCGCCCTTGACCAGCAGATCGGGGCGCAGCGCCTCGATCAGCCGGACCGGCGTGTCCTCCGTGAAGATCACCACGAGGTCGACGCTGGCCAGCGCGGCCAGCACGGCGGCGCGGGCCGCCTCGGTCTGCACCGGGCGCGACTCGCCCTTCAGCCGCCTGACCGAGGCATCGGCGTTGAGCCCGACGACCAGCCGGTTGCAGGCGGCGCGCGCCTGGCCGAGCAGCGCGACATGGCCGGGGTGGATCAGGTCGAAGCAGCCGTTGGTGAAGCCGATGCGTTCCCCCTGCCGCCGCCAGGCCCGCACCCGGTCGAGCGCGGCATCCAGGCCCAGCACCTTGCGTTCGCCCGGTTCGGTCAGGTCGTGCCGGTGAATCGCGCCGATCACGTCGTCGGCATAGGCGACGGCGGTGCCGACCTTGCCGACGACGATGCCGGCGGCGACGTTGGCGATGCGCGCGGCATCCGCCAGCGACGCGCCGGCGGCGACGGCGGCGGCGACGGCGGCGACCACCGTGTCGCCCGCGCCGGAGACGTCGAACACCTCGCGCGCCTCGGCCGGCAGATGCACCGCGCCGTCGGCGGAGACGAGCGTCATGCCTTCGGCGGACCGGGTCGCCAGCACGTTGCCGATGCCGCAGGAGTCCATGATCGCGCGCGCGGCGGCGATCACCGCGTCGTCGTCGCCGGCCGGCATGCGGCTCGCCTCGGCGAGCTCGCGCCGGTTCGGGGTCACCAGCGTGGCGCCGCGATAGCGCGCGAAATCGGCGCCCTTGGGATCGACGATCACCGGCAGGCCGGCGTCCCGTGCCGCGGCGATCAGCCGGGCCACGGTATCGTCCGTCAGCGCGCCCTTGCCGTAATCGGACAGCACCACCGCACCCGCGCCCTCCATCCGCGCGGTGGCGTCGGCGACCAGCCGCGCCGCCGCCGCCGCGTCCAGCGCGTCCGTGGTCTCCCGGTCGGCGCGGAGAAGCTGCTGGGCGCCGGCGAAGTACCGCGTCTTGACCGTCGTCCGGCGCGCCGGTACGGCGACCAGCGCGGCATCCACCCGCGCCAGCGCGGCGACAAGCGCGCCGATCTCCGCCGCCGGCCCGTCCTCGCCCACCGCGGCGACCAGATCGGCGGCGGCGCCGAGAGCGTCCAGGTTGCGCACGACGTTGCCGACGCCGCCGAGCATCGCCGTTTCCTCGGTGACGCGGCAGACCGGCACCGGAGCCTCCGGCGAGATGCGCTCCACCGCCCCGTAGACGAAGCGGTCCAGCATCAGGTCGCCGACGCAGAGCACGCGGGCGCGGCCCAGCCCTTCGATCAGCGGGACCAGATCGGCGCCGTCCGTCATCGCGCGGCCGCCTGTTCCAGCAGGTCGCAGAGCATGTGGCCCAGCAGGATGTGCATTTCCTGTATCCGCGCGGTCACGTCGGACGGCGCCACCACCAGCGGATCGGCGAGCCCGACGAGTCGGCCGCCGTCGCGCCCGGACAGGGCCGCGGGAACGGCGCCGATATCGCGCGCCGCTTCCAGCGCGCGCAGCACGTTCGGACTGTTGCCCGAGGTGCTGATGCCGAGCGCCACGTCGCCCGGTCGGCCCAGCGCCCGGACCTGCAGCGCGAAGATCGAGTCGAAATCGAAATCGTTGGCGGCCGCGGTCAGGATGGAGCTGTCCGTGGTCAGCGCGATCGCCGCCATGGGCGCGCGGTTGACCTTGTAGCGCACCACCAGCTCGGCGGCGAGATGCTGGGCGTCCGCCGCGGAGCCGCCGTTGCCGAAGAACATGATCTTGTTGCCGCCGTCGAGCGCCGTGCGGCAGGCGGCGACCAGCGCGGCGAAGGGGGCGCGCACGGCCTCGCGCGTCGCCGCGACGACGGCCTCGTGCTCGGCGAACTCGGCGTCGAAAAACCCGTTCATATCCATAATTCGTATTCTATCACGCGGGCTTGCGGGCGAACAGAAAGTCGGCCTGCACGGGCTTGCCGTCGGCATCGAGCGACATATTGTACCGCCCCTGCTCGACGAAGCCGTGCGCGCCGAGGAACGCCGCGACCTCGTCCTGGAGCGGCTGGCCGTCATAGAGCGGCACGAAGGAGGCCTCGACATAGATGTGGTCGAACCGGTCGAGCAGCGGCGCGGCGCCGCGCAGCACTTCCAGCTCGTAGCCCTGCACGTCGATCTTCATCAGCGCGGGCCGCGCGATATCGGCCGCCGGCAGGACGGCGTCCAGCGGCGCAGTCGCGATCTGCATGGTGCCGGCCTCCTCGGTGCCGGGAAAGATCGTGCGCTGCCCTTCGCCGATGGGCAGCAGGGACGACGAATCGGCGCGCGCGCTGACATGCAGCTCCGCTTCGCCCGCGCTGGCCGCAATGGCGAGCTGATGCAGGGTCACGTTGGCGTTTCCGGCGAACAGCCGGCGATAGGTGTCCGCGGCGTCCGGCATCGGCTCGAAGGCGACGATGCGCGCCGCCGGGTGCAGCGCCGTCATCAGCAGGGAGAACTGCCCCACATTGGCGCCGACATCGACCACCGTGGCCGGGGCCAGCGCCTTCATCACCGGCGTGTGCTCGACGCCCGCGGCGACGCCGAGGCGCAGCCCGCGCCAGTAGGGCGGCCGGACCAGCAGCCGCATGAGCTTCACCGCCTGGCGGCAGCGTCTTTCCAGTGTTCCCGTCATTTCCTCGACTCCCTTTTTGCGGCAAGGCGGCTGGCAAAATCTTCCTCCAGCCGGCCCAGCACTGTCTCGCGGTCGTACGTCGCCTCGGCCGCCGCCCGCGCCGTCATGCCCAGCTTATGCCGCAACGCCGGCTCGCGGGCCAGCCGGAAGACGGCGTCCGCCATCGCCCCGGCATCGCCCGGCGGCACGACCAGCCCGCAGCCCTCGACCGTGCGGGCGATCTGCGTGCCCGGATCGGCCCCGGCCACGGTGGGACGGCCGCTGGCCAGCATGCCGCCGAGCTTGGACGGCATCACGAGGTCGGCCGCGCTGGCGCGCTGCGGCAGCAGATGGATATCGGCAGAGGCGAGCAGATCGGCCAGCCTCTCCTCCGGCTGCAGCGGCAGCAGCCTGAACGTCTCCGGCGCCAGTGCATGCCGCCCCACTGCCGCTTCGAGCGCCGACAGCCCCGCCCCGGCCGCGCAGACGACGAAACGGATGTCGGGACCGTCCGGGCGGGGCGAATCGCGCAGGACCGCCGCCGCCTCGGCCATCGTCTCCGCGCCCTGCTTGGCGCCGATATTGCCGGCGTAGAGCGCGACGACGGCGTCGTCGGGAATGCCGAGCTCCCGCCGATAGCGCTCGCCGCGCGCCGCCACGTCCTGCACCGTCACGTCGACCCAGTTCGGAAACAGCACCGTACGGCCCGCGGCGACGCCCTTGTCGGCCAGCCGGTCCACCATGCCGGGCGAGATGCTGGACACGACGTCGAACCCGCGCAGCAGCAGCCCCTCCGCGCGCCTGGCCGCGGCGCCCGCGCCGGCCGGCAGCAGCCCCAGACCGAACGCCGCGTCGGTCTCGAAATCCTGCACGTGCAGCCACGCCAGCGCGCCGCCGAGCCGGGCGGCGAACCACGAGGCGGGCGCGCCGACCAGCGCCGGGGCGACCGCGAACACGATATCGGGTTCGCTGAACGCCGTACGCCAGCAGACGATGAGGCTGCTGGAGGCGGCGAAGCTGGCCAGGTGCGCCAGCCGCCGCAGCCCAGTCGCGCGGGACGGCACGTAAAGCGGACAGCGGATGACGCGCACCCCGCGCCAGGTCTCGCGCGACCAGCGCCAGGCGCTGTATCCGTCGCCGACGCGCCATGCCGGGTAGTAGGGCGGCGCGGTGACGACGCCGACCCGGTGGCCGCGCGCCGCCAGCCACGCCGCCATGTCGCCGGTGAACCGGCCGATGCCGGTCGGCTCCGGCGCGAAGTTCAGCCCGTGGATCAGGATGCGCATCGGAGCGGCCATCGGCGGGTCCCGCGGGTCTAGCAGCCCGCCAGCCGGGCGAACAGCGCCACGGCCTTTGCGCGGGCGCGAAACGGCCATTGCCCGGCGGTCAGGTGACGTGCGGTGCGCCAGGCCCGGCCCGGGTTCATGGTCGGAGGGCGACCGGCGCGCCGCTCCGGAGCGACTCCAGCACCGCAATGGTGGCGAGGCTGGCCTCGACGAGCTCCGCCTCGGGCGCGGGGGCGGGACCGCCCGCGGCGACCGCAGCGACGAAGGCATCGAGCTCGGCCTCGTGGCCCTTGTCCTGCGCACGCTTGCCGCCGGGCCGGGACGTCCGGCCGCCGGCGGTCACGATCAGCGTGCGGAAATCGTCGATCGTCACCACCGTGCCGGCGGCGAAGCCTTCAACCAGCTCCTTCGAATAGGCGGTATCGCCGCGCGCCGTGTAGGCGATGGTCGCGAGGCTGCCGTCGGCGAAGCGCAGCGTTGCGGCGAGGTCGTCGCAGACGCCGTCCGACGCCTGCGCCGCGACGGCATGCACCTCCGCCACCGGCGCGCCGACCAGGAAACGCGCCAGGTCGACGAAGTGGCAGAGCTCGCCCAGGATGCGGCCGCCGCCTTCCTCCGCCGCGTTGACCCAGTGATCCGCCGGCAGCGCGCCGGCATTCACCCGCATCAGCAGGAAGCGCGGCGCGGGAAGCGCGGCGAGCCGGTCGCGCATGACGACCGCCATCGGCGCGAAGCGGCGGTTGAAGCCGACCTGGAGGAACGCGTCGGAGCCGTTGCGCGCCTCGATCACCGCGTTCAGTTCCTCCCGGTCGAGCGCCAGAGGTTTTTCGACCAGCACCGACTTTCCGGCCCCGAGCGCCGCGGCGGCGAGCGCGGCGTGGCTCGAATGCGGCGTGGCGATCAGCACGGCGTTGATGTCGGCGTTCTCCAGCACCGCCGTCTCGTCGGTCGCCGCGACCTCGAACCCGAAGCCGGCGGCGCTGTGCTCGGCCGACGCGCCGCGCCGGGTGACGATCGTGTGCAGCCGCACGTCCTTCATCGCCTTCAGCCGGGGCAGCAGCATGGTGCGCGCGAATGCGCCGGCGCCGATGACGCCGAGCACGCAGCGCCCGGCCTTCGCCCCGCCGGACACCGCGACGGGGATGCGCAGCCGCGTCATCGCCGGCGCGGGTTCGTCCGGATATTGCAGCACGACGCCGAGATGCGGCTCGGTCCGCCCGGCGATCATGGCATAGGCGTCTTCCGCCGCCGCGAGCTTGACGCGGTGGGTGATCAGCGGCTCCACCATCAGGCGGCGGTCGCTCGCGCGCGACATCAGCCGGACGGATTCGGCGAGGTTGCGGGTCTCGGTCCACGGCACGTAGCCGTCCGGATACTTCACCCCGCGCTGCTCGAAATCGGGATCGTAGCGGCCCGGCCCGTAGGAGCGGGACACCGTCAGCGTCAGCTCCTTCTGCATGAACTCGCGATAGGGAATCTCGGTGCCGGTGAGTCCGACCAGCGACACGCGCGCCCGGTCGCGCGCCACCGCGGCGGCCAGCGTGAAGGGCGCGCTGCTTTCGGTCGCCGCCGCGATCAGCACGCCGTCGCAGCCGCGCCCGCCGGTCTGCGCCATCGCCGCCGCCGCCGGATCGCCGTCGGCGAGGTTCCAGGTCATCTCCGCCCCGCCGTAGCGGGCGAGATCGAGCCGGCCGGAATCGTAGTCGAAAGCGATCACGCGCACGCCGGACAGCGCGAGAAACTGCACCGCGAGCTGGCCGACCAGCCCGACGCCGATCACCGCGGCGAAATCGCCGAGCTGGAGCGAAAGGTTCCGCACCCCGTGCAGCGCGATGGCGCCGAGCGTGCCGAAACAGGCTTCCTCGTCATTCGCGTCGTCGGGCACGGGTGCTGCGAGATTGCCGGGAACGAGGTCGAGCTCCGCATGGTTGGCGAGCCCGGCGCCGGCGATGGCGACGCGCTGGCCGGTGCGAAAGACGCCTTCCAGCCCGGCGCCGATCGCGACGACCGCCCCGCAGGCCGAATAACCGAGCGGCAGCGGCTCGTCGAGCCGCGCCATCACCGCGCGCCAGGTCGCGGCGATGCCGTCGCGCCGCGCCTTGTCCATCACCTTCTTCACCAGGTCCGGCCGCGCCTTCGCCTTGGCGGCGAGGCTCTTCTGCGCGAAGCCGACCACCAGCCGCTCTGTCCCGGCCGAGATCAGCGAGGCGCGGGTGCGCACCAGAAGATGCCCCGCGCGCACCTTCGGATCCGGCACTTCGCGCACGGAGAGCTTTCCGCTGCGCGCGCTCTGGACCACCTGTTTCATGCGTATCCTTCCCCTGCCCCCGTCGGGCCGCGCATCATCGCCGCAAAGCGTGCGCCGTTCAACGCGCCGCCGCCTCGCGCCCGAGCTCCGCACCGGCGCGGGCCTCCGCCAGCGCCAGCGGTCGCGCGGCGTCGAGCGCCCGGCACCAGAGCTCCATCGCCATCAGCGCGAACAGCGTCATCGCGGCGTCGATCCGCCCGGCGAGGAAACCGTCGCGCAGCGAGGCGACCGCCCCCGCGTCGAACAGCCCGCGCGCCTCCACCGTTCCGGCCGCCGTCAGGTCCTCCATCAGCGCACGCGCCGGACCCTGCAGCCAGGCGCGCATGGGCACGCCGAACCCCTGCTTGGGCCGGGTCAGCACCGCATCGGGCACCCGCCCCCGCTGCGAGTCGCGCAGGGCGATCTTCGTCCGGCGCAGGCCGATCTTGCGGTTCAGCGGCAGCGCGGCGGCGAAGGCGACCAGCGCGGGCGCGCAGAGCGGCACCCGCACCTCCACCCCCGCCCGCATCGCCATCCGGTCGGTGTAGCTCAGGTTATGGTCGGGCAGGAAGCCGTTCTGCTCCAGGTCCAGCAGCCGCTCCACAGGATGCAGCCCGCGCGTCGCCGCCAGCGAGGCGGCGAAGGGCGCGGGGATGCCGTCCGGGGGCGTGCAGCCGCGGAGCGCCGGCGCCAGCAGTCCGCGCCGCGTCCGCGCATCGACCCCGGAGAAGCTCATCGCCTCGGACAGCATCGCGTCCTCGTCCAGCGCCAGGAGCTGGCCGATCCGTTGCAGCCGCCGGCCGCGCAGCGTGGCGGGCGACAGGCGCGACAGCAGCGCGCCGGCAAGCCGCCGCGCGCCCGGCACGCGCGACAGCGCGGCGCGGATCATCGCGGCCCGGTGGCGGCCGTACCCGGTGAACAGGTCGTCGCCGCCGACCCCCGACAGCAGCACCTTTATACCCGCCGCCCGCGCCGCGTGGGCAAGCAGCAGGGTCTGCAGCGCGGCAAAATCGGCCGTCGGCTCGTCCAGCGCCCAGATCATCTCCGGCAGCGCATCGATCAGGTCGGCCCCGGTCGGCACCTCGACCAGCTTCACCCCCAGCGCATCCGCGACCAGCCGCGCATGGGACGCATCGTCGCCGAAATTGTCCGCCGCGCCGCCCGCACCGGTCGCGGCGCAGAAGGTGGTGATGCGCGCGGGTTCCGCCGCGCGGCACATCGCGGCGACGATGGCGCTGGAATCGACCCCGCCGGACAGCAGCGCGCCGACCTCCACGTCGGCGACCATCTGCTCGGCAACGACGCTGTCGATCAGGTCGCGCAGCGCGTCGGGCCCCGGATCGGAGCGCGTTTGTCCACCGGCGAGCGGGACGCGGTACCAGCGCTCGATGCGCGGCCCGTCCGCATCGAGCCACAGCGCGCAGCCGGGGCGAAGCTTGCGCACGGCGCGCAGCATCGTCGCCTCGCCGGCGGTCCAAAGGAATCCGAGATGATCCGCCACCGCCGCCCCGTCGATGTCGCGCGGCAGGTCGGGGCACAGGACCAGCGACTTCAGCTCGGAGGCGAAGAGAAACCCGTCTTCCAGCGCCGCGTAGTAGAGCGGCTTCACCCCCAGGTGGTCGCGGGCGAGGAACAGCCGGCGCGCTTGCGAATCCCACACCGCGAAAGCGAAGATGCCGTGCAGCCGGCCCAGGCAGTCCGCGCCCTCGCGCGCGAACAGCTCGACCAGCACCTCCGTGTCCGACTGCGTGCGGAACCGGTGGCCGGCGGATTCCAGCTCCGCGCGCAAGGTCCGGTAGTTGTAGATCTCGCCGTTGAACGCGATGACGTAGCGGCCGCAGGCGCTCGCCATCGGCTGGGCGGCGGCATCGGTAAGGTCGATGATCGACAGCCGCGTGTGCCCGAGCGCGAGCCCCGCGGGCGCGTCCCGCTGCGCGCCCTGGCCGTCAGGGCCGCGATGGCGCAGCGACGCGACCATCGCGTCCAGCAGCGCCGCCGACCAGGGCCCGACGAATCCCGCTATTCCGCACATTGCAGGTCGGCACCGTTCCCGAGCTGGCTGGTACCTTTTATTTTATCGAGAAAACACATGCCATTTCAATACCTTGGTGTGCGAAAGGCGCTCAGGAGACGCCGCGCGCACGCCGGCGCAGCTCGCGCTGCTTGATGCCGATCTGCCAGAAGTAGAACGCTTGGGCGAGCGCGTAGTCGAATCCCGCACGGCCATCGAGAAAGCCCAGCCGGACAAAATAGGCGTAGACGAAGATCACAAGCCCCTTGCAGGGCATACGCATCCAGATGCGCTTCAGCAGGGTGCGCGGCCCGGGCTGCGTTTCGAGATCGGCGTCGTAGAGCCCGCGCTCCCGCAGTGCGGCCTCCCAGTCGGAGTAGCGGTTATGGCGCTCGAAGAAATGGAACAGCCCCTCATGGTCGCGATGGATCATACGCGATTTCAGGATTGCGGTCGTACCCTCGATCTTCGGCTGGTAATGACCCTCGACCTCCCACATATTGGCGATGTCGTGGTCCCTGTAGTCCAGGAAGCGGCCCTTGTGGCGGTTGAACAGAACGAGCTTGTAGATGCGCCGCCCGAAGCGCAGGGTCGTGTCCATGAACACATAGTCGTAGCCGACGAAGTAGCCGTCGCGCCGCGCGTCGGAAGCCATCGCGTCCGCGATTTCCGCGGCGCAGTCCGGGGTCAGCCGCTCGTCGGCGTCCACGTAGAGCAGCCAGTCGTGCGAGAATGGAAGGCTCTCGAGGCACCACTGCTTCTTCTTCGGGTACCGGCCGTTCCAGGCGAAGGGCACAACAGTCGCCCCATGAGCGGCGGCCAGTGCCACCGTGTCGTCGTCACTGCCGGAGTCGACGACGAAGATTTCGTCGAATCCGGCCAGAGACTCCAGGCAGGCAACGATGTTCTTCGATTCGTTGCGAGTCATTATGATGACTGAGACAGGGATGTCGGGCATGGAGCGGCGGACGCATGGTCGGGTGGACGGGGCGGCGCCGAGGACATCGCCGGTTACAGGCTTTATACACGCCACACGCGCCATGCGCAGGGATGATTTGACGGCCGCCTCGCGCAGCGGGCGGCGGCCGTGAGAGTGCTGCGCCTCATCGGATCGCTCGACCCGGCACATGGCGGGCCCTCGGTTTCGGCGGTCAGTTCCGCCATCGCGTCGCAGCGGGCGGGGGCAGAAACCACCTTCGCTTTCGTCGCTGCGCAGGGCACTCCCGATCCGCCGGCGGTCGCACGGCTGCACAACGAAGGGGTGCGGACGGAGCGGTTCGCCTATTGCAGCGCGGCAGGGCAGCGCGGAGTCGCTTGGGGAGTAAGCGCGGGGCTGCTGGAGCGCCTTCGCCACGGCCTCCGCGACTTTGACATCGTGCAGTGCCACGGCGCCTGGCAGATGGCGACCGCTGCCGCGCTCGCGCCGGGCGGAGAGGGTCGGGCGCGCTGTGTGCTGACGCCGCATGAGAGCCTGACGGACCATGATGTCGAGGGAGCCTCGCGGCGCAGCCTGGGCCTCGTCAAGCAATGGCTTCGCGCGCGGATTCTGACCCGGTTCGACCGCATCGTCTATTCGTCGGAGATCGAGGCGCGCGACAGCGTGCCGGCGGCGCTGGCCGGCGTGGCGCGATCGGGTATCGTGCTGCATGCGGTGTTCGACGAGCGCGCGGCCGCGCAGCCGGTCGCGGCGCGGCCGGGCAGAGGCGAAGCTTTGCGGATCGGCTTCCTGGGCCGGCTGCACGCGAAGAAGAACGTGGCCATTTTGATCGAGGCGCTGGCGCACGCGCCCGGGGTGAGGCTGCGCATCGCCGGCGACGGTCCGGAGCGCGAACGGCTGCGCGCGCTGGCCGGCGCCTGCGGCGTGGCAGACCGCATCGAGTGGCTCGGCTTTATCGGGGAAGCGGAGAAGCAGGAGTTCCTGGCAGAGATCGACGTACTGGCGATGGTGTCCGACTACGAGTGTTTCGGCATGGCCATCGCCGAGGCGATGGTCGCCGGCGTGCCGGTGATTGTCTCGGAGGAAACCGGCGTGACTCCGCTGGTGCGCGACGCGGGCGCCGGGCTGGTTGCGGCACGCAAGGCAGAGGCCGTGGCGGACGCGTTCAACCGCATGGCGGCGGACGAGAACACACGGCTGGCGATGGGAGCCCGCGCGGCGAAAGCGGCGCGCGATCATCTGAGCTTCGCCGCGCACGGCGCCGCGATGGCGGCGTGCTACGAGGCGCTGCTGGCCGATGGCCGCTGTCCGGGGATTTGAGTTGCGCGGCATGACCGATTTCCCAATACTCCGGCCCGGCAACGGGCCGGGGGCTGGGGATTAGGATTCATGTGCGGCTTCGCGGCGATCTTTGCCTATGGCGCGGGCGCGCCGCCCGTCGACGAGGCGCGGCTGCGGCGCATCCACGACGCGATGGCGGCGCGCGGCCCCGACGGCGAAGGCGTCTGGCTCGCCGGGGACGGTCGGCTGGGCATGGCCCACCGCCGGCTTTCGATCATCGACCTTACCGATGGCGGCGCGCAGCCGATGGCGGCGCGCGACGCGCCCTGCCGCATCGTCTTCAACGGCGAGATATACAATTACCGCGCCCTGCGCGAGGAGCTGATCGGGGCCGGCCAGCGGTTCGACACCGAGTCCGACACCGAGGTGCTGCTGCACCTTTATACCCGCCACGGGCCGGAGATGGTGCGCAAGCTGCGCGGCATGTTCGCCTTCGCCATCTGGGACGGGGTCCGTCACGGCGTGTTCATGGCGCGCGACCCCTACGGCATCAAGCCGCTCTATTTCGCCGATGACGGCCGGACCGTCGCCTGCGCCTCTCAGGTGAAGGCCCTGCTGGCCGGCGGCGGCATCGACACGAGCCCCGAGCCCGCCGGCCATGCCGGGTTCTTCATGCTGGGCTACGTGCCGGAGCCGCACACGCTCTATCGCGGCATCGAGGCCCTGCCGTCGGGCGGCAGCCTGTGGATCGACACCAGCGGGCGCGGCAGCCCGCGCCGCTGGTTCGACCTGACCGCGACGCTGCGCGAGGCGGGCGAAGCGCCGTTCGACGCCGATGCGCTGCGGGCCGCGCTGGAGGACAGCGTGGCCCATCACCTGGTCGCCGACGTGCCGGTCGGCGCCTTCCTGTCGTCTGGCCTGGATTCGGCGACCATCGTGTCGCTGGCCGCCGAGCGCCGGGGCGCGGACCTGCGGACCGTGACCCTGGCCTTCGACGAGTTTCGCGGCACGTCGCATGACGAGGCCCCGCTGGCCGCCGAGATCGCGGCCCTTTGCGGCACGCGGCACGAGACACGCCCCATCGGGCGGGAAGCGTTCGAGGCCGAGGCCGAGGCCGTGTTCGCGGCGATGGACCAGCCGAGCATCGACGGGGTGAACACCTATTTCGTCAGCAAGGTGACGGCGGAGGCGGGGCTGAAGGTGGCGCTGTCGGGGCTCGGCGGCGACGAGCTGTTCGGCGGCTACGGCAGCTTCGCCGAGGTGCCGCGCGTGGTGAATGCGCTGGGCGTCTTCCGCTTCCTGCCCGGGCTGGGCCGGCTCGTGCGCGCGGTGTCGACCCCGCTGGTCAGCCGGATCGCCTCGCCCAAATGGGCGGGGATGATCGAGTACGGCAGCCGCTGGGGGGACGCCTATCTGCTGCGCCGCGGGCTTTACATGCCGTGGGAGCTGGACGGCCTTCTCGGCCGCGACATGGCGCGCGAGGGGCTGGAGAGGCTGGCGCTGCGCGACCGGCTGCAGGAAACCGTGTCGGGGCTGAAGACCGCGCGCCAGCGGCTCGTCGCGCTGGAAAGCTGCTGGTACATGCGCAACCAGCTGCTGCGCGATTCCGACTGGGCGGGCATGGCCCATTCGCTGGAAATCCGCGTGCCGCTGGTGGACGAGACGCTGCTCCGCGCCCTCGCGCCGATGCTCGCCGGACCGCGCCCGCCCGGCAAGCGGGACATGGCGCTGACCCCCGGACGAACGCTGCCCGACTCCGTGCTGGACCGGCCGAAGACGGGATTTTCCGTCCCCGTGCGCGAATGGCTGGGCGGCGCGGAGGGCGGCGCGGCCGGGCGGGGCTACCGGCCCTGGGCGCGGCTGGTCCATGACCGGTTCGGCGGGGGCTCGGGAGTGGCGGGGCGCGGGCGATGAGAACCGTCTTCATCCTCCCCGAAGCCTTCGGCGGCTACGGCGGGATCGCGAAGTTCAACCGCGAGTTGATCGAAACGCTGTGCGCGCGCCCCGACTGCGACGAGGTCGTTGCCCTGCCCCGCCACGTGCCGATGACGCCGCAGGCGCTGCCGGGGCGGCTGTATTTCGACGTGGCGGGCACAGGCGGCGTGTTCGCCTATCTGCTGCGCTGCCTGCGCTGGTTCGTGCTGGGCAAGCGGTTCGACCTGATCCTCTGCGGTCACCTGAACCTGCTGCCGTTCGCCTGGCTGCTGAAGCTGCGCTCGCGGGCGCCGGTCGTGCTGATCGTCCATGGCGTGGAAGCCTGGGAGCCGAACCGAAGGGCGCTGGTCAACCTTCTGGCGCGGCGCCTGGATCATGTGATCGTCGTCAGCCATTTTACGCTGCATCGCTTCGCCGGGTGGAGCGGCGTGGACAGGGCGCGCATGCACGTGCTGCGCAACTGCGTCGACCTCTCGCTCTTTTCCCCCGGCCCGCCGAACCCCGCGCTGGTCCGGCGCTATGCGGTGGAGGGCAAGCGCGTGATCCTGACATTGGGACGGCTGGACGCGAACGAGCGCGCCAAGGGGTTCGACCAGATCATCGGGGCGATGCCCGCCCTGCTGCGCGAGCGCGACGATGTGGTCTACATGATCGTCGGCTCCGGCACCGACCGCGCGCGGCTGGAACGCAAGGCCCGCGCGCTGGGCATGGGCGACCGCGTGATCTTCACCGGCTATATCGAGGAGGACGAGAAGCCGGACCATTACCGGCTTGCCGATCTCTACGCCATGCCGGGGCGGGGCGAAGGCTATGGCATCGCCTATCTGGAGGCGATGGCCTGCGGCGTTCCTGTGGTCGGCAGCACGCTGGACGCGAGCCGGGAGACCCTGCGCGAGGGCCGTCTCGGCGCCGTGATCGACCCCGACGATCCGGACGCCGTGCTGGCCGCCCTGCGCGACGGGCTGGACCGGGGCAAGGGCGCGCCGCCCGCCGAACTGGCGGAGAACGCCTTGCCCGCGTTCGCGGCGCGGGCGAACGAGATCTTCGACATGATCGCCGCGGCGACGCAAAGAAGCTGAGGGCGAATATCGATGGCACCACCGATCAAGCTGGCTTATCTGGTAAGCCACCCCATCCAGTACCAGGCGCCGCTGCTGCGGCGGATCGCGGCCGATCCGGAGATCGACCTCACCGTGTTCTTCTGCAGCGCCTCGTCGCTGCGTGCCCATCACGACGAGGGCTTCGGACGCGTGATCGAATGGGACGTGCCGCTGGTCGACGGATACGAACACCGCTTCCTGCCGGCGATCGGCGACGACCGCTCGCCGAGCGTTCTCCGGCCGCTCAATTACGGCCTCGCGCGGGCGCTGCACGAGGGCGGGTTCGAAGTCTTGTGGACCCACGGCTACACGCGGCTCTACAACCTGGCCTCCATGTTCTTCGCGCATCGGCGCGGGCTCCTGGTCCTCAACCGCGACGAGGCCTGGGAAGGCGGCATGCGGCGCGGACCGGTCAAGCGCGCGATCAAGCGGATCTTTTTCACGGGGTTGCGGCGCGTCTGCGATGGCTGGCTGGCCATCGGCAGTCGCAACCGCGACTACTATCTGGCGCAAGGCATGGACGCGGACCGGATATTTTCCATGCCCTACGCCGTCGACAACGACCGCTTCCGCGGCATGGCGGCCGAGGCCGCGGCGACACGCGACGCGCTGCGCGCGGAGCTGGACATCGCACCGGGCCGGCCGGTCGTGCTGTTTGCCTCCAAGTTCCAGACCCGCAAGCGCGCGGCCGACCTGGTGGAAGCCTTCGCCCGCATCGCCGGCGACGCGGCCTGCCGCGCCCCGTATCTGGTGCTGGTGGGCGACGGGGAGGAACACGCGGCGCTGGCCCGGCAGGTCGCCGCGCACGGGCTTGCGGACAGCGTGCGTTTCGCCGGATTCCGCAACCAGTCGGAACTCCCGCGCTTCTACGACCTGTGCAACGTGTTCGTGCTGCCCTCGGTGCTAGAGCCATGGGGGCTGGTGGTCAACGAGGTGATGAACGCGGGACGCGCGGTGATCGCAAGCGACCAGGTCGGCGCCGCCGCCGATCTCGTGCGCGACGGCGAGAACGGGTTCGTCATGCCCGCCCGCGACATCGCCGCGCTTGCCGGCGCCCTGCGCGCCGTGCTGTCCGACCCGGAACGCTGCCGCCGCATGGGCGCGCGCAGCCTGGAAATCATTGGCGGCTGGGGCCTCGAACAGGACCTCGCGGGCCTCAAGCAGGCGCTTGCGCAGTGCCGAGCGGAAGCGCCGGCATGAGCGGCACGCTGCCCGGCGCGTCCGGGGGCGACCACCCACCGCCGCCCGGACAGGCGGGCGTGTACCGGCGCCTCGTAACCGGCGCCGCCGGCAAGGCGATATCGCTGGTCATGCAGTTCGCGGAGCAGTTCCTGCTGGTGCCGGTCTTCCTGCTGCACTGGGGCGCGAACGGATACGGCGACTGGCTGGTGCTGATGTCGGCGGCCGGCTTCGTCGCCATGCTCGACATGGGGCTTCAGGCGTATTTCGGCAACGCGCTGCAGATGGTCTGGGCACGGGGCGAGCGCGCGGCATTCCACCGGATGCTGCACACCGGACTGGCCATCTACGTCGCGATAACCGTCGCCGCGCTGCCCGTCGTCGTCGGCAGCGGACTGTCCGGTGCGTGGCCGGAATGGCTTAACCTTCAGGGACCCGGCGCGCCATCGGCCCCGGCGGCGCTCACCGTGCTGGGTCTCTATATGCTGGTCAGCATCCCGTTGGGGATCGTGTTCCAGATCTACCGGGCGCGCGGCGAGTACGCGCTCGGCGTCATGATCAACAACGCGCGGCGGATCGTGACTATCGGGGCGATCGTCACCGTGCTGTGGTGCGGCGGCGGGATGGCGGCGCTGGCATCGACGTTCCTCGGCCTGTCGCTGGCGTACTGGGTCCTGCTCGTCGTCCATCAGAAGCGGCGTTATCCGGACCTCGCCTTCGGCGTCGCGTTGCCCGACCGCGCCATGCTGCGCGACCTGGCCGCCGTGTGCCCGTTCTACGCCGTCCTGCCGGTGGCGACGACCGCAACGCTTCAGGGCACCGTAATCCTGATTTCGGCTCTCGGCACGGCGGGAGCCGGCGTCGTCGCGTTCACCACCGTCCGGACGCTCTGCGGCATGGCGCGCACGGTCGCGGCCGAGATCGGCATCGTCGCCGGACTCGAGATCGCCCGCCAGTACGCCCAGGGCGACATGGCCGCGCTGGCGCGCATGTACCGGTTCACGGGGCGGCTTGCGGGCGGACTCTGCGGCGGGCTTGCCGGGATGATCGCCGTGATCGGCCCGACCTTCCTCGAAACATGGACGCTCGGGCGGGTGCCGTTCGATGGCGCCGTGTTCTGGCCGCTCCTGGCCGCGGCCGCCGCCGCCGGGCCGGCCATCGCGGGCGCCAAGATGATGGAATTCAACAACCGCCCGCGAGCCCTCGCGGGGGCGCATGCCGCGGCCGGGGCGCTGACGCTGGCGCTGTGCCTCGCCCTGATTCCGTCCCTGGGCGTGGCGGGAGCCGCCTGGGCGGTTCTGGCCGCCGAGATTTTCGCGCTGGGGGTGCCGGTCCCGTGGTTTGCCGCGCGCATTGCCCGTCTGTCGCCAATCGCCTTCATCGCGTCGACGCACGGCTTCGCCGCGCTTTCCTTCGCCATCAGCATGTCGGTCGCCTATGTCGCGGTGGCGCTGACGGGGAACGACGGCTTCGCCCGGCTGGCTGCGGCAGGCGCGATCTGGGCCGCGACCGCCGCGCTCGCCGCGCCGTGGCTGCTCCTCAACGCGTCGCAGCGGCGAGGCCTGTTCGACCGGCTGCGCCGGCGGCTGCCGGGCGGCTGACGGTCAGTCCGCCGAAAGGGGCGCGATGTCGTGGCCCCGCGCGCGGGCCAGCTCATGGAACAGCCGCAGCGACGCATCGCCGTACGCCGCCCAGCCGCCGATGGTCTTCACACGGTTCAGCGCGGCCCCGGACATGCGCGCGAGCAGCGCGGGGTCGTCGCGCAGGCGGGTCAGCCGGTCGGCGATGGCGCCGGCGTCCCGCACCGGCACGACGAAGCCTTCGACGCCGTCGGCGAACAGGTCTTCCGAACCGGTATTGGTCGACGCGATCACCGGGCAGCCGCAGGCCATCGCCTGCGCCTGCACCAGCGCCAGCCCTTCCTCGAGCGAGGGCAGCACCAGCACGCTGGCCCGCGACATCTGCCGGACCACCTCGTCGCGCGGAACCGGCCCGACGCGTTCCAGCCGGTCGACCGGAAAGCGTTCGAGCAGGGTCTCGGTTTCGGGCTGCGCGTCGCCGACCAGCACCAGGGTCGCGCGCGGGATGCGGGCTTTCCTGAACCCGTCGAGGAGATAGCCCAGCCCCTTGCGCGCGGAAAGCTGGCCGACGAAGAGGACGCGGAACCCGTCGTCGCGCGGCGCGGTGCGGCGGAACGCCGACAGGTCGACGCCGTAGGGGATGACGCGCAGCTTTTCCGCCGGCACGCCCATGGCCACGAAGCTCGCGCGCGCGAAGCCGGACGGCACGGTGATCGCGTCGGCCGCCTCGTACTCCCGCTGTTCCCGGGCGAGCAGCGCCGGGTGGGTGCGGCGGAGCGGCAGGCCGAGCCGCATATATTCCTCAGCCAGCAACCGGTCCCGCCAGAGCGCATGGGTGGAGCCCCGGTCGCAGACATAGGCGATGCCGCGTGTCTGCGCAGCGCGCCCCGCCGCCAGCCCGGTCGACGACATTGCGGAGAGCACATGGCATGGGGGCAGGTTGCGCGCGATATGCGCGTCCAGAGTCCGGTGCGCCAGTGCGTCGAGCGCGGGATACAGTGCAGACGGCAACAGCCCCGCCCGGCTCAGCCCCACCACCGGAACCTGTATCCATGGAAACCGCCGGATTCGCGAGGAGGGCACGCCGGTATCCCGCAGGCGGCACAGGGGATAGCCGGTAAAAATCGCGGCCAGATGACTGCGGCGGTTCAGCTCGCGCGCAAGGTCGAAGAAGTGGAACCGGCCGATCGTGCCAAGCGCCACCTGAAGCGTCTCGCCCGCGTCAGCAGGCATCGCCGGACACCTGGAGCGCTTCGAGGTCGTGGCCCCGCCCGCGGGCCAGCTCATGGAACAGCCGCAGCGACGCATCGCCGTACGCCGCCCAGCCGCCGATGGTCTTCACGCGGTTCAGCGCGGCCTCCGACATCCGCGCCAGCAGCGCGGGGTCGTCGCGCAGGCGGGTCAGCCGGTCGGCGATGGCGTCGGCGTCCCGCACCGGCACGACGAAGCCTTCGACGCCGTCGGCGAACAGGTCTTCCGAACCGGTATTGGTCGACGCGATCACCGGGCAGCCGCAGGCCATCGCCTGCGCCTGCACCAGGCCGTAGCCGTCCTCCACCGAAGGCAGCACCAGCACGCTGGCCCGCGACATCTGCCAGACCACCTCGTCGCGCGGAACCGGCCCGACGCGTTCCAGCCGGTCGACCGGAAAGCGTTCGAGCAGGGTATCGGTTTCGGACTGCGGACTGCCTACCAGCGCGAGGGTCGCACCCGGCAGCTTAGCCCGCGCGAAGGCGTCGAGCAGGTAGACGAGACCCTTGCGCACCGAAAGCTGGCCGACGAACAGGACGCGAAAGCCGGCATCGCGGGGGCAGACGCGCCGGAAGACCGAAATATCCACACCGTAGGGAATCTGCCGAACCTTGCCCGCGTCCACGCCCATCTCGATGAAGCTGCGGCGGACGAAGCCGGACGGCACCGTGACGGCGTCGGCGAGCGCGTATTCCGCCTGTTCCCTGGCCTGCTTGCGCGGATCGATCGGCGTGTAAGGCAGGCCGAGACGCGCGTGTTCCTCCGCCAGGATGCGGTCCTGGAAGACGATGTGCGAGGAACCGCGGTCGCAGACATAGGCGATGTTGCGCGCCTGCGCCGCGCCCCCCGCATGCAGCCCCGAACGCGACAGCACCGAGAGCACGTGGCAGTCGGGCAGGGTCCGGGCGATGTACCGGTCGACGGAGTCGTGAGCCAGAATATCGCAGGCCGCGGACAGCCGGCGGGGCATGAGGCCGTGCCGCTCCGCCAGGGCGACCGGTGTCTGGACCCACGGAAAGCTGCGGATCTTCGCGGGATCGACGCCGGTGTTGCGGAAGACGCGCTTCGGATAGCCGGTATAGACCGCTTCCAGATGGCCGCGCCGCTGCAGCTCGCCCGCCAGGTCGAAGGTGTGGAACCGCGCGATGGTTCCGGCGACGACCCGCAATCTCTCGCTCATGGCCGTCCCTTCAGCATCCGCGCTCCGCGACGATCTCCTGCAGCGCGGCGCGCACGCGCGACACGGTGTCGTAGCCGGCTTCCGTTGCGCGCCGGCGCCCCGCCCGCGCGATGCGCGCACGCGCAGGAGCGTCCGGCAGATAGCGCGCGATCAGCGCGGCGCAGTCCTCGGTCCCCGTGAAGAAGAGCGCCTCCTCGCCGTCCGCGAATGAGGCGAGCCCGTCGGCGGTCCGTTCGGCGAGCAGGCAGCCCCCGCAGCCGGCGACCTCGAACCAGCGGCGCGCATAGGTGTCCCGGTTGGCCTGGGTCACGAAGCCGAGGCTCAGCTTCGAACGCCAGATGAGGCGCCGATACGCTTCCCCGTAGGCAGGCCCCCCCGACCAGAGCGCCGCGCATTCCCCGGCCGTCAGCACGCGGTCCCAGCGCGGGCCCCACAGCCGCAGCCGTATGCCATGGTCGCGCCACAGCGAACGGATGAAATCCGGCCGGTCGTCATAGGGCGACCCGATGAAGCTGACATCGATGTCGCGATCGGATTCGGACCATTCCTCCGGGGCCGGAAAATGAACCGACGGCTCGAAGAAGGGCGGCATGGCGAAGACCCGCTGCGCGCCGGCCGCCCGATAGTCGGCCACGCTTTCCGCGGTGTTCAGCACATGGACGCTGTATTCCGGCAGCGCCTTCAGGAACAGGCCCCAGCCGGGATCGTTGCGGCGTCCGAAGGGATTGTCCGGATTGAAGCTGACGACCCGGGCGCCGGTGACGCGGAGCCGCCGCACGGTCGCGGGCCGCACATAGAGCGGCTTGTCGCACCAGACGACGTCGAACGGCGGCGGAGCGGCGACAGCCGCGATCAGGGCGCGGTTCAGGGCGCCCACCCCCGGCCCCGATTGGGTCCGCACGCGCAGCCAGTTCGCCGGGCGCGGCAGGGACGGCATTAGCGCGTCGGTGTCCAGCCGCGTGACGTCGTGGCCGAGCCGTTCCATCGCATCGGCGCGAAAACGGGCCACCCCCTCGGCGCCGAAGCTGGTGCAGATCAGGATGCGCATGCCGATGATCGTCCTAGCGAAACCTGGCTGACACGGCAGGGGATCGCCTGCGATTGAAAACGTCGAGCACGATGAACATGAGGGCCAACGCCAGGAGCGTGCGCAGCGAATTGAGAACGAGGATGATATAGGTCTGCTCGACCGAAATGCCGATATAGAAAGCGTAGGATACGGTATAGATTCTGAAGAAGGGCGAGGCGCTTACGTTCGACAGATACGCGAACGCCGCGCCCAGCACGGCAATAACGATCGGATAGAGAACGAGGCCGAACCAGGAAAAATCGACATAGGCGGCGATGATGGCGCTTTCCGCGCGATCCTGGTTGGGCAGGCCGAACTGCTCGTTGATCTCCCCTTCTCCGGCCTTCAGGGATGCGATGATGTCCACCTTTCCGGGAAGCACGACGCGCGGTATCGACGACACCAGCTCGGTCGCCAGCTGGCGGCCGAGGAAGAAGGGCGCCGGCCTGTTCGACGCCATCAGATCGCTGAGATAGCCGATAACGAAGACCCGGGTGACGACATTCTGTTCCTGGTTCTTCGCGATCACTTCCCAGTTGTTCTCCATCAGCTCCGCCGTCGTGTTGAGCCGGTCGAAAATGTCGCGCCGCTCGCCCCGCAGATCGGAATACCGGTCCATCCGCATGGCGAGGAAGACATTCCAGAAGATGAAGATCAGCGGCAGGGCGATAAGGCCCATCGCGACCGTCTGCTTCACGGTGAACCCCCTGCGACGGGCCCAGACGAAGCAGACCAGAAAGATGAGCATCTGGAACAGGATGACCCGGCGTCCGAAACACAGGTTGAACAGAATCTGCACCGGCACGGCCCCGAGCGTAACGCATAGGAGCATCCTGTTCGCCCGCAGCTCGGGCCGGCCGAGAATCCAGCCGCACGCGCCGGACAGCGGGATGCTCAGCGCAATCACCAGATTGCCGGCATATGGAAGCTCCCCTGCATTTCCGATATGCCCGGTTCCCTGATAGCTGATGATGCCGGTCGCCAGGCAGTAGACCTGGGCCATGACCAGCAGGGCGATCGCCGGCGCCACCCAGAACGACCAGTCTTCGGCGGTCTCCTCCCGCCGCCAGGTCTCCTGCCAGAAATAGCGCTCGATGCGGCCGCACAGGGCCAGCATCGCCGCGAACATCACGATATAGACGGTCGTCTCGAACAGGAACGTGAGCCTGCGCGCACTGGTGAAAGGGAGGATTTCGGTCGCCGTCAGAAAAAGCGTTACGGCGGCGCCGCCGAAATAGCTGATAAGCAGGCTCGCTCCAAGCACGTCGCTCAGCGACCAGAGGGAACGACGATAGGCCAGGCAAAGATAGAAATGGAAGACGCCGACTGCGGCCAGTATGGCGCTGCCGAGCGCCAGAAGTTCGACCGTCGCATACTGGCTCCCGAGCCAGCATATGGCGCCGCCCAGGACGACAAGTACGATTTCGAACGGCGTGTGGAGGCTGAAGAGGCTTCGCATCGGGGAAACTTCAAGACCCCTGTTTCCGGGGCGGCAGGCCCACCCGACCCAGGCGCGCCCCTTGCCGAACGATTGACACCGGAAACCTTAGAGTAAAATCCTGTATACGTATATCGGCCTTATCGGTGCATCGATTGTTGAACAGTGGGACAATACTGCCTGCCTCTTTCAGGAAGAAAACAAGAAAATGAATAGAGCGATCATCGAATGTCCGCCGATAAATTTCCCGTTCAAATTCCGACAGGGTGTGCGTTTTTCGTATAATTTACTATTATTCACTACGAACTACTTAAATATTACGGTCAGATGACGCAAGGTATTATCGATGTCGTCAGATTTAAAGACTAGAAAATGAGTCAGATTAGAAATTCATTATTTCATGATGCCGAATTTAAATCTGAAATTCGGCCGGCTTTGTTGTTTTTCCTCGCGACATGTGTCGTTTGGACCGCGTTCGACATCGTTTATCCGAATGTGCCTGGCGGCACGGACGTTTTCCATTACAAGGATGCGGGCTGCAACCTGGCAGGCGGGTATGGATTCGTAAGCGCCTCATTTGTCGGAACCGGAAGCTTCGATGAGCTTTTATGGTTCGGTCAGGGGCCTTTATTCCCGCTCATCTATGGCGCATACGCATCCGTGGCCGGTTGCGGGTTCGTCGCGGACAACGTTTTCGACCTGTTTGTCTCGGCGACGCTCTGCGTGCTCGTGCTTCGGCTGCTGTGGCGCTCGCTGGCGCCGGCCCTGTGGACGGCCCTCGCCGTCGCACTCGGCATCATCCTTCCGAGCGGCGGCTTTACATGGCCGTCCGATCGGCCGGATCATCTGGCCCTGTGCCTCGTCCTGGCGGTCCCGTTCCTGTTTTCGACCGACGACAACCGGCAGCGGCGCGACGCAGCCGCATATTTGACAGCGGGGTCGGCGTTTCTCGTATCGCCATACTACGGGTTGCTGGCCCTTGCCATCGCCTTCATTCTCGGCGTTAACGCCGAGGGAGCCCTTGAGCGGAAAACGCTCAGGCGCATGATCGCCGGCACGGCTGTTTTTCTGGCGCCCACAATCGCCGCTGTCCTGATTTACCTTGCGGCGGATTCAGGAAGCCTTCTTCGCTTTACGCGCCATGCAGGGATCATTTTCGACGCAGAGAGCGGGTTTCTGGCCAAGCTCGATCATGCGATCAATTCCGCCGGGCTCTACACGCAGTCCCTGTTTATAAAGTGGCTGGCAGGCGCGGCATTCGTCGCCTGTGTGCTGGCGATGTCCTTGCGTCGTCCCATGCGTCCGGGTGGGTCATTCGTTCCGTCGGCATTGCTGGCGCTTCTTCTCATCACGCCGATTTTCTTTCCGCGCCAAACCAACTATTTCGCCGCGGTCGCCTTCGTCTCCATCGTCATCGCACTCAGGCACGTCGCGCGTGCCGGGACGGGCAGCGCAACCTGGCGGAATGTCGTCGGCGCGGCTGGAATCGGAATCCTCGTACTGCCGGTCATGCCGTCTCTGGGCGTGACCATCCTTCAACGGCTGCAATCGCACGACTCCTTTGTAGAACAGCAGGCGAGGGCCGCACAAACTGAGGGAATCGGGTCGGGCGTGGTCGTTCTGCCCGCCAGTCACTATTTCATGTACAAGCCGCTGAACCGGCGCATTTTCAACCCTGCCTATCTTACGGACGATCACGACAGACAACAGATCAGGACGACGGTCGTGTGCCGGATGGGTCATCCGCTCAATGTCCCTTTCCCGACGGCCGGGACAGCCGTGCCGACCGAAAACAACACAGCCGGACAGGTGCCGATAACGCTCGCCGGTCGCACGATCATGTCCAGAGACTGGGGTTGGCACTGCCTGCATATGCCGGCAATCCGATGACCGAAGCGCCGTATGAACGGGAAACCGGTCCCCGTTCTAGACGACGGACGAAGCCGCAGCGTCACGGATGACGCCGGATCCGGCGCGTCAGCTCGCCCTGAGAAGCCCGTCGAAATACGCCACCGTCTTCGCCAGCCCTTCGTCGAGCCGCACCTTCGGCTCCCAGCCGATGGTGGCCCTGGCGAAGGAAATGTCCGGCTGGCGGCGCACGGGATCGTCGGCCGGGAGCGGCTTGAACACGATCTCCGATTTCGATCCGGTCATCGCGATCACCTTCTCGGCCAGCTCCAGCATGGTGAACTCCCCCGGATTGCCGAGATTCATCGGGCCGGTGACGTCGTCGGGCGTCGCCATCAGCCGGATGAATGCCTCCACCAGGTCGTCGACATAGCAGAAGGCGCGGCTCTGCGAGCCGTCGCCGT
>WHUE01000269.1 GCA_009377375.1 Alphaproteobacteria bacterium | reverse complement strand
ATGGAGCGCGAGCCGCAGGTTACATGCCGCGGCTTGCGCCTGACCAAGCTGCCCCTGACGCTCCGCATGTCGCCGAAGGCGGTTCAGCCGCCGTCCGCCACACGCTTTTCCCGTGTCTCTGCCGGAGCCGGTCGGCGCGCGCGGGCAATCAGGTAGATACCCAACAGCACCATAGGCACCGACAGAATCTGGCCCATCGTGATCGGACCGAAGATGAAGCCGAGATGAGCATCGTGCTGCCGGAACAGCTCGACGAAGGTGCGGCTAAAGCCGTAACCGGTCAGGAAGACACCGGTAAGAAGTCAAACGCGGGCTCTCACCCCCGGGCGATGCGCCAGGATCGCCAACACGGCGAACAGCACGAGGCCTTCGAGCAAGGCCTCATAGAGCTGGCTCGGGTGCCTGGGTAGTTCGCCGCCGCGCGGGAAAACGACACCCCACGGCACCTCGGCAACACGGCCAAAGAGCTCGCCGTTGATGAAGTTTGCGATGCGGCCGAAGAACAGGCCGATCGGCGCGGCCGCGGCAACGAGATCGGCCATTGCCAGCGGCGAGAAGCCGCGTCGCCAGGAGAATGTCGCGATCGCGGCGATCACGCCGATGAGACCGCCGTGGAACGACATCC
>WHUE01000268.1:310-627 GCA_009377375.1 Alphaproteobacteria bacterium | reverse complement strand
ATCGCGGGAAAGTGGTCAGCGGCGGTGCCGCGGGCGCTATGGGGATTTGGCCGCGGCGTGATGCTTGAGGGGGTTGGACCGGGGCGGCTGCGAGGCTCGGCTTACCGCAGAGGTTGGAGCGCGCGGCGGTGAACGAGCGAACTGCATGGTGCGCGCCAAGATTGGCGGTTCGAGTGCCGGCGAATCGAGCGGACCGCCGCGAGCTTGGGCGCTTCGGGCGGCAAGCCAGCAAGGATAGCGAGTGTCGCTGCGGTCGTTGATCGGCGGTGACGGCGTCATGAGGTATCGATCCTGATCGCCCCCGGGGCTGGCGTGGG
>WHUE01000268.1:0-300 GCA_009377375.1 Alphaproteobacteria bacterium | reverse complement strand
GTCTCGATAATGATCATGTGGCCACCGCAGCAGGGACATGGACGCGGCAGCACGCGGGCTTCGTCGTTCCCTGCTTCGGACGCGTCGGGTTCTTCTGGGCGAGACGGCACGGCGAGCAACTCGCGGGCACGTGCGATGTTGGCTACGCGGTTGCCATTGGCGAACAGTCCGTAGTGGCGGATGCGGTGCAAGCCCTTGGGCAGCACGTGCATCAGGAACCGCCGGATGAACTCGTGCGTAGCCAGCGTCATTGTCTTGTAGCGAGCGGATCCTTCGACCCGGTAGTCTTTCCACTTGAAG
>WHUE01000267.1 GCA_009377375.1 Alphaproteobacteria bacterium | reverse complement strand
GACCGAGAAGACCATTGCCGCCCGGTGCCATTACGCTGCCGGGCTCCTGGATGTGATCACCGCGAGGGACGGGAACGTGGAGTGGGGTCGGCTCGACGCGCCGGTGGCCAATGCCTATGTCGCTGAGCGTGGTCGTCTTTACGGCGTGGTTTCGCGTGCTCATATCGTCGACGCGGTCCGATGCCTGCTGCGGTGGGCGTTGAGTACCGGCCACCTCGACCGGGACCTGAGTGCTGGGATCCTCAAGCCTCCCGGGACCCGGCGTGGGCTGCCGCGAGGAGTGGGCGCCGAGCAGGTCGCAGCCTTGCTGGCCGTGTGTGATCCGGCGACCGCGATCGGGGCGCGAGACCGAGCGGTCGTCCTGGTCTTGGTGCGGCTGGGCCTGCGTGCTGGCGAGGTCGCCCGCTTGAACCTCAACGACATCGACTGGGCGAACGGACGTCTCAAGGTCACCGGCAAGGGCCGGGAGCACACGCTGCCGATCCCGGTCGACGTGGGCCAGGCGCTGGCGGCCTGGCTGAGGCTTCGACCGGCCGCTTTGGACCGGGCGGTGTTCGTGCGGATGAAGGCGCCACGCAGGATGATGGCGACCTCGGCGATCTCGGGGATCATCGCACGGCTCTCGGGC
>WHUE01000266.1 GCA_009377375.1 Alphaproteobacteria bacterium | reverse complement strand
ATGGCCAGCAACGATCAGCGCCGGTCATCCATTGCGGAAAATCAGGGTGGCGGACTGGACGGCTTCTTCCAGCAGACCTGGGAGTACTATCGCCGCAAGCTCGCCTGGGCCGAGGCGCGCAATCCACCGGGAACGCAAGGGTACTTTCGGATGACCTGAGTTGATCGGGTCAGAGACGGGACCCTGCTGGCAGCGAACGAAATGTGAGGCCGAGAAAGCCGAGAATTCTCCGAAGAGTACTCGGCGGCAAGTGGAGACGAGATGTGAGCAAGAGCACCGATGTGGCGAAGCGCCTCGCCGATGAACTGGCGGCATGCGACATCAAGCTGATCGCCAGCCTTCCCGACAACTGGATCGCGGAGCTGATCGAGACCCTCGATCGCGACGACAGGTTTCTCCATGTCTCAGTCAATCGGGAAGAGTCTGCGGTCGGCCTGTGCTCCGGCGCGTATATGGGCGGTACGGGCTCAGCCGTGCTCATGGGCGCGTCCGGATTCATGACAGTGATCTACGCCATCACCAAGATCAACTACAGCTACGAAATCCCGCTGTTCGTGCTGATCACGCTGCGTGGTGCAATGGGCGATCACCACAAACATCACATCTCGAACGGGCTCTACCTTCGCCCC
>WHUE01000265.1 GCA_009377375.1 Alphaproteobacteria bacterium | reverse complement strand
CTCTCGGCCGGCCAGAAGACCGGCTGGTTCTTCGACCACCGCGAGAACCGCGCGCGCGTCGCCGCGCTGTCGCACGGGCGCACGGTGCTCGACATCTACTGCTATCTCGGCGGCTTCGGGCTGCAGGCGGCGGCGGCAGGGGCTGCCGAGGCGCTGTGCGTCGACCGCTCTCAGCCGGCCCTCGACCTCGCCGCCCGCGCCGCCGGAGCGGCCGGGCTCGCCGGGCGCTGCCGGTTTGAGAAGGCCGAGGCGTTCCCCGCGCTCGAGCGGATGCTCGGCGAAGGCCGCCGCTTCGGCACCGTCGTCGCCGACCCGCCCGCCTTCGTCAAATCGAAGAAGGACCTCAAGCCCGGCGCGCGCGGCTACCGCAAGCTCGCGCGGCTGTCGGCGGCGCTGGTCGAGCCCGGCGGCGTGTTGTTCATCGCGTCCTGCTCGCACCACGTCGACCCGCCGCTGTTCGCCGAGCAGGTCCGCCGCGGCCTCGTCGACGCCAGCCGCACCGCCCGCATCCTCCACGCGGCCGGCGCCGGCCCGGACCATCCGGTGCACCCGCATTTGCCGGAGAGCGCCTATCTGAAATGCCTGTTCCTGCAGCTCGATTAGCCACAAGGGCGAGGGAGTACGGACGA
>WHUE01000264.1 GCA_009377375.1 Alphaproteobacteria bacterium | reverse complement strand
GGAAAGGGCATTTTCTCGACCAGCAGCACGCGGGCACCGGCGTCGTGCGCCTCGATCGCGGCAATAGCGCCAGCAAAGCCGTAGCCGACGACCACGACATCAAAGGCTTCGTCGAACGGCGCCGAGCCCGGACGCCCAGCGGGCCCCGCAGCGTCTCGCGAGATCATATTGTCCATCAACAGCCTCCCGTGGTGTCCGCGTGCCTGGCGAGCAAGCGGCCGTTCACGATTTTGTTTCGCTGCGCCCCTTTACTGGAGTCCCAGCGCCTTCTGCCCACGCTGAATCAATGATTCCGGTGCAGCCGCCACTTTTTCCACAAGCTGCTGAATTTCAATCCCGGGGGTCGGCTCGACCGGCATCTTGGCCTTGCGCGCGGCGGCGAGATATTTCGGATCCCTGACCGTCGCATCGAAGGCCTTGCGCAGCGCGGCGACGCGTTCGGCCGGCACACCCGGCGGAGCACCAAACGCGCGTCCGACCTTAGATCCGGAGGTCAGAAACTCGGCCAGTGCTTTGTCATCCTCGTTCTTCATCACCTCGGCCAGAAGCGGGACGTTCGGCAGCGACTTTTCCTTTTCCAAACTCACCTGAACCAGCGGCTTCACAAAGCTGTTCTTGATCCAGTCGGG
>WHUE01000263.1 GCA_009377375.1 Alphaproteobacteria bacterium | reverse complement strand
CTGGAATCACTATGTGCGCCAAGCCATCGGCCTGCTGGACGCTCTGGGGATCGACAAGGCTCACATCATGGGCGGCTGCATGGGGTGCTGTCCGGTCGCGGCGTTCGGTGTCGCCCATCCGGAACGGACCTTGTCGATGGTGATTTTCTGGCCCGTGGGCGGCGCCAAATACCGGATCAGCAGCCATCAGCGCTTTGCCCGCCACCTCGCCTTCGCGGGGAACCAGTTCGACCTGACCCAGATCCGGCTCGACTCGGCGCCCGCAGCAGCCAAGCTGCTCCGCGACGACGGCGTCGACGTCCAGTTCGTTCCGCCGACGATGACCGTCGAGAAAAAGCTGAACCACGTCCGCAACATCCAGGAGCGCGATTTCGCCTTCCTCAAGTCGGTTGTCCGCCGCACGCCGAAGGTCTGCATCCCGTCGCCGTCGATGCTGCATTTCCGCGGCGGCCGCAAGGCGATCAGCGAGGAGGTCTACCCCGACCTCGACGCGTTCTACGCCGACACAGCGCGGGTCTACAACGAAGAGGTTCAGTCGCTTGCCGGCCAGGGGCTGCGCTACCTGCAGCTCGACGACACCAACCTCGCCTATCTGTGCGACGAGAAGATCCGCGAGGCGACGAAGGCGAT
>WHUE01000262.1 GCA_009377375.1 Alphaproteobacteria bacterium | reverse complement strand
CTGGTGGAGGACCTGGTCTATGACCGCGAGTCGGGACAGCTTCTGACCGGTTCGTTCATGGACTACGGCATGCCGCGCGCCCACGACTTCTGCAGCTTCGAACTGCACGAAAATCCGATCCCGACGAAGACCAACCCGCTCGGCGTCAAGGGCGCGGGCGAGAGCGGCACCTGCGGAGCGCTGCCGGCGGTCATGAACGCGGTCAACGATGCGCTTGCCAGCATCGGCGGGCCTGAGATCGAGATGCCGGCCACGCCGGAAAAGACGTGGCGCGCGATCAATTCGAGCAGAGCGGCCGCATAGCCCTCACTACGCATGTTTGCTTGCGCTCAGACGAGCAAATCAGGCACACGACGCGCGTCTTCCTTGGTCGAAAGCGAAAGAATCAAAGTGCGCATAGGCGTCGGCTCTGTCGTGGGGAGCAAACGTCAATGCAATCGGTCTTCGCGCGTACGGTCCATTATGGAACATTGCTAGAGGAGCGCTTTTAAGCGGTCCTGAAGGGCCAAAGCCGCAGACAATTGGCGGGATACCGCCAGCCCGGTCAGATCGATCAGCGCTTGCCTCGTTTCCGGCACGGCAACCGCAGCCGTCCCGTCCTCCGTAATAACGGTGCTCAGAAGCTCCACA
>WHUE01000261.1 GCA_009377375.1 Alphaproteobacteria bacterium | reverse complement strand
ATAGGGTTCTTTGTGTCGCTGCTGATATTGGAGATGTACATATTGACGCTCGTAGGCAGGGGTGTGCCTCAGGATAGTTCTCGACAAGCACACTCCGTGCACGCCTTGGGAATTGGGTTAGTGTATTCCGTGCTCTCGCGCTCCGTGTTCTTAATTATTATAAGTATTTTTCGTTATTATAACGTTTAAGGTGTAACTTAAGTTATAAGACTGATAACACACAAACCGCGCAGCCCCCGCTCAAACGAAGTGTGACAAGAGAGGCGTCCCCTCTTCGCCTGATTTTTCGCCCCCGCCCCCCGTTACAATGTCCCCGGGGACAAGAACGATTCCAGAAACGTTCCACGTGGAACAAACTTCACACGCGGTGTGAAGATCAGATCCGGTCCAGCAGCCAGTCGATCTGGTAGGCGACGACCTGGGTCCAGTTGTCGACGCTGCAATGGCCGGACCCGCCGGTCTCGTCGTCGTAGAGGCGGAGTTCCTTGTCCTTCACCGTCAGCTCATCGAACAGGCGCTGCGCGCTGGCGGCCGGCACCATGTGGTCGCGGGCGCCGTGGGTCACCAGCACGGGGCAGCGCACCCGGCCGAGCAGCCCGTCGAGGGTGAAGTCGCGGAACTTCGCCCGCGCC
>WHUE01000260.1 GCA_009377375.1 Alphaproteobacteria bacterium | reverse complement strand
GAGGCGCCGGTGAGCCCGGCGCGGCTGTTCGCCCTGATCGAGGAAGGCCGGGCGCGGGCCGCCGGCTGAGCCCGGCGCCGGCGTTCCGTCCCTGGCCGCGCGGCTCTCCCGTCGCCGCCGCGATCCTTGCGCTGCGGCAGTGGAAACGCCGTCGGCGATACCCATTTATCATTATGTCATGGCCGTATACGACCTCGCCTCCTACCGCCCGCTCCCGGCGCGGAAAAAAAGAGGAGCCCCGATGCCCAGGCGCAGAATCGCGGTGGTCGTCAACGGCGGCAGCCGGTCCGGCGAGGGGCGGGTCGGCGATGCGGTCGACCGCCTGAAGACAGGCGGCGACGTGGTTTCGGTGGAGAAGACGAGCGAGATAGACGCCTTTCGAGATCTCGTGCGGCAGGCCGCGACGGCTGCGGACGTCGTCGTGATCGGCGGGGGCGACGGGTCGATGAGCGCCGCGCTGCCGTTCTTCCTCGGCGACGGGCCGGTGCTCGGCGTACTGCCGCTGGGCACCGCGAACGACCTGGCCCGCACGCTGGGGATTCCGCTCGACCCGGCGGAGGCGGCGCGGATCGTCGCCGACGGGCAGGAGCGCCGCATCGATCTGGGCGAGGTCAACGGCCGCCCGTTCTGCA
>WHUE01000025.1:37693-42989 GCA_009377375.1 Alphaproteobacteria bacterium | reverse complement strand
GCTCCAGGTGCCAGGGGAGGCCGACGACCGGCTGGCGGCCGACGACGGGGTGGTCGAGCTGGACGTAGGTGTCGCGGGCGTTGAGGTGTTCGTCCTCGTACATCGCCTTGGCGCTAAGGACGGGGGCGGCGGAGACGCCGGCGCGGCGTCCGGCGCGGGGGCGCGCCTTTCCCGCGGGCGCACGTTCCGCATCGCCGCCTCGAACAGCGCCATGTCCTCCGGCACGCCGCGCCGGCGCTTCCTGTCGTCGCTATGCGCCATCGACCAGCACGATATGCAGCCGCCGGGGCCCGTGCACCCCGATCTGCGGCGTCTTCTCGATATCCGCGGTGCGCGACGGGCCGGTGATGAACGTCACCGCACGCGGCAGCTCCGCGCCGAGCCGCGCCCGCGCCGCCTCGTAGCCGCCGACGATGTCGGAGGCGCGCAACACCGCGATATGCGCCTCGGGCAGCAGATGCAGCGCGTTGGCGACCGGCCCGCCGGCGCACACCATCAGCGTGCCGGTCTCGGCGACGCCGCAGACCGCGCCCGTGACGGTCGCGGCGGCCGAGGCCATCTCGTCCCGCCCCGCGCCGCGATGCACGGTCAGCCGCGGCGCGCGATCCCAGTCGAGCCCGGCGACCGCCGGATCGGGCGACAGCACGACCGCCCCGCCGAGCCCGCCGCGCGACAGGTACTCCGCCACCGCGCCGGGGACCCCGTCCGCGCCCGCCGCCCGCGACACCGTCGCGCCGGCGAGCAGCGCCATCTCGACGAAGCGCGCGACGAGCGCCTCGGGCGTGCCCTGCGCCCGCGCCGGCAGCGGGGAGCGCGGCGCGGGCGCCGTCGGCACGGCGTCGCCGCGCGCGTCGCGGATCGCGGCCAGGATCGCGTCGCGCGCGCCCGTCATGGCGCATCCGCCTTGCGCGCGCGGGCCCAGGCGGCGACGAAGGACCCGCCCTCCGGCGCCGGCATGTCGCGCGCCCCGGTCCAGCCGCCGGCCAGCGGCAAGGCGCGGTAGACGCCGCTCCGCCGCGCGCAGAAGGCGAGGACATACGAGACCGGCCCGACCAGGGCACGCCACAGCGCCGGCCGGCGGACCGCGGCGCCCCAGAGCTTCAGCAGCGCGCGCTCGGTCGCCGACCCCGCGCGGCGCGCGAAGGCTTCCTCGCGCCAGCTTCGCATCAGGGCGGGCAGCGGGATGCGCACCGGGCACACCTCCTCGCACCGGCCGCAGAAGGTGCTGGCCGCCGGCAGATGCTTCGCCGCCGGGACCCCCAGCAGCGCCGGCGTCAACACCGCGCCGACCGGCCCCGCATAGACCCAGCCATAGGCGTGGCCGCCGACATGGCCGTAGACCGGGCACTGGCTCTGGCACGCGCCGCAGCGGATGCAGCGCAGGATCGCGCGCCGTTCGGAGCCGAGCAGCCGGCTGCGCCCGCCATCCAGCAGCACGACGTGGAAGGCGCGCGGACCGTCGGCGTCGCCCGCGCGCGCCGGGCCGGTGACAAGGCTGGTGTAGCTCGTGATCTCCTGCGCCGTCGCGGAGCGGGCGAGCACGCGCACCAGCGCCATCGCGTCGTCGATCGTCGGCACCGCCTTCTCGATGCTGGCCAGCGCGATATGGATGCGCGGCAGGGTATGCGTCAGGTCGCCGTTGCCCTCGTTGGTGACGAGCACGACGGAGCCGGTCTCCGCCACCAGGAAGTTCGCTCCGGTGATGCCGATTTCCGCCGACAGGAATTTATCCCTGAGCCGTGTCCGCGCCTCCGCCAGCAGCGCGTCGGGCCCGTCGAGGGCGCGGGCGGGGTCGAGCGCGCCGTGCGCGGCGCGGAACCCGTCGGCGATCTGCTTCACGTTGAGGTGGATCGCCGGCATGACGATATGGCTCGGCGCCTCGCCGCGCTGCTGCACGATGTATTCGCCGAGATCGGTTTCCACCGGCGCGATGCCGTTCCTCTCCAGAAAGGCATTCAGTCCTATCTCCTCGGAGATCATGGACTTGCCCTTGCCGACCGCCGTCGCCCCCTCCGCGCGGCAGATGGCGAGCACCGCCTCGCAGGCCTCCGTGCCGTCGCGGCACCAGTGGACCTGGCCGCCCTGCGCGATGACGCGTTCCTCGAACCGCTCCAGATAGAAGGCAAGATGGTCGAGTGCGTGGTCCTTGATCGCCGCGGCGGCATCGCGCAGCGCGTCGAACTCCGGCAGGCGCGCCGCCACCGCCGCCCGGTCGCGCCGGTATTCGCGCTGGAGCCTGGCCAGCGAGGCGCGCAGGTCGGCATCGCCCAGCGCGGCGCGGGCGTTGGCGGGGAAGCGGGCGGAGGTCGCCTCCATCGCTCAGCCGCGCTTTCGCGGCGCGCCGATGGCGGGGCCATCGCAGGTCCCGGCCAGCACCTCGGCGACATGGCGGGCGCGGATGGTGCTGCCGATGCGCGACAGCTTGCCGGCGATGTTGAGCAGGCAGCCGAGGTCGCCGGCCAGCACCACGTCGGCGCCGCTCTCCGCGATCTCGCGCGCCTTCTCGGTCGCCATGGCGTCGGAAATCTCCGGATACTTGACGCAGAACGTGCCGCCGAAGCCGCAGCAGGTCTCCGCGTTGGGCAGCACCTTCACCGTCAGCCCGCGCACGCTCGCCAGCAGCCGGCGCGGCTGGTCGCGCACGCCGAGCTCGCGCAGGCCGGAGCAGGCATCGTGCCACGCCGCGCTGCCGTCGAACCGCGCCCCCGTTTCCGTCATCCCGCGGATGTCGACGAGGAAGGAGACCAGCTCCCAGCTTTTCGCCGCCAGCGCCTGCGCCCGCGCGGACCAGCCCGGATCGTCCGCCAGCAGCGCCGGGAAGTGCCGCCGCAGCATCGCCGCGCAGGAGCCGGAGGGCGCCACCGTGTAGTCGAACCCCTCGAACGCCGCGACCGCCTGCCGCGCGATGGACGCCGCCCCGGCCCGGTCCCCGGCGTTGAAAGCCGGCTGGCCGCAGCAGGCTTGGTTGCGCGGCACATGCACCCGGCAGCCCGCGCGCTCCAGCAGCGCGGCGGCGGCGAACCCCACGGAGGGCCGCATCGAATCCACCAGGCAGGTGGCGAACAGGCCGACCTCGGGCGCCTCGGCCGCCATGGAACCCTCGCTGCAATTGCAATCCGGCAGGATTGCGCGCCGGCCGCCCCATTGCAAGCAGGCGCTGCGCGCTTTACAGCCCCGCCCCGTCCGAACGACAATGCCGCCACGACACGGCGAGGGAGGCGGGCATGGCCGAGGCGAAGACACTGTCGGAAGCGGCCGACGAGCTGGAGTTCCGGCAGATGAGGGAGCTCGGCGAGCTGATGGTCTATCGCTCGCAGATCAACAAGCTGGCCGATGGGGAGTGGACCGACAAGGGCGGGTTCAGCCTGGGCCCGCTGAAACCGTCATTGATGGGCGAGGACCCGCGCCTGCCGAAGATGCCGGAAAAGCCGACCCTGATCGATTTCTTCAAGCTGCGCTTCGGTCCGTCGAAGCAGCACCTTCTGCAAAGCGCAGCGCTGGCGCAGCGCAACGGGCTGCCGGAGAAGATGGTGCTCGCCTGCCTGCTGCACGACATCTCGGTGATCGCGTTCTTCCGCCCCGATCACGGCTACTGGGGCGCGCAGATGCTGGAGCCCTATGTCGACGAGGAGGTATCCTGGGCGATCCGCATGCACCAGGCGCTGCGGTTCTTCCCCGACGAATCCGTGGGCTACGAATACCCCGAGGCCTACGCCAAAAGGTTCGGCGCGGACTACCGGGTCGATCCCTATATCCAGCGGGACTACGACTATGCGCGGAACCACCGCTGGTACATGTCCGCGCGCCAGATCTGCCTCAACGACCTCTACGCCTTCGACCCCGACGTCACGGTCGCGGTGGAGGATTTCGAGGACGTAATCGGCCGGCACTTCAGGCAGCCGGCGGAAGGCCTCGGCAACGACAACACCCCCGCCTCGCACATGTGGCGCACCCTCCGGCGCCCGGCGAACGCGCTGTAGGGTCTCACGGCACCCTCCTCAACCGTCATGGTCGGCGAAGGCCGACCATGACGGTTGAGGAGAACGAGCCTAACCGGACACTTGCCGGCAAAACGTCTACGGCGCCAGCGCGAACAGGGCGAGGAGCGTGCGCTGCATCGGGTGGAAATTGTCGTCGGAGATCAGGTAGATCAGCGTTTCGCCCCCCGGGCCGGGGCGGAGCGCGAGGCCTTCGAAATTCTCGGTCGCCAGCGGCGGCTCGATCAGGGCCAGCTCTTCCGGGCGCAGCGCGTCGCCCGCGAGCTGCGCCGCCGGGATGCGCGCCAGGCGGGAGGCGAGCCCGCCGGCCCAGGTGAAGCGGCGTTCCAGCACGATCACGTCGCCGTTCGCCGCCATCGCCGCATCCACCGGCACGAACAGCCCGGTGCGCGCATAGGTCGCCGCGCGCCAGCCCGACGCGCCGCCGATCCAGGCCGAGGGGCGGCCCGTGGCGGGCGGCGCCTCCGCCAGCACCAGGAAGCGCCCGACGCCGAGTGCGGCCACGGCCTCGACGGATCTGTTCCCCGGCAGGCGGGCAGCGGCGGCGGGCAGCGGGATGACGGCGGGCGTGGTCGCCAGCGCGCCGCCGGCATAGCGCCACAGCCGCGCCGGGCCCTCGAAACCCGCGACGAGGTCGGCCCCGTCGCGGGTCAGCGCCTCCGCGTCGTGGGCGCGCGTGCCGGCGACGGGCGCCCCGCCCGGCCCGGCGAGCGCGCCGATGGCGGCGTCATCCACCCCGGTCAGCGATCCGGACTCGTGGCGCAGCCGGGCGCGCAGCACGTGGCCCTTGTCGGACAGCGCGATCAGCCGGTCGCCGTCGGAAGAGACCTGGAGCGCGGAATACCCGCCGAACCGCACATCGGGCGAGGAGAGGGCGACGGCTCCGCGGAAGGCGAGACGCCCCACCCCGTCCGCCGTCCTCTCCGGCGGGCCCAGATCGACGGCATGGGCGGACAGCGCGACCGCATCGCCCGGCAGCGGCGGGGCGGAACAGCCGGCGGCGAGGAGGACAGAGGCGAGAAGGGCGGCGGCAAGGCGCGCGGCGCGCATCCTCAGCCCGTCTTCGGCGGGGTCACGCCCTTGGGCAGCAGCAGCCAGTAGCGGCCCGTCCGCTTCATCCCGCCTGCCTGCAGCGCCGCATCCGCGCCCGCGCCGAAGAAGAAATCGGCCCGCACCGCGCCCTTGATCGCGGAGCCCGTGTCCTGCGCCACCACCAGGCGCTGCATCGGGCGGACGGGCGGCAGCGCCTGGCTCGTCGCCAGCCAGACCGGCACGCCCAGCGGCAGCAGCGCGGTATC
>WHUE01000025.1:25917-37683 GCA_009377375.1 Alphaproteobacteria bacterium | reverse complement strand
GATCAACCGCGATGCTGTACTCATTGGTCAGCGGCACACCCAGCGCACCGATCGGCCTGGAGAGGGAATCCGGCAGCTCGCGGAAGAAGATGTAGCGCGCGTTCTCGTTCATCAGCGCGCGGCCCTGTTCCGGGTTCTCCGCCAGCCAGGAGCGGATCGCCTGCATCGACATCCCTTCGCGGGGGCGCAGGCCGCGTTCGATCATCGTGCGGCCGATGGGGGTGAAGGGCAGGCCGTTGGCGGCGGAGAAGCCGACGCGCATCGTCGCGCCGCCGGCCAGCTTCACCCGGCCCGAGCCCTGGATATGCAGGAAGAAGGCGTCCACCGGATCGTCCACCCAGACCAGCACCGGGGCGCGCCCGTCGAGCGCGCCGCGCTCGATCGCCGCGCGGTCGTGATAGCGTTCCAGCCGGCCGCGCTCCACCCGGCCCTCGATGCGGCGTCCCTTGAGCGTCGGGTCGAACCGGCCGAGCTCGACGGTCACCAGGTCGTCGGGGCGGCCGTAGACCGGCACGGTGTAGCGGCCGCCGCGCCTGCGCGCACCGGTCAGCTCCGCCTCGTAATAGCCGGTCACCGTGCCTTCGGCCTTGCCCCGGACGTCGGTCACCGCGAAGGGCCGGAACCGGTTTTCGAGATAGGCCCGCACGGCCGCGGCATCCGCGCCCGGACCCGGCAGGCCCCCGCAGGCGGCGCGCCAGTCGGCGGCCGTGCCGGCGAGGCCGCCGGGGCCGAGGGCCCGCCCGTCCGGCAGGCGTGCGATCCGCGCGCAGGACCGGGCCATCGCGGCGAGCGCCTCGTCCTGGCGGTCGGCGGCCCAGCCGGGCAGGTCGGCGAAGGTTGCAGGAGTCAGGTTAACCGCCTCGGGCGGCTTTTTCTCCGGCGCGGGCGCGCAGCCGAACAGCGCCGCGCACAGGGCGGCGGCGGCGCTCAGCCGGCGCAGGCTGCGCACGGGCTCATTCGGGGATGCGGGTTTCCACAAGCGTCCAGTTCGGATCACGGGCCTTGGTATTGCGTGCGAAGGTCCAGAGGTCGGTTATGGCGGTCACGCGGTTGGGGTCGCCGTCGACCACCTCGCCGGCCTTGTCGCGCGTCACGTTCACCTGTTCGGAGACGAACTTCATCGTCACGAAGGCGGTGCGGCTCTCGATCCGGGCGGCGACGATCTCGGCGCTCTTGATGCTGATGACGGTGGTTTCCAGCGTCTCGCCATTGGCTTCGCGCTGCCTGATGGCCTCGGAGAAATTGCCGTAGACCTCGTCGTTCAGCAGGTTGCGCAGCGTCTTCACGTCGCCTTCCGCATAGGACTGGACGATCATCTCGAACGCCGCTCGGGCGCCTTCGGCGAAGCCGGCGGGGTCGAAATTCGGATCGGCGATGCGGATCTGTATCAGCCCGGCGGCCAGCGGATCGGACTCGTCCGCCCCCTCGAACGCGGCGTCCACGCCGTTCGCATCGCGCGCGCGGTCGGGGAGCGCGACCACGTTGTCGCTGGCGTTGGCCTCGGCGTCGCGCGGCGAGCCGGACCGGGCGATCGGGTTCTCCGGCCGGCGCTGATGACCCGTGCGGCGGCCCAGCACGCTGCGCAGCCGCAGCACGAGAAAGGCCGCGATCATCGCAAACAGGATGATGTCGAGAAACTGGAATCCGCTGCCCATGACTATCTTTCGCGCCCATCCCGCGCTGGACGCGGGAGAAACCGTTCGATAAACCTGCGGCGAACCTTGCCGCCGCCGGGGTCCGCCGCCAACCGCTGGATGCGCGTCTCTGCCGGGTCTCAGCTTTAAACTAGGGTTTCCGCACCTAAATCGCAAGCATGCCAGTATTCCTCGCCCTCGCATTCCTCGCCGTCCCGATCGTCGAGATCGCGCTGCTGATCCAGGTCGGCGGGATGATCGGCGTGTGGAACACCGTGGCGCTGGTCGTGCTCACCGCCATCATCGGGGCGGCGCTGCTGCGGGCGCAGGGGACGAAGACGCTGATCGCCGCCCAGGAAAGCCTGCGCCGCAACGAGATGCCGGTGGTCGAGCTGTTCGACGGCGCCTGCCTGCTGGTGGCCGGCGTGCTGCTGCTGACTCCCGGATTCTTCACCGACACGATCGGCTTCCTGCTTTTCGTTCCCCCGCTGCGCCGGGCGCTGCGGGGCTGGCTGTTCCGCTTCCTGAGCAGCCGGCCGGGCGCCACCATCTGGGTCGACGGCGAGGTCGTCCGCGGCGGCGCGGCGCCGGGCGCCCCCGCCGATGACGGCCGCACCATCGAGGGCGATTTCCGCCGCATCGACGGCGCCCGCGACGATAACGACGATGATGACGACGACAGCGGCGGCAGTAGCGGCCCCCGCTCCGGCGACGGCCAGTGGGGCCGGCGGCGGTGATTCTGCTGCGTCACGGCCAGACAGTGTTCAATGCTGTGTTCACCGAGACCCGTATCGACCCGGGCGTGGCCGACCCCTGCCTCACCGGCCTCGGGCGCGACCAGGCGCGCGCGGCGGCGGACGCGCTGGCGGCCGAAGGCGTGCGGCGCATCGTCGCCAGCCCTTATCTGCGCGCGCTGGAAACGGCGGAGATCGTGGCCGCCGCGCTGGACGTGCCGGTGAGCGTGGACGTGCGGGTGCGCGAGCGCATGGCGTTTTCCTGCGATGTGGGATCGCCGCGCTCGGCGCTGGCGGCGCGCTGGCCGGGCTGGCGCTTCGACGCAGTGGAGGAGATGTGGTGGCCCGAGTCGGAGGAGCCGCTGGACTCGCTGTTCGCCCGCTGCGGCGCGTTCTGCGCCGCGATGGCGGCGGAGGACGACTGGCGGGATGTCGCCGTGATCACCCATTGGGGGGTGATCCGCGCGCTGACCGGGGTCCGGGCGCCGAACGGCGCGCATCTGCGCATCGATCCCTGCACCGCGTCCGTGCCGCATCCGGGCTGCACGCTTGTACCGTCCCCCGATCCGTGATAGCCAGCGCGCGACCGATTCAGGAGACGATCCCCATGGCCGACCAGCCCGAAAATACGCCCTCACCGGCCGAAAACGGCGATGCCGCCGAGGCGGCGGGCGCCGATCTCGCGCCGCAGATGGGCATCGAGCTGCAATACGTGAAGGATCTGTCCTTCGAGAACCTGCAGGGCCCCAATACGCCCGACGCGGTGCAGCAGAACCCTGACGTGCGGATCGAGATCAACACCAACGCCCGACCGCTGGACGCCGGCCGCTACGAGGTCACGCTGTTCATCCGCGCCGAGGCGAAGACGAAGGACGCCCCCATCTTCATCGCCGAGCTCACCTATGCCGGCGTGTTCGTACTGGCCAACGTGCCCGACGACGCGCTGAGCGCGGTGCTGCTGATCGAGGGCCCGCGGCTGCTGTTCCCCTTCGCCCGCAACATCATCGCCGACGCGACCCGCGAGGGCGGGGTGCCGCCGCTGCTGATCAACCCGGTCGATTTCGTCCAGCTCTTCCAGGACCGCCAGGCGGAAGCCGCTGGCAACGGCGCCGCCGACGCCTAGCCGGCGGGGACGGTTGCTGTCCGGTTTAAATGCGCAACCTTTCCCCGTCGTGGTCGGCGAAGGCCGACCATCCACGTTTTGTCTTGTTTTTCAGGCGCTTGAAAAAAGCAAAAACGCGTGGATGGTCGGCCTTCGCCGACCACGACGATGGAGGAGAGGTCAGAGTCCAAATGGCCGGGACCGCCGGGACACCAACAAGCTCCAGGCATTCCGGCCAATCCCGGAATTTAAATCGGGCAACAGCGGGCACGACCCACGCCCCGCCGAAACTTCTCACCCGTTCCAGATCGGATCCGTGATCTTTTCCAGAAACGCCGCGTGGGCGGCCAGCTCGGCGGGCGAGGGCAAATGCGGGCGGGCGGGGCGGGCGATGCGCTCCACCGGGGCGGGGCCGCGGGTGAGGTCGACGGCGGCGGTGCCCATGTCCAGCACCAGACCGGGCTGGCGGCCGCCGATCAGCTCCAGATAGACCTGGGCGAGCAGGTCGGCGTCGATCAGCGCGCCGTGCAGCGTTCGCCCGGAATTGTCGATCTGGAAGCGGCGGCACAGCGCATCGAGGCTGGCCGGCGCGCCGGGGAATTTCCGCCGCGCCATCGACACCGTGTCGACCGCCTGCGACATCGGCAGCGGGTCGCGGCCGATATTCCTCAGCTCGGCGTTGATGAACCCCATGTCGAAGCTGGCGTTGTGGATCACCAGCGGCGCGCCGTCGAGGAAGGCGAGGAAATCGTCCGCCACGTCGGCGAAGAGCGGCTTGTCGGCGAGGAATTCCGCCGACAGCCCGTGCACCTCGAACGCTGCGGTCGGCATGTCGCGCTCGGGGTTGATATAGACGTGGAAGCTGCGCTCGGTCGCGACGTGGTTGATCAGCTCGATGCAGCCGATCTCCACCAGCCGGTCGCCGTCGGTGGGCGACAGGCCCGTGGTTTCGGTGTCGAGCACGATCTCGCGCATGATCAGAGCATCCCCCGGCGGCTGCGGACGGGCGCGTTGCGGGGCGGCCATTTGCACCCCGGCCAGCGCCGCGCGAGTCTGACGATGGCTTCGAGTCGGCGCAAGCTGTGACGCCGCCCGAGGCCGGACTGAACGACGAAATCGGCGAGCCGCCGCTTGGTCGCGTCGGGCAGCTGGCGGGCGAGGACGGAGTCGAACCGTTCGCGCGTCATCCCCGGCCGGGCCAGCACCCGCTGTTCCTGGAGAAAGCGGGGCGCGGTGACGACGATGGTGGCGTCGCAGCGCGCATCGGTGCCGGATTCGAACAGCAGCGGCACGTCGAGCACCGCCACCGGCGTCCGCCGCGCCGATTCCCGCCTGAGGAAGGCGAGCTGCGCGTCGCGCACCATCGGATGCAGGATCGCCTCCAGCCGCCGCAGCGCGGGCGTGTCGCCGAACACGGCGGCGCCCAGCTTTTGGCGGTCCACCGCGCCGTCCACGACCGCGCCCTCGAACGCGGCGGCGATGCGCGGCACAGCGGCGCCGCCCTTCGCCAGCGCCGCATGCACCACGGCATCCGAATCGCAGACCGGCACGCCGAGCCCGCGCAGCATGCCGGCCGCCGTCGACTTGCCCATCCCGATCGAGCCGGTGAGACCGAGGATCACCATGCGGCGTTCAGGGCCCCGCCAGCACGCGGTCGCGCAGCGCCGGCGTGACCTCCGGGTCCCGGCCGAACCAGGCCCGGAACCCCGGCCGCGCCTGGTGCAGCAGCATGCCGAGCCCGTCCACCGCCACATGGCCGCGCGCCCGCGCCGCCGCCAGCAGCGGCGTGTCCAGCGGCACGTAGACGATATCCGTCACCACGGCCCGCGCCGGCAGCGCGTCGAGGGCGAGGTCGAGCGGCTCGTGCCGCGTCATGCCGAGACTGGTCGCGTTGACCAGCAGCGCGGCGCCGTCGAGCGCATGGCTGCGCGCCTCCCACGCCACCGGCGTCACCGCCGCGCCGAACGCTTCGGCCAGCGCCTCGGCCCGCGCGGCGGTGCGGTTGGCCACGCGGATCTCCGGCGCGCCCTCGTCCAGCAGCGCGCAGACGATGGCGCGCGCCGCGCCGCCGGCGCCGATCACCACGGCAGGTCCGGCATCGGCTCGCCAGCCGGGGGCGACCGCGCGCAGGTTCTGGATGAAGCCGTAGCCGTCGGTGTTGAGCCCGCGCAGCCGCCCGCCACCGCCGACCACCACGGTGTTGACCGCGCCCATCCGCGCCGCCGCGTTGTCGCATTCGTCCATCAGCGCGAAGGCCGCTTCCTTGTGCGGCACGGTGACGTTGACCCCGGCGATGCCGAGCGCACCCAGCGCGCCCAGCGCGCGCGCCAGCCCGTCCGGCGGCACCGGGAACGGCACGTAGACGCCGTCGATGCCGTACTCGGCCAGCCAGTAGTTCTGCAGCAGCGGCGAGCGCGAATGCGCCACCGGCCAGCCCATGACGCCGGCGACCCGCGCCGCCCCGGAGACGGTCATGACGGCAACACCTTGCGCGCGCGCAGGTAATCCAGCAGCGGCAGCAGCGGCAGGCCGAGTATGGTGAAATAGTCGCCGCTGACCCGGGCGAAAAGCTGCGCGCCCAGCCCTTCCAGCCGGTAGCCGCCGGGCCCGTCAAGCGCCTCCGCGCCGATCGTTTCCAGATAGGAGTCGAGGAAACCGTCGCTGAAATCGCGCATCGCCAGCTCCGCCCGGTCGACATGGTGCCAGAGCCGCTCGCCGTTGAGCATCGCGACCGCGCAGGAGACCAGCGCGTGGCGGCGGCCGCGCAGGCTGGCGAGCTGCATCCGCGCGCCGTCCATGTCCACCGGCTTGTCGAACAGCACACCGTCGCAATCCAGCACCTGATCCGCGCCGATGCAGAGCCGCCCCGCCCGGTGGCGCGAGCCGTAGCGCGCCTTGGCCTCGGCCAGGTATTCGGCGACCCCGGCGCCGTCGGCGCCCTCGCCGCGCAGGCTCTCCTTCAGCGCGCGCTCGTCCACCCGGGGCGCGACTACCTCCAGCCTCACGCCCGCAGCCTCCAGCATGGCGCGGCGGGTCCTGGAGGAGGACGCCAGCACGATGCCGGCGGCGGGCGCATCAGCCATCGGTTACGTCCGCCGCCTCGCCCTGGCGGCGCTCGAGATGCATGTTGTAGTGACGCACGATGGTCGCCGCCGTTTCCTCGATGGACCGCCTCGTGACGTCGATCACCGGCCAGCCCATCCGCGCGAACAGCTTGCGGGCCTCCAGTATCTCCTCCCGGACCGTGTCGAGATTGACGTAGGCGGTCTCGTTCTTTTCCCCCAGCATCAGGATGCGGTTCTTGCGGATCTGCACCAGCCGCTCCGGGCTGGCGGTCAGCCCGACGACGAAGGGCCCGTCGGGGGCGGTCAGCTCCGGCGGCAGCGGCGCGCCGGGCACCAGCGGCACGTTGGCCGCCTTGAGCCCGCGATGGTTGGCGAGATACATCGAGGTCGGCGTCTTGGAGGTGCGCGACACGCCGACGAGCACGATCTCCGCCTCGGCCAGGTTGCGCGTGGACTGGCCGTCGTCGTGGTCGAGCGCGAAATGCATCGCGTCGATGCGCTGGAAATATTCCTCGTCGAGCTGGTGCTGCCGTCCGGGCTGGCCGCGGATGCGGCTGCCGAAATGGCTCGCCAGCCCCTGCATGATGCCGCCGAGAACGGAGATGCAGGGCACGTTCATGCGCACGCATTCGCGGGTCAGCAGCGCGCTGATCCGGTCGTCCACCAGGGTATAGATCACCGGACCCGGATTCTTGGTGATGCCGGCGATCACCTCGCGCAGCCGCGCGGTGTTGCGGACGTCCGACCACATGTGCTCGGCCGCGCGCACGTCGTCGAACTGAACCATGCAGGCGCGATAGATGCTGTGCGTCGTCTCGCCCGTCGCATCCGAGACCAGATGCACATGAAAGGCGCGTTTCTCGTCGGTCACTTTTATCCCCGATGCCGGTGGACGGCGGTGCATAACCCGAAGGATTCCGGCGGGGTCGGGATTCGGCTCACCAAGGGCGTAAATCCATCAACATCGCGCGTCCCTATTGATACCCCGTTCGCCGGGACGGGATAAAGCGCAATATCCCCGCGATCCCCGCACCCGGTTCTGCCGCCTCGGGAAAACTGCACGAGTGGGAACGGCACGCCGCCGCCCCCGGCTCCCGTCGCAGCGCGGTTCGTCCCCGCTATTCCCGATCCGTCCACCGGCGGGACCCGTCTGGGGACAAGCTGTGCGTGGCGGATAATCCCCGGTTTCCACCCTGCCAACTACTACATCAACCTATTATTTTATAATTAGTATTGAAGGGAAGCCGCGCTATGTTGGCCGTCAATGGGAAGCCAGTGATCAGGGAATCCGTGATCGGCACCGACAAGCCATTGCTGCGCGTACTGCGCGGCGAGACCGTTTCGCCGCCTCCGCTCTGGCTGATGCGCCAGGCCGGACGCTATCTGCCGGAATACCGGGTGGTGCGTCAGGAGGCGGGAAGCTTTCTCGATCTCTGCTACGACCCGGCGCTTGCCTGCGAGGTGACGCTGCAGCCGATCCGGCGCTTCCACCTCGGCGCCGCGATCATCTTCTCGGACATCCTGGTGGTTCCCCATGCGATGGGGCAGGAGGTGTCGTTCGTCGAGGGCAAGGGGCCGGTGCTGTCGGCCGTGCGCAGCACGGCGGAGCTGAAGACCCTGTCCGACGGCCCGGTGCGCGACCGTCTGGCGCCGGTCTACGAGGCCATCCGCCGGGTGCGCGCCGAGCTGCCCGCCGATGTGGCGCTGATCGGTTTCGCCGGCGCGCCGTGGACGGTGGCGAGCTACATGGTCGAGGGCGCCTCCAGCCGCGACTTCGCCTACCTGAAGGGCTGGGCGTGGCGCGACAGGGCCGGGTTCGGGCAGCTGATCGACAGGCTGACGGCGGCGACGATCGACCATCTCTGCGCCCAGGTCGAGGCGGGGGCGGAGGTCGTGCAGCTTTTCGAAAGCTGGGCCGGCGCGGTGCCGGATGCGCTGTTCGAGGCGTTCTGCTTCCGCCCGGTCGTTCGCATCGCCGAAGCGGTGAAGAAAGCCCATCCGTCGGTGCCGCTGATCGTCTTTCCGCGCGGCGCCGGCGCGCGCAGCGTCGATTTCGCCCGCCATCCGGCGGTGGACGCGGTCGGCATCGACACCAGCCAGTCGGCGGGCTGGGCCGCGGCGGAGATACAGCCCCATGCCGCGGTGCAGGGCAATCTCGATCCGGTGTTGCTGATCCAGGGCGGCCGGGCGCTGCGGGACGAGGCGGAGCGGCTCGTCCGGGCGCTGGGCAAGGGCCCGTTCGTCTTCAATCTCGGCCACGGCGTGCTGCCGACGACGCCGGCGGACCACGTTGCAGAGCTGGTCGACGCCGTGCGGCGGGCCGCGGGATAGGCCTGCCGATGGCGCGGACCGCGATCGTCGTCTTCAATCTCGGCGGGCCGGACGGGCCGGATGCGGTGCGCCCGTTCCTGTTCAACCTGTTCTCCGATCCGTTGATCATCCGCGCGCCGGGGCCGCTGCGCTGGGCGCTGGCGCAGTTTATTTCGCGCCGCCGCGCGCCTGTCGCGCGGGCGATCTACGCCGAGATGGGCGGCGCCTCGCCGATCCTGCAACGGACGAGGGCGCAGGCCGAGGCGCTGCAGGCGGAGATCGGCGAGGTGGAAACACGGGTCTTCGTCGCCATGCGCTACTGGCATCCCTTCGCCGCGGAATGCGCGGCCGAGGTGAAGGCGTTCGCGCCTGACCGCGTCGTGCTGCTGCCGCTCTATCCGCAGTTCTCCACCTCGACCACCGCATCCTTCGCGCGCGTCTGGACCGGGGCTGCGCGCGACGCCGGGCTGGCCGCGGATACGCGCATTGTATGCTGCTACCCTGCCGAGCCGGGCTTCGTGGCCGCGACCGCCGCGCTGATCCGGGAAAGCCTGGCGCGGATCGAGGGCGACAGGACCCCGCGTCTGCTGTTCTCCGCCCACGGACTGCCGGAAAACTTCATCGCGGCGGGCGATCCCTACTGCTCGCATGTCGGGATGACGGTGGCCGCGGTTGTCCAGGCCCTGGACGGCGCGAAATTCGAGCCCTCGATCTCATACCAGAGCCGGGTCGGCTCGCTGGAATGGGTGAAGCCCTATACCGATGACGAAATCCGCCGCGCCGGGGCGGAGGGCGTGCCGCTGGTGATCGTGCCCATCGCCTTCGTGTCCGAGCATTCGGAAACGCTGGTCGAGCTCGACATCGAGTACGGCAGGCTGGCGCGCGAGTCCGGCGTGCCGCAATACGAGCGCGTTCCCGCGGTGGGCACCCATCCCGATTTCATCGGGGGCCTCGCAAGGCTGGCGAAGGAGGCCCTGTCGGAGGACGTCCCCGTCATGCCCGACGGCGGCGCGCGGCTGTGCGGCACGAGCTTCGGGGCGTGTCCCTGCCGGGCCGATTGAGGACACGGCCGGCATGACAGCCTGGCTCGCCGACGCCTATCTGTGGATCAAGGCGCTGCATGTCGTCTCGGTCGTCGCCTGGATGGCGGGGATGCTGTATCTGCCGCGGCTCTACGTCTATCACTGCGCGGCGGCGCCGGGGGGCGAGCTGTCGGAGACGCTGAAGACGATGGAGCGCCGGCTGCTGCGCGCCATCGTCAACCCGGCGATGGTCGCGACCTTCGTCTTCGGCGCCCTGCTGCTCGCCACGCCGGGCGCGATCGACTGGGGCGCCTGGTGGATATGGGCCAAGCTCGTCCTGGTGGCGGCGATGGCGGCGGTGCACGGGGCGCTCGCCCGCTGGCGCCGGGATTTCGAGGCCGACCGCAACATGCGCCCGGCGAAATTCTACCGCATCGCCAACGAGATACCGACCCTGCTGCTGATCGCCATCGTCATCCTGGCGGTGGTCAAGCCGGGATAGGTGCGGTCCGGTCATTCCGGATATCCCGCCGTCACCGTCGGCCCTGTCGCGAAAATTCACAAAGTCTCCGTTTGACTCCGCCCCGCAATCGGGTTATTGGATTCAACCGTCGTTGGACACTTTGCCCGCGAAGCGAGCCAAACCCCGACACCTCTGAAATTAGGCAAGACCGCCCGGTCTTTTGTGACGTTCGTCCGTTCCGCGTAATCGCGCGGAAGCCTTTATTCCAAAATCATTCTCGTACGAAGCACACAATGAACCTACAGGAACTCAAGCAGAAATCGCCCGCGGACCTTCTGGCCTACGCCGAGGAGCTGAACATCGAGAACGCGTCCACCCTGCGCAAGCAGGAGATGATGTTCGCGATCCTCAAGCAGCTGGCCGAGAACGAGATCGCGATCTACGGGGACGGGGTGCTGGAAATCCTCCAGGACGGGTTCGGCTTCCTGCGCGCGCCGGAGGCGAACTACCTGCCAGGGCCCGACGACATCTACGTCTCGCCCAGCCAGATCCGCCGGTTCTCCTTGCGCACCGGCGATACGGTGGAAGGGCAGATCCGCTCGCCCAAGGACGGGGAGCGGTACTTCGCGCTGCTCAAGGTCAACACCATCAATTTCGAGGATCCGGAGAAGGTCCGCCACCGGATCAACTTCGACAACCTCACCCCGCTCTACCCGGACGAGAAGTTCAATCTCGACATCGAGAACCCGCTCAACAAGGACTTCACCCCGCGCATCGTCGACCTTGTCACCCCCATCGGCAAGGGCCAGCGCGCGCTGATCGTCGCCCCGCCGCGCACCGGCAAGACCATGATGCTGCAGTCGATCGCCCACGCGATCACCGCCAGCCATCCGGAGGTCTACCTGATCGTGCTGCTGATCGACGAGCGGCCGGAGGAAGTCACCGACATGCAGCGCTCGGTGAAGGGCGAGGTCGTCAGCTCCACCTTCGACGAGCCCGCCACCCGCCACGTGCAGGTCGCCGAGATGGTGATCGAGAAGGCGAAGCGCCTGGTCGAGCACCAGCGCGACGTGGTCATCCTGCTGGATTCGATCACCCGTCTCGCCCGCGCCTACAACACGGTGGTGCCGAGCAGCGGCAAGGTGCTGACCGGCGGCGTGGATTCCAACGCGCTGCAGCGGCCCAAGCGCTTCTTCGGCGCGGCGCGCAACATCGAGCAGGGCGGGTCGATGACCATCATCGCCACCGCGCTGATCGACACCGGCTCGCGCATGGACGAGGTCATCTTCGAGGAGTTCAAGGGCACCGGCAATTCCGAGATCATTCTCGACCGCAAGCTGTCCGACAAGCGCACCTTCCCGTCCATGGACATCACCAAGTCCGGCACCCGCAAGGAAGAGCTGCTGGTCGACAAGGGCACGCTGTCCAAGATGTGG
>WHUE01000025.1:0-25907 GCA_009377375.1 Alphaproteobacteria bacterium | reverse complement strand
ATGAACCAGTAGCGGGTTCGCGGGAACGCGGATACGAGAACGCCGGCCCGAGGGCCGGCGTTTTGCGTTGCGGGGGGTATGGCTCCGCCGTCAGGCGGCGCGACGCCGGCGCATGGCGCCAAGACCCGCGAGGGCGAAGCCGAACAGGGCGAGGGTGGCCGGCTCCGGCGCTTCGGCCGTCGGCGGTTCGAAGACGGTCCCGTCGCCGTTGAATGCGATCAGCTGGCCGCCGCCGGCCAGGTTGTAGGTCAGTCCGCCGAGATAGAGGTTCCCGCCCGCGAAGGCGTTGTAATAGACGTTGAACCCGTTGCCGAAGATCGAGTCGATCACGAAATCGCCGACGTCCGTGGCGAAATCCGCCAGCAGGATGGTGTCGAGGTAGAGCGCGCCGGCGAGGCTGTCGTTCTTGATGTCGTCCAGCGCCAGCGTCTGGCCGGCTTCCAGCTCCACCGTGCCCCAGGCGAAGTTGTCGGCGAGCCCCAGCGCGCCGACGCCGAGATCGATGCCGTAGAGCTGCATCGCATGGGCGTTGTCGGTTCCCGCGACGAAGCGGAGGATCGCCTCGTCCGTGTCCCAGGTCGTGCTGTTGGCGGTGTCGCCCAGCAGGTCGCCGGAGACGTTGAACACATCGCCCGCCGCCGCGATCGTCGCGGCCGGGTCGGTGTTGGTCCAGTCGGTGAAGTTCATCGTGTTGGGGTCGGTGATCAGCGTGCCGTTGTTCACGAACCCGCCGCCGAACGTCACGGTGGAGTTGTTGGACACGAACGTGCCGTCGTTCACCGCGCCCTGGGCGAAGGTGACGTTCGCGCCCTCGATCTCCGTCGTTGCACCGTTGGCGAAGGCGCCGTTGAACTGGCTGGTGCGGTTCTCGATCCTGAGCGTACCGACTTGGACGTTCGTGGCGCCGCCGACGTCGAGCGCGCCGCCGCCGGCGAGGTTGAGCGTGCCGTTGGCGAGCTTGGTCAGCCCGCCCGCGCCGGTGATATCGCCCGTGTGCGTCAGCGTGGTGCCGAGCGCCACCTGGAACGTGCCGCCGCCGGCGCCGAGCGTGGTGTTGCGCGCGGTCGAGAAGCCCTGAGTCGTGATCAGGATGCCGCCGTCGAACAGTAGCTCGCCGTCGCTTCTGCCCAAATTGGCGTCGCGCGAGACCGAGAGCCTGCCGCCGTCGATGGCGGTGCCGCCGGCATGGCTGTTCGTCCCGGTAAGGCGCAGATCGCCGCCGCCGGTCTTGGTCAGCCGGCCGCCGCCGATGACCCCGCTATGGGTGAGCGTCGCGCCGACGTCGGTGTCGATCATGCCGCCGAAAAAGCCGATATCGGTATCGCGGGCCGTGGCGAAGCTGGCCGTGGCGCGGAGCGTGCCGCCGTCCATGGTGATCGAACCCGTCGCGGCGCCGAGATTGGCGTCCGACGACACAGCGATCGTTCCGCCGCTGATGAGCGTGGGGCCGGCGTAGCTGTTGCTGCCGCCGAGCACCAGCGTGCCGTCGTTCGACTTGCGCAGGAAACCTGCGCCGGAGATCGTGCCGTCATGGGTCAGCGTCGTGCCGGACGCGACCACGAAGGTCCCCGGGCCGGACAGGAGGATGGTATCGCGCGCCGTCGTGAAGCTGCCGGTCGTACGCAGCGCGCCGCCCGCAAGAGCGATCAGCCCGCCGTCCGCGCTCAGGTTGGCGTCGCTGGAAATCTCGAGTACGCCGCCGGAAATCGTCGTCTTGCCCGTGTAGCTGTTCGAGCGGTCGAGCACCAGCGTGCCGCCCCCGCTCTTGGTCAGACCGTTCCCCGAGACGCGGCCGGTCAGGGTGAGGACGGCGCCGCCGTCGACGTCGATTTCGCCGCGGGAGTCGAGGACGACGCCGCGCCCGGTGTTGAAGCTCGCGGCTGCGTTCAGCACGCCCTCGCCGATATGGATCGCGCGCCCGGAGGCGCCGAGGCTCGCGTCGCCCGACACCCGCAGCACGCCCTCCTCGATGAAGGTGCCGCCACTGTAGCTATTGGCGCCGGAAAGGACGAGCGTGCCGCTCCCGGTTTTGAAGAGCTTCGAGGCGTCCGAGAAGAAGCCATTGCTGCCGTTCGAAATGGTTCCGTTATGGGTCAGCGTCCCTGAGCCGACCTCGAACGTTCCCTTATCGCTGAACCCGCCGAGGATTGTGTTGCGGCTGGTTGACAGGACGCCGGTGGTTCTCAGGGCGCCGTCGTCGAGCGTGAGCGAGCCGGAAGCGTCTCCGAGGCCCGCGTCGCTGTCGATCTGCAGCGTTCCGCCCTTCACGACGGTGCCTAGGTGCGACTTCTGCTGGCCCGAGAGCACCAGCGTGCCGTCGCCTTGCTTCACCAGCGCATAAGCGCCGGAGATCGTCCCGTCCACGACCAGAGTGCGCCCGCCGATCACCTCAAACGCGCCCCCTTGGTCCGTCAACTGGAAGGAACGGTCCGTCGTGAAGCTTCCCCTGGCGTTCAGGTTGCCGCCCTGCAAGACGACCTCGTTGGACGCGGCGCCCAGCGCGCCGTCCTCGGTAACGCCGAGCTTGCCGTCCCTCACCGTTACGAGGCCCGTGAATGACTTGGCGCCCGAAAGCACGAGCTCGCCGACGCCGGTCTTGGTCAGCGGCCCGGCGCCCGTGACGTCGCCGGTCTGGGTCAGCCTGGGCTCGCTGGTCGGGAAGAGGTCGCTTGAGCGGACGTCGATCATGCCGCCCTCAGCCCCGAGAACCACGGTGCGGGCCGACGAAAACGTCTCGGTCGCGCGCAACGCGCCGCCGTGCAGCTCGACGGCGCTGCCGACATCGCCGAGTGCGGTTTCGTTGTCGACGGATATTGTGCCCCCGCGGATTTCGGTGCCGCCGGTATAGCTGTTTTGACCCCCGAACGGGTTGACGGGAACGGAATCGATCTCCAGTGTGCCGCCGCCTGTCTTGATCAGCTTGCCGCTGCCTGTGATCCTGCCGTCGAGGGTGTATGTGCCGGCGATTGTGTTGAAAGTGCCGCCGCCGGCGGCGAGCGTCGTGTCCCGCTCCGACCGAAAGCTGTGCGTCGTGGCCAGCGTGCCGCCGTCGAAGACGAGATCGCCGAACACGGGAACAAGCCCGCCGCTTTTTCCGCCGAGATTGACGTCCTTGGACACCTGTACCGTGCCGCCCTCGAAAAGGGTCCGTCCCGCATAGGTGTTCGCGCCCGAAAGGATGAGCGTACCCTCGCCGGTCTTGGTGAGCCTGCCGTTGCTGATCGTCCCCTTGATCTCCGATGCATCCGTCGAACGGGACTCGAAGGTCAGTGTGTTGCCGTTCAGATCGACGTCGCTGGTGATGAAAAGGGCGTCGCGAGTGACCGTCTGGCGCCACGTCTGCGACGTGCCGAGCGTGATGCTGTCAACGCTTATGGTCTGCGTGTTCGCGGAGCTGTTGTCGATGGTCACGCCGCCGCTTAACGTGAGGCCGTTCCCGCTCAGAGGAACCGAAGCTCCGAAATAGGTGATGGAGGCGAGGTTGAGGTCGACCAGGTCGTTGATCGCGGGATCCACGGACAGCAGCAAGATCGAGTCGCCGTCGGAGGGAATCGTTCCTTCCCGCCAGTTCGCGACGTTGGAGAAAAGATCATTCGCGCCATCCCCATCATAGACAAGGGTGTCGGCGAACGCCGGCGAGGCGGCCGCAGCGGTGAGGAAAAGCGCGATTCCGCCGCGGAGCTGTTGCCCCCGTAAACACTCTGCGATTCTGCTCATAAAGAAATTTCCCTTCCCGGCGGTTCGAGCACAGACCATTCGTTTCCGCCCTCACACGCTTCCCTTACAGACGTGGAGGACAATGCAGGCAAGATGCGTGCCAACTTTGGAAAATCACCTGTATTCAAGGGTTTAGGACGACCGAGGTATTTGCGGCGCGAAAATCGTAAAATATTCCGACGGTTACGCGGTGTTATGGTGTCGTGACGCCCTGCTCACAGCGCCAGCAGCGGCCCAAGCGCTTCTTCGGCGCGGCGTGCAACATCGGGCAGGCGGATCGATGGCTATCATCGCCTGGATGCCCCGGTCGAGCCGGGGCACGACGATAAAAGGGAGTCCGGAAATTAAACCGGACAGCAGTGGCGAAGGCCCGCCACGACGTGGAAAGGGGCATACATCAAACCGGACAGCCCAAAGGACCGACCGCGACGATCGGCGGAACGAAACCGCACAGGAGTGCCCCTACGGCAGCAGCACCGTCGAGCCCGTCGTCTTGCGCGCCTCCAGGTCGCGATGGGCCTTGGCCGCGTCCTTGAGCGCGTAGCGCTGGTTGATCTCGATCTTCACCGCGCCGCTCCTGACCACCGAGAACAGCTCGCGGGCAATCGATTCCAGCTCCTTCCGCGTGGCGATGTCGCTGGGCAGGCTCGGCCGGGTCAGGAACAGCGAGCCCTTGGCGCCGAGGGTGAGCGGCGAGACCGCGGGCGGCCGTGCTGACGGCTACAGCGCCAGCAGAAGCCCGACCCCCGAGACGGTGGTGACGATGCCCACGATCTGGCGCGGCGCGGGGCCCTGGCCGCGCGGCAGCACGATGGCGCCGAAGAGGAGCGTGAACAGCGGGTAGGTGGCGACGATGGGCGAGACGAAGGCGACCGGCGCGAGGTTGAGCGCGAAGTAGAGCGCCATCACCGCGAAGCCGTTGCACAGCCCGATGAGGCCGAACCACAGCCGCCCGGCGGCGCGCGGGGCCGGTGCGGGCGGCTCGCCGCCGAACCCGGCCGAACCCGTGACCACGGCGGCGGAAACGATGTAGCCGATCGCCGACGCCGCGAACGCGTCCGGCCAGATCCCGAGCCCGGCCTTCACCCCTGGCTGGATCAGCCCCCGCAGCGCGGCCGCGGCGAGCGGCAGCGCGATGGCCCAGCCGAGCGCGGCGCGCGCCCCGCCCGGCAGCCGGCCGGGGAACGAGATCAGCATCACCCCGGCGACGATTGCCGCGATTCCGGCGGCCTGGCCCGGCCGCGGCGTCTCGCCCAGCAGGATCGCCGCGAAGCCCACCGCGAACAGCGGGGTGAGGTTGCCGAGCGCGCCCGCGATGCCGGGACCGACCCGGCGCGCGGATTCGAACGTCAGCAGCGTGACCAGGGCGGGATAGCCGAGCCCGGCTGCGGCGAAGATCAGCGCCGCCGTCCAGTCGAAGCGGGAAAGGTCGAGCGCGAAGGGCGCGGCGAGAACGAACAGCGCCGTCGCGGTCGGGATGCTGACCGCCGCCCCGCGCCGGGCGGAGCGGTGGCGCAGCCCGATGGCGGTGAACACCAGCCCGGCGGCAAAGAGAACGGCCGCGCCCAGCGCGAAGCCGAGCGCAGCCGTGTTCATCGGCGCGGTTCCCTTCTCAGGGAATCAGAATGGTCGAGCCCGTCGTCTTTCGCGCCTCCAGGTCGCGGTGCGCCTTTGCCGCGTCCTTCAGCGCGTAGCGCTGGTTGATCTCCAGCTTCACCGCGCCGGACTTCACCACGGCGAACAGCTCCTTCGCGATGGCTTCCAGCTCCTTCCGCGTGGCGATGTAGCTGGGCAGGCTCGGCCGGGTCAGGAACAGCGAGCCCTTGGCGCCGAGGGTGAGCGGCGAGACCGGGGCCGGCGGGCCCGAGGCATTGCCGAAGCTGACCATGGTGCCGCGCGGGGAAAGACAGTCGAGCGAGCCGTCCAGCGTGGTCTTGCCGACCGAGTCGTACACGACGGGGACGCCCTTGCCCCTGGTGATCTTCTTCACCCGGGCGACGAAGTCCTCCTTCGAGTAGTCGATCGCGTGGTCGCAGCCATGCGCCTTCGCCAGCTTCGCCTTTGCCGGGCCGCCGACCGTGCCGATGACGGTGGCGCCCAGGTGCTTCGCCCACTGGCAGGCGATCAGCCCGACCCCGCCGGCGGCGGCGTGGATCAGGACGGTGTCGCCCTTCTGCACCCGATAGGTGCGGCGCAGCAGGTAGCAGGCGGTCATGCCCTTGAGCATCATCGACGCCGCCTGCTCGTCCGAGATGCCGGAAGGCACCTTCACCAGCCGGTCGGCCGGGATCAGCCGCGCCTCGGAATAGGAGCCCAGCGGCGTGGTGGCGTAGGCCACGCGGTCGCCGGGCTTCAGCCCGGTGACGCCGCGCCCCACCGCCTCGACCACGCCCGCGCCCTCCATGCCGAGGACCAGCGGCATGGGCAGCTTGTAGAGCCCGCTGCGGTGATAGGTGTCGATGAAGTTGAGCCCCACCGCGGTATGGCGGATGCGCGCCTCGCCCTTGCCGGGCTTGCCGGGCTCGACCTCCTCCCATTTCATCGCCGAGGGCGGGCCGTTCGCGTGGATGCGGATCGCCTTGGTCATGGGTTTGTCCTCAGCCCAGATGTTTCCTGAAGAACGCGGCGGTGCGCTCGTTGGCGAGCGAGGCGGCTCCGGCGTCGAAGTTCTGCCCGCCCGCGCGCGCGAAGGCGTGGTCGACGCCCGGATAATCGTGCAGCTCGACCTGCGGGATGGCGCCCAGCACCTCGCAGATCTTCGCCCGCGCCTCGGGCGGGCAGAACGCGTCCTGCTCCGCGAGGTGGAACATCGCGGGCTTCGTGATGTTGCCGGCGTGCTCGAGGCTGTTCTCGATCTGGACGGGATAGTAGCCGACCGAGGCGTCTGAATCCGTGAAGCAGGCCATCGCGTAGGCCAGGCTGCCGCCGAGGCAGTAGCCGACGCAGCCCGCCTTGCCGGTGGCGCCCTCCAGCCCGCGCACATGGGCGAGCGTGACGGCGAGATCGCCCACCCCGGCCTCGAACTGCCCCAGGAATTCCGTCATCAGCGCGAAGGCCCTGTCCCATTCCTCCTGGGTCTTGTCGGTGAGCTGCACCCCCGGCTCGATCCGCCAGAACAGGTCCGAACAGACGGCGAAATAGCCCTGCGCGGCGTAGGAGTCGCAGAGGTCGCGCATCACCTCGTTGACGCCGAAGATTTCCTGGATGACCACCAGCCCCGGCCCCGTCCCGGAGGAAGGCGCGGCGAGATAGGCGCCGAAGCTGCCGCCGTCCGCGGCGGCGATCGAAATGTCTGGCATGGTTCGTGTCTCCGTTCCAGGCGTCTCGGGAAAATCCCCGCCACCATAACGAAGCCTCCTTGCCCTGTCATCGGGCCGCGCCGGGCGCGCCGCCGATACGACCCTGCCGGCACCGCCACCCTCGTCCCCCCGGCCGTTCCTGCGGATGAGCAGCACCGGACCTGCGGTGCGGCGGGGCGCAGGCGGGCCGTTCCCGAGACCGCGCTCGATCATGCCGGGGCGGAGAGCTTCATCATGACGAGACCGGCGACGATCAGCACGGCCGCGGCAATGCGCGGCAGGCTGACGGTTTCCCCCAGAAGCGCGATCCCGACCAGAAAAGCGCCGACCGCGCCGATTCCGGTCCAGATCGTGTAAGCCGTGCCCAGGGGCAGCGTTCTCATCGAGATCGCCAGCAAGCCGAAACTGCCGGTCATGGCGGCGACCATCACGACTGTCGGGCCAGGACGCGTGAAGCCGTCCGACTGCTTCATCGCATAGGCCCAGATGACTTCGAGAATTCCGGCGACGACGAGACAGGCCCAGGCCATCAGGCTCTCCTCAGAGCCAGGCCGTCCTGGTCGTTGATGCCCGAGTCGGGAGAGGTCGTCCTCCGGGAGGGAATGTGTGCATTCCGGGACGCAGGCGCAAGGTTCCCGCTCCGGCCAGGGACGGGCCCTGCCGGCCACCCGATACCGCTATTCGGTCAACCGAACATCCGGGCTTCGCCCGATTCCAGCGTCAGCAGGAAGTTCTTGGTCGCCGGTCCGCCGCCGCCGGAATAGCCGCCGATGCGCCCGCCCGTCGCCACCACGCGGTGGCAGGGGATGATGACCGGGATGGGGTTGCGCCCGCAGGCCGTGCCCACCGCACGCGCCCCGCCGCCGCAGAGCGCCGCCATCTCGCCGTAGCTTTGCGTCGCGCCGTAGGGGATGGCCATCATCTGCCGCCAGACGCGGCGCTGGAACGGCGTGCCCGCCGGGGAGAGCGGCAGGGCGAAGCCTGTCCGCGCGCCGTCGAAATATTCCATGAGCTGGTCGCGGGCGAGGCCCAGCAGCCCGTTCTCCGCCTCCCCCTGGCGGGCGCGCCAGCCCCAGTCGAGCGAAACGATGGCGCCGTCCGCCTCGGTGACCGTCAGCGGACCGAGCGGGGAATGGAGGGAGAGCGAGGACATGGGACGCGGCCGGGCAATTGATACCGTCGTGCTAGTGGCGGAGAGAATCCGCCAGCGCGGCCGGGTCCGTCAAGGGCAGCGAGCAGCTTTGTCCGACGCAGACATAGGCCGCCGCCGCGCCGTCCACGCGCCCCTTGCCCCGAGCGGGATGGCCGGCGGGCAGGGTTGCGTCGTCCGCCGCCACCGCGATGGTGCGGTCGGGCGGCGCGGCGCGGAAGGCGGCGGCGACCAGCGCGTCGGTCTCCGCCTCGCCGCGCGCGCCGGCGACGACGATCTGGCGCGCCGTCTCCAGGAAGGCGGCGCCGTTCATCAGCGTGGTCAGCGGGAAGAAGTTCTTCTCCACCGCGCCGGAAAAGGCGGTCACGATCTCCTCCGCCCGCGCCCGGTACTCGTCCTCGCCGGTCAGCAGCCAGAGCCGCGCCAGCGCCTCGACCAGCGTGCCGTTGCCGGCGGGCGTGGCGTGGTCGTCGGCGGACTTGGTGCGCACGATCAGCGCCTCGGCGTCGTCGGCGGTGAAGAAATAGCCGCCGCCCGCCTCGTCCCGGTAATGCGCGTCGAGCGTGGCGGCGAAGCCGCGCGCGTCGTCCAGATACCCCTCGCCGCCCTCGGCCTCGAACAGCGCCAGCGCGGCGCGGATCATGTTGGCGTAGTCGTCGCAGGTGGCGGCGTGACGCGCGTCGCCGTTGCGGGCGGCATGCAGCAGCCGCCCCTCCGCCATCATCGGTCCGGTGACGAAGCGGTAGGCGCGCACCGCCGCCGCGATCCATTCGCGTTCGCCGAACACCGCGCCGGCATGGGCCAGCGCGGCGATCGTCAGTCCGTTCCAGTCCGCCAGCACCTTGTCGTCCCAGCCCGGTCGCACGCGCGTCTCGCGCGCGGCGAAAAGTATCTCGCGCGCCCGCGCCAGCGCCGCCGCCTCCGCCTCCGACAGGCTGCCGGTCCAGCGGGTGCGGTTGAGGATCGTGCTGCCTTCCCAGTTGCCGCCCGGATGCACGTCGTAAACCCGCTTGAACAGGTCCGCGCCGTCGCCGAGCAGCGCGTCGATCTCCTCGGCGGTCCAGACGTAGTAGCGCCCCTCCTCGCCTTCCGAATCCGCGTCCAGCGTGGCGGCGAACCCGCCGTCCCCGGCGATCATCTCGCGCAGGACCCAGCCGACCGTCTCGCGCAGCCGCGTCTCGAACAGCGCGTCGCCGGTGTCCTGCCAGGCCCAGCAGAGCAGGTCGATCAGCTGCGCGTTGTCGTAGAGCATCTTCTCGAAATGCGGCGCGAGCCACACCGCGTCGGTCGAATAGCGCGCGTAGCCGCCGCCGAGATGGTCGTAGATGCCGCCCTCGGACATACGGTCGAGCGTCAGCAGCACGGCGTCGCGCGGCCTGGTTTCGCCGGTGCGCTTCCAGGAGCGCCACATCAGCGCGAGGACGGAGGGCTGGGGGAATTTCGGCGCCGTGCCGATGCCGCCATGGACCATGTCGACCTCCTCGGCGATCCGCATCGCCGCGCGGTCGACGGTCGCCGCATCCACGCGCCCGCCCGGTGCCGAGCGCGCCATGCCGCCGAGCGCGTCGCGGAGCGCGGTGACGTTCTGGGCGATGGAGTCCTGCTTCTCGCGCCAGTATTCGTCGATGGTGCGCAGCACGTCGGGGAAGCCGGGCCGGCCGTAGCGCGATTCCGGCGGGAAATAGGTGCCGCCCCAGAACGGCTCGCCCTCCGGGGTCAGGAACATGGTCAGCGGCCAGCCGCCCTGCTGGCCCAGCATCATCAGCGCGTGCTGGTAGATGGTGTCGATGTCGGGCCGCTCCTCGCGGTCGACCTTCACGCTGACGAACAGCGCGTTCATCAGCCCGGCGATCTCCGCGTTCTCGAAGCTCTCATGCGCCATCACGTGGCACCAGTGGCAGGCGGCGTAGCCGACCGACAGCAGCACCGGCCGGTTCTCCGCCTTCGCGGCGGCCAGTGCATCGGGCCCCCACGGCCGCCAGTCCACCGGGTTGTCGGCGTGCTGCAGCAGGTAGGGGCTGGTCTCGCGGGCGAGAAGGTTCGGCATCGTCTCCCTGAACTGACCTCCGCGGAGCGCGGTGTCAAGCCGGGCGGTCCGGATTCCCGCAAACGAGTCAAAAAAGCAGGCCAGCGCATTAGAATGATTGTCTTTTGTGTCCGATCTTGCGACCATCCGCCGCGGACCGCATGCGCGGTCGAGGGAGTCTCTGGGGAGGGACAGATGAAAAGATCCGTTTCAGCCGCGCTGGCGGGGGCCGTCCTGTCGTGCCTTTCGCTTGCGCCCCATGCCGCCGCGTCGCAGGAGGTTTCCCTGCGGCTGCACACCTTCCTGCCGCCGGTGGCGAACCCGGTGAAGCATTTCATGGTGCCGTGGTCGAAGAAGGTGGAGAAGGACTCCGCCGGCCGGATCCAGATCCGCGTCTTCCCGGCGATGCAGCTCGGCGGCAAGCCGACGCAGCTTCTCCAGCAGGTGCGCGACGGGGTGGCGGACATCGTCTGGGCGCTGCCCGGCTTCACCCCCGGCGTGATGCCCAAGCTGGAGGTGTTCGAGCTGCCCTTCCTGCACCGCGACACGCATTCGACCGTGATGGCGCTGCAGGATTACGTCGACAAGCACATGAAGAAGGAGTTCGCGCCCTATCGCGTGCTGCTGGTGCACGCCCATGCCGGCGCGCTGTTCATGTCCAAGACGCCGATCGTGAAGGTGTCGGATTTCCAGGGCATGAAGCTGCGCTCCTATTCGCGCACCAACGCCTGGATACTCGAGGCGCTCGGCGCCTCGCCGGTGCAGGTGCCGCTGCCGTCGCTGCCGCCGATGATGAGCAAGGGCACGGTCAACGGCTCGATCCTGCCCTATGAGATCGCGCCCGCGGTCAAGATGCAGGACCTTGCGACCCATTTCACCACCCTGGCCCCGCCGCAGCCGCGGCTGAGCGTGTCGATCTTCACCCTGCTGATGAACAAGGCGAAATACGAAAGCCTGCCCGCCGACCTGAAGAAGGTGATCGACGCCAATTCCGGCCGCAACCTGGCCCCGACGGCGATCGAGATCTGGGACCGGATCGAGGTGGACGGCGAGAAGGTCGTGCGGGCGAAGAAGAAGAACCGGTTCACCAGCCTGAGCGCGGCGGAAACCGCCAAGTTCAGGGAAAAGGTCCAGCCGGTCTTCAAGCGGTTCGAGAAGCTGCTGGACGATTCGGGCGCGGACGGCGCGGCGGTGATCGCCGATGCCCGGGCGATGATCGAGAAATACGCGAAGAAGTAGCGGCGCGCCGGCCCCGGCCATGCGGCCCGGGCCGGGCCCGCGGATTTTTCCATGGCGCATGACACCGGGTATGACGAGCGGCCGGCCGACCCGGCGGGCCGCGCCCTGTACGGCATCGCGAACGTGCTGGCCGTCTTCGGCGGGCTGCTCTGCGTCGCCATGGCGGTGCTGGTGACGGTCAGCGTCGGCGGGCGCTATCTGTTCGCGGCCCCGCTGCCCGGCGATTACGACCTGATCGGCATCCTCGGCGGCTGCGCCGTCTTCGCCTTCCTGCCCTGGTGCCAGATGCGCCGCGGCAACGTCGCGGTGGATTTCTTCACCACCCGTGCAGGCCCCCGGATGCGCGCAGCGCTGGAGGCGTTCGGCGGGGCGCTCTATTTCGTCATCGCGGCGCTGTTCGCCTGGCGGCTGGTCCATGGCGGGATCGAGCTGCGCGAGTCCGGCGAGGTGCTGGCGGTGGTCGAGTTCTATCGCTGGTGGACGGTCCCGTTCGACATCTTCTGCCTGATCGTGCTGATCGGCGCGATCCTCTGGACCCTGGCGCAGGACATCCGCGCAATCCGCCGGGGCGGCGTCCCGCCGAAGGACCGCGAAAAGACGTGGAAGCATGACTATGAGTAGGGGTGCTGTACGCAAACGCTCCCTCTCCGCCCCGGCGGGGGGGAGAGGGTCGGGGAGAGGTGGGGGTGACATATCCGCCTGCACCGCGCCCGGCGTCCGGCACCCCCGCCTCACCCGGCCGCTGCGCGGCCACCCTCTCCCCCCCGTTGGGGCGGAGAGGGGATATTTCGGCGCCGCGCGATGAGCGATCTGGCCATCGGCGGGTTCGGGTTCGGAGTTCTGCTGGCGCTGATCGCCGTCCGCGTGCCGATCGGGGTGGCGATGCTGACGGTCGGGATGGCGGGGTACTGCGTCATCGCCGGGCCGGTCCCGCTGCTCAGCTTCCTGAAGACCGAGATGTACTGGCGGTTCTCCGCCCCCGACCTCACGGTCATACCGCTGTTCCTGATGATGGGGCATTTCGCGGCCCGGGCCGGGATCACCGCCGCCGTGTTCCGCGCCGCCGCGGCCTGGATCGGGCACCGGCGCGGCGGGCTGGCGATGGCGTCGGTCGGCGGCTGCGCGGCCTTCGCGACCGTCAGCGGCTCGTCGCTGGCGACCGCCGCGATGATGGGCCAGGTGGCGCTGCCGGAGCTGCGCCGCTACGGCTATTCGGGGGCGCTGGCCACCGGCACGCTGGCGGCGGGGGGTACGCTCGGCATCCTGATCCCGCCCTCCATCGTGCTCATCATCTTCGCCATCATGGTGGAGGCGAACATCGTCGCGCTGTTCCAGGCCGGGCTGATCCCGGGGCTGCTGGCGGCGGCGGGATACGTGGCCGTGATCGCCGTCGTCGTCCGCCTCGACCCCGCCTCCGCGCCCGCCGCGCCGAAGGCGACGCGGGCGGAGCGCATCGCCGCGCTGCGCGAGATCTGGACCGTCGCGCTGATCTTCTTCGTGGTGATGGGCGGCATCTATGCCGGCATCTTCACGCCGTCGGAAGGCGCCGGCGTCGGCGCGGTGGCGACCGGGCTGGTCGCCGTCGCCTATGGCGGCATGCGGCTCGCCGGGTTTCTCGACGCGCTGCGCGAGACCGCGCAGACCACCGCGATGATCTTCCTGATCCTGCTCGGCGCCGGGGTGTTCAACGCCTTTCTCGGCTTCTCGCAGCTGCCGCTGGAGACGGCGGCGTTCTTCAGCGAATCCGGCCTTTCGCCCTATGTCGTGCTGCTGCTGATCATCTGCCTCTATTTGGTGTTCGGCTGCATCATGGATTCGCTGGCGATGATCCTGATCACCATCCCGATCTTCTGGCCGATCGTCGCCGCGCTGGATTTCGGCATGCAGCCCGACGACCTGAAGCTGTGGTTCGGCATCATCACGCTGATGGTGGTGGAGGTCGGTCTGATCACGCCGCCGGTCGGGCTCAACGTGTTCGTCATCAACTCGCTGGCCGAGGACGTGCCGATGCTCGACACGTTCAGGGGCGTCGTCCCCTTCCTGCTGTCCGACGCCGTCCGCGTCGCCCTCATCGTCTTCATCCCGCCGCTGTCTCTCTGGCTGCCACATCTGTTGGCGGTGTAAGGTCGTCCAGGTCGTCTAGGTCGTCCGCTCGATGCGCCGGGGCATGACCCTGCCTGCGGCGCCGCGTCGCAGAGCGCAATGCAAGGTCGCTTTTATCCCGCTTTCGAGGTTCGATACGCGCCGGCGACGCAGGGGCGTCCGCAAGCGAAAGGAGTTGGCCGATGAAGGTCCGGTGGGGGCTGCTTTGGGGATGTGTGGGGCTGGCGGCGGTTCATCCCGGGACGCCGGCGGCAGCCCATGTCTCGCTCGAGAAGGGCGAGGCCAGGGCAGACACCAGCTACAAGGCGGTCCTGCGGGTAACGCACGGGTGCGAAGGGTCGCCGACGCTGACGTTTCGGGTTTCGATTCCGGAGGGGGTCTTCAACGTCAAGCCGATGCCGAAGCCGGGCTGGACGATCCGCCTCGTCAGGGGGCGCTACGCCACGCCGCAGGTTTCCCACGGGAAAACCTACGCATCCGGCGTGCAGGAGATCGTCTGGAGCGGCGGACGCCTGCCGGACGATTTCTACGACGAGTTCGTTTTCCGCGCCCGGCTCGCCGGCGCGAGCCGGGCGACGACGCTCTATTTTCCCGCTGTACAGGAGTGCGAGAAGGGCGAGAACCGGTGGACGGAGATTCCCGCGCCCTCGCAGCCGCGACCGCGGCATCCGGCGCCCGGCCTGAAGGTTCTCCCGTCGGCGTCGCCGCACGGACATCATTGAAGCCGAAACGTCCGGCGTCCCGACGGGGATATGCTCTAGGACAGCGCCCGCAGCCCCGCGCGCAGCGCGTCGGGCGACCGTTTGCCGAGCAGCGCCTCCTCCTCCTTCTGCGTCTTCCGCCACACCGGATAGGCCTCGCCCAGCAGCGCGCGCCCCGCATCCGTGAGGGCGAGGCGGCGGCTGCGGCGGTCGGCCTTGTCCGCCGTCACGGTCAGCAGGCCGCGCCGCTCCAGCGGCTTGAGGTTCGCGGTCAGCGTGGTGCGGTCCATCGCCAGCAAGGCGGCGACGCTGCCCATCGCCGGCGGCTCCGGCCGGTTGAGCGACATCAGCAGCGAGAATTGGCCGCTTGTCAGCCCCAGCGGCCGCAGCGCATCATCGAACCGCCGCGCCACCGCGCGCGCCGCGCGCTGCAGGTGCAGCGACAGGCAGGTGTCACGGACGTGAAGCGTCGTGCGGCGCGTCGGCGGCTTCGGGTTTGACATCGACGGAGTATGTTGATATCAACGTAAAAGGTCAAGGAGAAACCCGGCTTCGGCGCCGGATGCGACGAGAGGAGAAGGCCGGAATGGCGAGCAAGGCGAAGAAGGTATTTATTCTTATCGGCACACGGAAGGGCGCGTTCGTGCTTTCGGGCGACGAGCGGCGGAAGGACTGGTCGCTGCGCGGTCCGTTCTGCGAGACCTGGCCGGTGAGCCACGTGATCGCGGACCCCAAAACCGGCGCGATCCTCGCCGGCGGCGGCAACGAATGGTTCGGCCCGGCGGTATGGCGGTCGGACGACCTGGGCGAGACCTGGACCCATTCCTCCGAAGGCCTCGCCTATCCGGAGGGGCAGGACCCGGTGAAAGCCGTCTGGTCCCTCGCCCGCGGTCCGGGCGGGCTGTATGCCGGGGTGGAGCCCGCGGGGCTGTTCCGCAGCGACGACGGCGGCAGGAGCTGGCAACACGTGGAGGGGCTGACGAATCACCCGTCCCGCAAGGAATGGCAGCCGGGCGGCGGCGGGCTGATCCTGCACCACATCGTCCCCCATCCGGAGGATGCGCGCCGGCTCTGGGTCGCGGTGTCCTCCGGCGGGGTGTTCCACACCGCGGATGGCGGCGAGAGCTGGGAGCCCCGCAACAGGGGCACGCGCGCCGACTACAATCCCGAGGACCAGCGCTATCCCGAATACGGCCAGTGCGTGCACAGCCTCGCCCTGGCGCCGGGCGCCAACGGGCGCATGTACCAGCAGAACCATTGCGGCATGTACCGCTCGGACGATGCCGGCAAGAGCTGGGTGAGCATCGAGCCCGGACTGCCTTCGACTTTCGGGTTCCCGGCCGCGGTGCATCCGCGCGACCCGGAGACGCTCTACCTGCTGCCGCTCAACAGCGACATCGGCGGGCGCTACGTGCCCGACGGCAAGGCCGCTGTGTGGCGCACCCGCGACGGCGGGAAGAGCTGGCGGGATCTCCGCGACGGGCTGCCGCAGGAAAGCGCGTATCTCACCGTGCTGCGCCAGGCGATGGCGGCGGACGCGCTGGAGCCCGCCGGAATCTATTTCGGCGCCAGCGCCGGCGCGCTCTACGCCAGCGCCGACGAGGGCGAGAGCTGGTCCTGCATCGCGCGCGACCTGCCGTCGATCGCCTCGGTCGAGACGCTGGTGACGGACGGGTAGGAGGGATCGTCATGGATGGGGACGCGAAACGGGCTGCGGACGTGGCGGCGATCCGCGCCTGTGTCGAGACCTGGCTGGAGGGCTGCCGCCGGCGGGACGCGGAGCGCATCATGTCCGTCTGCGCGCCGGACCTGGCGACGTTCGAATGCCATTCGGTGTTCCGCCTGGACAGCGCGGCCGCCTATCGGCGCTTCCTGGAGGCCTGCTTCCCGTACATGCAGGGCGATATGGAGGCGGAGATCGAGGACGTGGATGTCGCCGTGGACGGCGATCTCGGCGTCTGCCGCTATGTCGGCCGGTTCACGGCGCGCGACACGGAGGGACAGACGCATGTGAGCTGGCTGCGCGCCACCATGGTCTTCCGCCGCACCGGCGGAAAGTGGCTGGCGGTCCACGCCCATCTCTCCGCGCCCTTCGACCCGATGACGGAGAAGGTCATGCTGAACCGCGAATCCGCCTTCGGCTCCGACGCGCCGGCGGCCTGACGATGGACGCGAACCCCGGCGCCGTCTCGGTCCACCTGCCCCGCGCCCTGCTGGTCCTGTTCCCCGGCGCGCCGTCGCGCGTCGAGGTGGAGGCCGGAACGGTACGGGAGGCGATCGCCGCGCTCGACGCGCGCTGGCCGGGGATGCGCGACCGGCTCTGCGACTCCCGCCCCGCCATCCGCCGCCACATCAACGTCTTCGTCGACGGCGCCAAGGCCACGCTGGATACGGAGCTGCGCCCCGGCGGCGAGCTCCTCGTCATGACCGCCATCAGCGGCGGGTGAGCGGGCCGGCGTTCCTGCTGTTGTCCGGTTTAACTTCTTCCTTTTGATCGTCGTGGCCGGCCCCCGGGTCCGCACGAAGCGCGGCCCGAGGACAGGCTCCGGCCGCTGCTGTCCGGTTTAAATGCACACTCTTTCCCGTCGTGGTCGGCGAAGGCCGACCATCCACGCGTTTTTTCTTTTTGCCGACCGCCGACAGGGCAGAAAAACAAACAAAACGTGGGTGGTCGGCCGGAGCCTGTCCTCGGGCCGCGCTTCGCGCGGACCCAGGGGGCCGACCACGACGATGAGAGGGACGGGCTTAAACCGGGCGGCGGCTCCGGCCGGAACCCTAGGCCCTGCGCCGCCGCAGGGCGCCGAGCGCCAGGACGCCGGCGGCGAAGATGAGCCCGGCGGCGGGGGCGGGCACGGCGACCAGATCCTCGAACCCGGCGACGAAGACGCCGGAGGAGCCGTCGTCGAACAGGGCGAAGAACAGCAGGTCGCCGTTGTCGCCGAACGGGCTGGGGAAGCCTTCCTCGTTGCCGGCATAGCCGAACAGATAGGCATACTCGACGGTGCGGCTGTCGCCGGCGGCGACTTCGAGCAGGTCGCCGGAGCTGACGATCTTGCTCAGCACCCCGAACGGATCCTCCGCCCAGACGCCGGCGCTGCCGTCGTCGAGGATGGCGCTGACCGCGACCTGGCCGTTGCCGTTGATGCCGTAGAAGGTGAGGAAGTCGAACAGCGCATCGGTGCCCGCGGCGGCGTCGCCTTCCTCCGCCACCTTGTGCAACCCGCCGGAGGCGGTCGACCAGATGCCGTAGCCGCCGCCGGCGAGCGCGGCGTCGAAGGCGACGTCTCCGGCCCCGTTGATCAGCGGATAGCCCATGTAGTCGAACGTGTCGCCGGCGCCGGGCGCGGCCTCGCCGGTCTGCGCGACCTTGGTCTGCGTGCCGGCGCTGTCGATCCAGATGCCCTCGTTGCCGCCGATATCGTCCAGCCCGGCGATGAAGGCGACCTGCCCGGCATTGTTGATCGTCGGCCCCAGGACATAGGTGAAATTGTTCGCGGTGCCGGCGGCGGCGTCGCCGGTGACCGCGACCTTCGCCTGCGTGCCGTCGTCCCGCCACACGCCCTCGTCGCCGTTGGCGAGGATGGCCGAGAACGCGATCGTGCCGGAATCGTTGATGACGGGATATTCGTCGATCAGGTACTCGAAGCTGCTCGCCGTGCCGGCGGCGGCGTCGCCGGTGACGGCGATCTTGGCGAGGCTGCCGGAGCGGTCCGACCAGAGGCCCTCCTCGCCGCTGGCGAGCACGGCGCCGAAGACCGAGCGGCCGGCGTTGTTGAACGGCGCGGCGTCGATATAGTCGAAGCTGGAGGCGGTGCCCGGCGCGGCGTCGCCCGTCACCGCGACCTTCGCGAGGCTGCCGGAGGCGTTGGTGAAGTGGCCGAACCGGCCGTCGTCGAGATAGCCGCCGACGCTGACCTTGCCGGAATCGTTGATCACCGGGATGTCGAAATATTCGAACGCCGCGCCGCCCGTGCCCGGCGCGGCGTCGCCGGCCAGGGCGACCGGGGCGAGGCTGCCGCCGCCTTCGGACCAGACGCCCTCCGTCGTGGCCGTGTAGCCGTTGAAGGCCGCCTGGCCGGCATTGTTCACCGATCCGGCGGTGGCGAGGTAGTCGAACGGCTCCGCCGTGCCCGGCGCGGGATGGCCGGTGAGCGCGACGGTGCGGTAGCTCAGCGGGGCGGCGTCCGCCGGCGCGGCGATGCCGAGCGCCAGCGCGCAGAACAGCGGCGCGGCGCCTGTCGCGGCGAGTCGGAAAAGGCGTGTCGTCATCTCGGTCCCCGATCGTTCCTGGCCCGCGCCATTCCGGCGCGCCTGTTTTCGGCCCTGCCTTAACCATGCAAGCCGCGTGCCAGTTTGGAAACTCAATTGGAATCAAAGGCTTACGGGATTGCCGCCTGTCGAGACCGATAAAGTTGTAAAGGATTCCGACGGTTTCGCGCCGTCGCCGGCCCGAGGCGCTCGAGGCGCTTGCAGCCGGGCCGGACTCTGGCAAAGTGAGGCGATGACCGGGATTGCCGCCAGAGCCGCCGCCGTTGCGGATACCGTCTTCGCCCCCGCCACCGCGGAAGGCCGTGCCGGCGTGGCGGTCATCCGCGTCTCCGGGCCTCGGGCCGGCCCGGCGCTGGCAGCGCTGATCGGGCGCGCTCTGCCCGAGGCGCGCCGCGCCGTGCATCTGCAGTTCCGCGATCCCGCGACCGGCGAGACCCTGGACGACGGGCTGGCGCTGTGGTTTCCCGCCCCGGCCAGCTTCACCGGCGAGGACGTCGCCGAGCTGCACATCCATGGCGGGCGCGCCTCCGTCGCCGCGATGCTGGAGGCGCTGGGACGCCAGGCGGGGCTGCGCCTCGCGGAGCCGGGGGAATTCACCCGCCGCGCCTTCGACAACGGCCGGCTCGACCTCACCGCCGTCGAGGGCCTCGCCGACCTGGTCGCGGCGGAGACCGAGGCCCAGCGGCGCCAGGCGCTGCGCCAGCTCGACGGGGAACTCGGCCGGCTCTATGACGGCTGGCGCGAGGCCCTGCTGCGCGTGCTGGCGCATATGGAAGCCGCCATCGATTTCGCAGAGGAGGACATCCCGCAGGATCTCGAAGCCGCTACAAGACACCAGATATTGGATATTCTGTCTGTCATAACACAACATCTTGACGATTCCGGGCGGGGCGAGCTGGTCCGGGACGGCGTTCATATCGCCATTCTCGGCGCTCCCAACGCCGGCAAGTCCAGCCTGCTCAACGCCCTGGCGCGGCGGGATGCGGCCATCGTCTCCGATATCGCCGGCACCACCAGGGATGTCGTCGAGGTCCGGCTCGATCTCGGCGGGCATGTCGCGGTGGTGGCCGATACCGCCGGGCTGCGCGCCGCCGGGGACGAGATCGAGCGGGAGGGGGTTCGCCGGGCGGAGGCGAGGGCGCGGGACGCCGATCTGCGGGTGGTGCTGTTCGACGCCTGCCGCCCGCCGGATGCGGAAAGCCTCGCCATGCTGAGGGACGGCGCGGTCTGTGTGGCCAGCAAGGTCGACCTGCTCGGGGGCGCGCCGCCGGCGGCGATCGGCGGGGTCGCGGCGATCCCGGTTTCGGTGCGGACCGGGGACGGGGTAGCCGGGCTGGTGGAGATCCTGGCCGGGCGCCTCAAAGCGCTGGCGGCCGAACGGCCGGAGCCGCCGCTGACCCGCCAGCGGCACCGGGCGGCGCTGGAGGCCTGCCGCGCCGCGTTGGAACGGGCCGCCGCGGGGACCGAGGCCGAGCTGGTGGCCGAGGATCTGCGGCTGGCGGCGCGGGCGCTGGGGCGGATCACCGGGCGGGTGGATGTGGAGGACGTGCTGGGCGTGATTTTCGCGGAGTTCTGCATCGGCAAGTGAAAATGTTCCACGTGGAACATTTTTAGAAGGATTCCAGAAATGTTCCACGTGGAACATTTTTGACTCGGCCCCGGCCCGGACCTAGAGTGCGGCCCATGAAAAACCGGGACGACACGCGGTTCGACGTCATCGTGATCGGCGGCGGCCATGCCGGCTGCGAGGCTGCGGCGGCCGCGGCCCGTCTCGGCGCGCGCACGCTGCTGCTGACCCACCGGCTCGACACCATCGGCGAGATGTCCTGCAACCCGGCCATCGGCGGGCTGGCCAAGGGCCACCTGGTGCGGGAGATCGACGCGCTGGACGGGGCGATGGGCCGGGTCATCGACCGCGCCGGCATCCAGTTCCGCGTGCTCAACCGCAGCCGCGGCCCGGCGGTGCGCGGTCCCCGGGCGCAGGCCGACCGGGCGCTCTATCGCCGCGAAATGCAGGCCGCGCTGGCGGCGCAGGCGAACCTGACGCTCCGCGCCGACGCCGCCGAGGACCTGACGCTCGGCCCGGACGGCCATGTCAGCGGGGTCGTCACCGCGTCGGGCGCGCATCTTTCCGCCGGGCGCGTGGTGCTCACCACCGGCACCTTCCTGCGCGGGCTGATCCATATCGGCGAGGAGCGGACCCCGGCGGGGCGGGTCGGCGAGGCGCCCTCGGTCGGGCTGGCGGAGACGCTGGCGCGGGCGGGGTTCCCGCTGGGCCGGCTCAAGACCGGCACGCCGCCGAGGCTCGACGGGCGGACCATCGACTGGGCGGCGCTGGAGGCGCAGTCCGGCGACGATCCGCCATCGCCGTTCTCCTTCCTGACCGGGGCGATAACCACGCCGCAGATCGACTGCCACATCACCGGCACCACGGAGGAGAGCCACGCGATCATCCGCGCCAACCTGGCGCGCTCGCCCATCTATGCGGGCCGGATCGAGAGCCGGGGGCCGCGCTACTGCCCGTCGATCGAGGACAAGGTGGTGCGGTTCGCCGGCCGGGCCCGCCACCAGATCTTCCTCGAGCCGGAGGGGCTGGACGACGACACGGTCTATCCCAACGGCATCTCCACCAGCCTGCCGCGCGACGCCCAGGCGGCGCTGCTCGCCACCATCCCGGGGCTGGAGCGCGCCCGGATGATCCGGCCCGGCTACGCCATCGAGTACGATTTCGTCGACCCGCGGTCGCTGCGGGCGACGCTGGAGACGAAGCCGGTGCCCGGGCTCTACCTCGCGGGGCAGATCAACGGGACCACCGGCTACGAGGAGGCGGCGGGCCAGGGGCTGATGGCCGGGCTCAACGCCGCGCTCGCGGCCTCCGGCGCGGCGCCCTTCGTGCTGGACCGGAGCGAGGCCTATATCGGGGTGATGATCGACGACCTGATCGCCCACGGCGCCAGCGAGCCCTACCGCATGTTCACGTCGCGCGCCGAATACCGGCTGTCCCTGCGGGCCGACAACGCCGACCGGCGGCTGACCCCGCTGGGCGAGGCTATCGGCTGCATCGGCAGGGTTCGCTCCGCGGCGCTGCGGGACAAGCTGGCGGCGCTGGCGGCGGCGGAATCCCGGCTGAATGCGCTGAAGGCGACGCCGGAGGAGGCGGCGCGGGCCGGGATCGGCGTGACCCGCGACGGGGTACGGCGCAGCGCGCTCCGCCTGCTGGCCCATCCGGAGGCCAGCGTGTCCGCCCTTTCCGCGCTGTGGCCGGAGCTCGCGGCGATCCCGCCCGCCATCGCCGAGCAGTTCGAGGTCGAGGCGCGCTATGCCGGTTATCTCGACCGCCAGCAGGCGGATATCGATGCCTTCCGCCGCGACGAGGCGCTGACGCTGCCGCCGGACCTGGATTTCGATGGAATCGGCGGGCTGTCGGCGGAGATGCGGGAGAAGCTGGTCGCTTCCCGCCCGGCGACGCTGGGCGCGGCGTCGCGGCTGCCGGGCGTGACCCCGGCGGCGCTGACGGCGCTGCTGCGCCATGTCCGCCGCCCCGCGCCCCAGCCGGCGCCCTGACCTTGCCGCGCAAAATGTTCCACGTGGAACATTTCTGGAATGATTCAAAAAATGTTCCACGTGGAACATTCCGCAGGGCCGGCCCCGAATGACGCCGCTGGAGTTCGCCGCCGCCGCCGCTGTGCCGCGGGACAAGCTGGCGCGGCTGGAGGCCTATGCGGCGCTGCTGGTGCAGTGGCAGGGCGCGGTGAACCTGGTCGGGCGGGACACGCTGGCGGATCTGTGGCGCCGCCACATGCTGGATTCCGCCCAGCTCGCCGCCCACCTGCCGGCGGAGGCGCGGATTATCACCGATCTCGGCAGCGGCGCCGGATTTCCGGGGCTGGTGCTGGCGGTCCTCACCGGGCTGAAGGTCCATCTGGTCGAGGCGACCGGCAAGAAGGCGGCCTTCCTGCGCGAGGCGGCGCGGATCTGCGGCGCGCGGGCCGAAATCCATCACGGACGGGCGGAATCCCTGGCCGCCTGGTCGACGGACGTCATCACCGCCCGCGCGCTGGCCCCGCTGCCGGTGCTGCTGGACTATGCCGCGCCCTTCGTCGCCGCGTCGCCGAGGCCGCCGACCTGCCTGTTCCTGAAGGGCCGTTCCGGGGGTGAGGAATTGACCCAGGCGCGCAAAACGTGGACAATGACCGCCGACATCCTTCCCAGCCTGTCGGATGAAACGGGCATGGTCCTGAAACTCCGAGACATCAGCCGCCCATGATCGGCCCCGACGCCCCGGCCCTCGCCGAAAACCGGCCGGAGCCCGCGCCCGCCGGGGCGCGGCTGCGGCGCATCATGGCGATCTGCAACCAGAAGGGCGGGGTCGGCAAGACCACCACGGCGATCAACCTCGCCACCGCCCTGGCCGCGGTCGGCCGCAAGGTGCTGGTGTTCGACCTCGACCCGCAGGGCAACGCCTCGACCGGGCTCGGCATCGGCCGGGAACGGCGCGAGGACGGCACCTACCGGGTGCTGCTCGGCGAATCGGACGTCGCCCATGCCGCGGTGGAAACCGAGGTGCCGGGGCTGTGGGTGGTGCCGGCCTCGGTGGACCTCTCCGGGGCGGAGCTGGAGCTGGTGGACCTGGAGCGGCGCGAGTTCCGCCTGCGCGAGGCCTTCGCCCATGCCGAGCTGCCCTACGACTACATCCTGATCGACTGCCCGCCGGCGCTCGGCCTGCTGACCCTCAACGCGATGGTGGCGGCCGATGCAGTGCTGGTGCCGCTGCAATGCGAGTTCCTGGCGCTGGAGGGGCTGAGCCAGCTCGTCCGCACCATAGAACGGGTCGGCGCGGCGCTGAATCCGGGGCTCGGCATACAAGGTATTGTGTTGACCATGTTCGATGCACGCAACAACTTGAGCGTCCAGGTCGCGGACGACGTGCGCGCCTATTTCGGCGACACGGTCTACCGCACCATGATCCCGCGCAATGTCCGGGTGTCCGAGGCGCCGTCCCACGGCAAGCCGGTGCTGCTCTACGACATGCGCTGCGCCGGGTCGCAGGCCTATATCCACCTGGCCGGCGAGGTGCTGCGGCGCGAGGAAGGGGGCGTGGCATGAGCGACGATATCCCCGGCGGCGAGCGCCCGGCGAAGCCGCGCCAGCTCGGCCGCGGCCTGTCGGCGCTGCTCGGCGACGTGCCGCCGCCGGCGGCGGACCTGCCGCCGCCCCGCGCCACCGACGCCGTGCCGGTCGAGTTCCTGCGCCCCGGCAGCGTGCAGCCCCGCCGCCATTTCAACGAGGCGGAGCTGGATGCGCTCGCCGCCTCGGTGAAGGAGCGCGGCATATTGCAGCCGATCCTGGTGCGCTCCGACCCGGACGCGCCGGGCCGGTACGAGATCATCGCCGGCGAGCGCCGCTGGCGCGCGGCCCAGCGCGCCAGGCTGCACGAGGTGCCGGTCATCGTGCGCGAGATGAACGACGAGGCGGCGCTCGAGGTCGCGATCGTCGAGAACGTGCAGCGCCAGGACCTCGGCGCGATCGAGGAGGCCGAGGGCTATCGCAGCCTGATCTACGATTACGGCCACACCCAGGAGACGCTCGCCAAGGCGGTCGGCAAGGCGCGCAGCCACATCGCCAACATCATGCGGCTGCTGAACCTGCCGAAGGACGTGCAGGAGCTGGTCAATGACGGCACGCTGAGCTTCGGCCACGCCCGCGCGCTGATGAACGTGGAGAACGCGGAAGGGCTCGCCCGCAAGGTGGCGAAGGAAGGGCTCAACGTCCGCCAGACCGAGCGCCTCGCCCGCCAGCCGCGCTACGCGCTCGGCACCGTGACCAACCATATTCCGAAGCCGAAGGACCGCGACACCGCACAGCTCGAGCACCGGCTCAGCGAGGCGACGGGGCTCAAGGTCGGCATCGAGAACTGGGGTGAGCGCGGCCGGGTCTCCATCCGCTACGAGTCGCTGGAGCAGCTTGACGCGCTGATCGACCGGCTGGAGCGGGGCTGGCGGTAGGGCCCCGGCCCTACCGGCACCCGTGCTACGCGAAGCAGAATAGCGATGCGTTTACAGTTCGTTAACCATAACTCCTGAGACCGGGACTTATCCCGTATGCCGCCCGGCCCCGCGCCTTCCCCCACCCTTGCCCGCGAAACGAGAGCGCCCATGCTGGATCACCTGAAGGCCAATAACCGCGCCTGGGCCGCGCGGATGGTCGCCGACGACGCCGATTTCTTCAGCCGGCTGATCCGCCAGCAGGCGCCGGAATATCTGTGGATCGGCTGTTCCGACAGCCGTGTTCCGGCGAACGAAATCGTCGGGCTCGACCCCGGCGAGCTGTTCGTCCACCGCAACGTCGCCAACCTCGCCCCGCCGCAGGACGCCAACTACCTGTCCGTGCTGCAGTTCGCGGTCGAGGTGCTGCAGGTGAAGCACATCATGGTGGTCGAGCATTACGGCTGCGGCGGCGTGGCCGCGGCGGTGGACGGCGCGCGGCGCGGGCTGGTCGACCACTGGCTGCACCCGATCCGCGAGATCCGCCACGAGCACGCCGCCGAGCTCGACGCCATCGCCGACGCGCCCGCCCGGCTCGACCGGCTGTGCGAGCTCAACGTCGTCCGCCAGGTGCGCAACGTCGCCTCCGACGTCTTCGTGCAGGACGCCTGGGCGCGGGGCCGCGCCCTGTCCGTCCACGGCTGGGTCTACGCCCTCGCCGACGGTCTGGTGAACGACCTCGGCGTCACAATCGACGGCCCGGACGCGCTCGCCCGGCTCCGCTGAGCGGTCCGCCGGACTTTCCGCCGCCGTCACCGAGGCTCGATCCATTGCAGTCTGGTTGGTTTTCGTTCCTCTTCCCCGTCATGGTCGGCCCCCGGTCCGAGGACAGGCTCCGGCCGGCCACCCACGTGTTTTTCTTTGTTAAGCGCCTGAAAAACAAGACAAAACGTGGATGGTCGGCCTTCGCCGACCATGACGGTCGAGGAGAACGAGCTTAACTGAACAGTCGTGGCTCCAGCGCCAGGCGACGACCGACGACCGGGCGAGCGAGGCAGCCGCCCCGGCGCGTGGCCGGGGCGGGGCCGTCGGTCAGGCGGCCTTGGCGAACTGGGCCTGGACGTCCTTCTCGAAGGCCAGCACCTTCTGGACGCTCGGCCGCTTCTGCATGCGCTCGAAATGCGCGAGCACGTTCCTGTAGGCCGACAGCATGTCGTCGGCGATGGCGAAGTTCTCGTTCAGGTGCTCGGTCGACATGCGCACGATGCCGGCGGCCGAATCCGGCGTGTCGCAGAACTTCTCCGGCGAGTTGATGCGGCCCAGATGCGGGTGGATGCCGCCGGAGCACCAGCTGTGCAGCGACAGCGCCTGCAGCTCCTGCCACGGATCGGCCGGCAGCAGCTTCGCGTCCGGGAAAGT
>WHUE01000259.1 GCA_009377375.1 Alphaproteobacteria bacterium | reverse complement strand
AATAGGCGGTGTCCCCCAGGCCAGTGGACTTGAGGTAAGCCTCCGCGCGCTTTGCGATGGTGCGCGGATCGCGGTCATAGCCCTTGCCGTCGGCCGGCTCGACCACGTCGCAGGTGATGTTGAGGACGGCCTCATCGGTGAAAGGATCGAGCCGCGCCGTCTCCGCTTCGGGCATGAGCAGCATATCGGAAGCCTGGATGCCCTTCCAGCCGGCGATGGACGAGCCGTCGAACGCATGGCCATCCTCGAATTTGGACTGGTCGAAGACCTTCGCCGGAACCGACACGTGCTGCTCCTTGCCGCGCGTATCGGTGAAGCGCAGGTCGACGAACTTGACCTCCTTCTCCTTGATCAGTTTGAGTACGTCTGCTGGGGTCATGCCTCTCTCCTAGCTCACAGGGAAAACGACGCGTATTCGAAACGTCCCGGGCAGCAGGAACCATGCCAAATTCCGGGGCGGAAAATCCCTTTAGTCTGAAGCCATTCGGGGGCTCGGGACCGCATTCTACGCTTCATCGTGGTGCATCTGCGGCGCTTGCATGCACCATATCGGGGCCGGCGTTCGTGTGGGGTTTGGACATACAATGAGCTCCCGAACTATCGGGGCCGGCGTTCGTGTGGGGTTTGGACAT
>WHUE01000258.1 GCA_009377375.1 Alphaproteobacteria bacterium | reverse complement strand
ATGGACGTGACCGTCGGCCAGGAGCACGCCCCAGGCACCGACGCCGAGGTCGACTTCGGCGAGTTCCGCGCCCGCATCGACGGGCAGGTGCTGGTGTTGCAGCTGTTCATCATGCGCCTGTCGTGCTCCGGGCGCGGCTTCGCGATGGCGTTCGTTCATCAGGCGCAGGAGGCGTTCTTCGAAGGCCACGCGCTCGCGTTCGCCCACTTCGGCGGCGTCCCCGCCGGGCTGATCCGCTACGACAACCTCAAAGCGGCGGTGCTGCGGATCCTGCTGGGCCGCGACCGCGTCGAGAACGAGCGCTTCATCGCGCTGCGCTCGCACTACGGCTACGACTCGTTCTTCTGCGCGCCGGGGATCAAGGGTGCGCACGAGAAGGGCGGCGTGGAGGGCGAGATCGGCCGGTTCCGCAGACGGCACCTGACCCCGGTCCCGCAGGTGGCCTCGCTGGCGGCGCTCAACGAGGCGCTGGTCGCGGCCGATGCCCGCGACGACGCCCGCCGGATCGGTGCCCGCGCGGAGACCGTGGGAGCGGCCGCTGCACGGGAGCTGCCGCTGCTGATTCCGCTGCCCGTCGAGGCGTTCGATGTCTCGGCCTCGCTCTCGTGCCGGGTTGATGCCAAGGCACGGGTC
>WHUE01000257.1:408-635 GCA_009377375.1 Alphaproteobacteria bacterium | reverse complement strand
CCGGCCGTCGAGCGCGAAGGGCTCGACGAGCAGGACGCTGCCGTCCGGGGTGAGGTGCTCGCGCGCGTAACGTGCGATGCCAACCGGATCGCCCATGTCGTGCAGGCAGTCGCAGAAGCAGATCAGATCGTAGGTGCCCGGATAGCTTGTCGCGTCGGCCACGTCGAACGCGCAGCGATCGGCGACTCCGGCCTCGGCTGCCCGTTCGCGGGAGGTTGCGATGGACG
>WHUE01000257.1:0-398 GCA_009377375.1 Alphaproteobacteria bacterium | reverse complement strand
AGCCCCAGAACTTGGAGCGCGGAAATCGTGCGGCCATCGCGATGGTGGACGCCCCGTGCCCGCAGCCGAGGTCCGCAACCTTTCCACCTTCTTCGAGCTTGCGGGCCATGCCGTCCAGCGCCGGGATCCAGACATTCGGTAGCATCGCGCGATAGCCGGGACGGAAGAACCATTCCGTGCCGGCGAACAGCCTGGGGTGATGGTCGCCCCAGCCCAACGCCCCGTTGGTCCGGAAGGCCTTCGCGAGCTTCTCGAAGTCGAGGTAGAAGGCTCCGAGCGCGCTCATCGCACGTGACACGAACTGCGGCGCGTTCTGGTCGGCGAGCGCCACGGCCGCCTCCGGGCCGAGCTCGTAGGTGTCGGCGGCCTCGTCGTACGTGAGCAGACCGGCCGCGGCC
>WHUE01000256.1 GCA_009377375.1 Alphaproteobacteria bacterium | reverse complement strand
GAACCAGCGACCCCTACGATGTCAACGTAGTGCTCTCCCGCTGAGCTACGCGCCCTTTGGCCATCGAAGGCCGTGCGTTTTATCGCCTCTCACCGTCGATGGCAAGAGGATGAAGCCGCCGCGACTCCCTCAGGCGGCGCGCTGGAGGATACGGTCGACCTCGTCGACGAGATCGCGCAGGTGGAACGGCTTGGAGAGGATCTTGGCGTCGCGGTTGGCGCCGGTTTTCTGGGCGTTCAGCGCCACGGCGGCGAAGCCGGTGATGAACAGCACCTTGATGTCGGGCAGGTGCGCGGTGGCGCGCTGGGCGAGCTCGATGCCGTCGACGCCGGGCATCACGATGTCGGCCAGCAGCAGGTCGTAGTCGCGGAGCTCGAGAGCGGCGATCGCCTCGACCCCGTCCTCGCAGGACGTGACCATGTGGCCCGCCCGGCCAAGAGCCTTCGCGAGGAAGGTCCGCAGCGATGAATCGTCTTCCGCCAGGAGAATGCTCGCCATCGTCCGTCCGCTGTCGTCTTGTCTTGCCGTTCTGCCTTGCGTCTTGCGCCGCCGCCGGGGGACGGCCACAGCGCCACTATTCCTAATCGCGCGCCATTAGGAAAGGGTAAACGCGGCCCGGCCGGACGATTTTCGGGGC
>WHUE01000255.1 GCA_009377375.1 Alphaproteobacteria bacterium | reverse complement strand
GATGCTGGCAGTACAGGCACAAGGATCTGAGATCCAGACAGTGGAGGGAATGGCTCCGTCGGACGATGAACTGCACCCGATCCAGCAGGCATTTTCGGAAAAGCACGGCCTGCAGTGCGGCTTCTGCACTCCTGGTTTTCTGATGACGGTTACTGAGTTTCTGAGAGAGGTTCCTGACCCAACCGAAGAGAACATCAGAGAACGTCTCAGCGGAAACCTGTGTCGCTGTACGGGCTATCAGAACATCGTCGAGGCCGTGCAACTGGCGGCTGAGCGAATGCGTGAGGGCGCTTCCGCAGGGGATTCCGACTGATGAGTAAATACGTAGGAACACCGGTTCCGCGCAAGGAGGACCGGCGCCTCCTCAGTGGTCAAGGGACTTTTGTTGCCGATATGCAGCTTCCCCGGATGGCCGAGGCGGCGTTCCTGAGAAGCCCCTTTGCGCGCGCAAACATTGTCCAGATCGACACGGCCCGCGCAAGCGCCATGGACGGCGTCGTCGCCGTCTATACGGCAGCTGATCTGGAGGGTCGGGTTGAACCTTTCACTCGTCAGTTCTATACGAACCCGGACCCCCAACTTGTGGAAGACACCAACTTGGTCGTTCGCGCTTACATGGCCGATGTGATGGCCAAGG
>WHUE01000254.1:405-638 GCA_009377375.1 Alphaproteobacteria bacterium | reverse complement strand
GAAGCTCACGCTCACCGCGGACGAGCTGCGTTACGAAAAGGGGATCTTCTCGAAATCCCGCAACGAGCTGCGCCTGTCGGGGATACGCTCGGTGCGGGTCCATCAAAGCCTGTTCCAGCGCATGTTCGGCACCGGCGACATCTACGTCTACACGGCGGGCGACGAGCCCGAGGCGACGCTGAAGGGAATGCCCGACCCGAACGAGATCCGCGAGCTGATCCGGCAGCATTCCT
>WHUE01000254.1:0-395 GCA_009377375.1 Alphaproteobacteria bacterium | reverse complement strand
GATGATCGCCGCCGCCGTCGCGGTCGCCGGCGTCCTGCTGTTCTTCCTCGGCGGGCCGCTGATCGCCCGGCATCTGGAACCGGGCCTCGGCCTCAAATCGTCGGCGCTGATCTCGTTCGGGGTGACCCTGGCCGTCGTCGCGATAATGGCCCTGGTCGCCGGCGACGGCCTCCTCGGCGAGATACAGTTCATGCTCGCGGGCTTTGCCGGTTTCTTCGTGATCTTCTGGCTTCTGATCGCCTGGATTTTCTGAAAACGGGGGATTTTCCGAAGAACGGGCCGCTCGGGCGCCAGGAAACGCCGCTCCGTTCCCGAACGCCTGTTCCTCGCGGCGCTCCACCCGCCGCTTTCCCCCTACCGCGCGATCCGCGCTCCCGCCATCGCGGCGAGGCGCA
>WHUE01000253.1 GCA_009377375.1 Alphaproteobacteria bacterium | reverse complement strand
GGTTACCTGAGCATTGGCAACCGGCGCGCCGTGCGCGTTGGTCACGCGGCCAAACAAGACCACTTCGGTGCCTTTGGTTTCCTTCGCGATCTGTGCGCCGTGCTCAAGCTTTGGCGTGTTCTCCCGAAAAAACGGGCCGAGCAGACTGGCGCTGGTGGCCTCCTCCATTTTTGTCTTATCATGCATGATGTTGACGAGTGCGGAGAGGCCCAGCGTGTCGGACAGCAGGATGAATTCCTGGCGGGCAGGCGTGCACATCTGGCCCACTTTCGTCATGAACTCGATACCCTTGATCCATTCGGCCGGCGTCAAATTGACCTCGCGTGCAAATGCATGGAGATGCCGCACGGCGCTCTCCATGATTTCCCTGAAGCGCGGGTCGGGCGTCGTGGCCATTTGCTCAACAACGGCGTCCGTAACGTTGTCTGGCGTGTATTCGCGCATGAGCGTCTCCCTTGGGCCCAGCAAGGACCTCCGTCGATGTGGGATAATTGTGCGCGCAGGCCCGGTGATCTTCAACAGCGAAGTCAGAATGCCCGCTTATGGCCCGGGTGCGAATTCATGATGGTGCCGGAATCGCATCTGGGACTTGGCTTAGCTGGCGCGCACGCCTACACTGTTCAAAAAAGAACTTGGTTTCA
>WHUE01000252.1 GCA_009377375.1 Alphaproteobacteria bacterium | reverse complement strand
CCGGATCTGGTGCCTGCCAGCCTCGGCAAGGTTCAGGTCGGCCACGGCGAACTGCAAACCGTTGACTTCTTGGAGTTGGACGCTCATAACTTCCTTTCGATCATTCGACCCGCGCCCCTGCGACCGCGCAGGTCGAGCTGAGGGGTTACGGGAACAGAGGGGACGCCGCGCGAGCGACGGGATCAGGGAAATGATCTGTCAACACGGTCGGCCTCCTCGCAAGAAGGCGCCCTTGCTGCAAGGGATGGGGCCGAGCGTGGCGGACGATTGTCCGCTGCAGCGCCTCTCGGCCGCATCGTCCAGTTTCGCAGGAACTGCCGTACGACGTCAAACCTTCGTCGCACGGCTCACCCGAGGATCGACCTCGGCGGTTAATGGAGCCCATACGTCAGTCCTCGGGGTCGTAGCCCAGGTTGGCCGACAGCCAGCGCTCCGCCTCGGCAACCGACCAGCCCTTGCGTGCGGCGTAGTCCTCGACCTGGTCGCGGCCGAGTCGGCCGACGACGAAGTACCGCGACTCGGGGTGGCTGAAGTAGAAGCCGGAGACGGCCGCGCCGGGCCACATCGCCATCGACTCGGTGAGCTCGATGCCGGCCGTCTTCTCCACATCGAGCAGTTGCCACAGCGTCTGCTTCTCGGTGTGC
>WHUE01000251.1 GCA_009377375.1 Alphaproteobacteria bacterium | reverse complement strand
GTGCAGGTGGACGAGGCCGGGACACGGCAGGCACGGGCGCTGGCGCACGGGCGGAGAAGCTGACAATGGTGCAGACGCTCACGGCCACCCCCGACCCGTCTCTCGCGCGGGTGCTGCTGGAACTGACCTGGAACACGCCGACGGCCGTCACCACGGCCACGATTACTCGCGTCAACGGTGACGGGTCCACCGAGGTGGTGCGGTCAGCGAACCCGGCCACGCTGGTGGCGGGTCAGTGGCTCGACTACGACTACGACCCGGGGTTGGACGAGACCGTCAGCTACATGGCCACCTCGACCGAACAGTCTGGCACCGTGATCGAGTCGGCGCAGGTGATCGTGGCGAGCCAAGGAAGCACGTGGCTCAAGCACCCTGGCAAACCGGCGTTGAACCGGGTCGTGCAGGTGACCACCCCACCGGCGCTGACCCGCCCCGCGGATGTGGGTGTGTTCCCCGTGTTGGGCCGCAAGCAGCCGATCGCGGTCGGTGCCACCCGACGCTCGGTCGCCGGCACGCTGGAGCTGGCGAGCTTCACCGACGAGGAACGGGCTGGGCTGGTGAACCTGCTCGCGGACGGGGCAGTGCTGCTGCTCACCACACCCGGCGGCTACGGCATTGGGCGCCTGTTTCTCGCGATCGGTGACGTGGA
>WHUE01000250.1 GCA_009377375.1 Alphaproteobacteria bacterium | reverse complement strand
TGGCGTCGACCGCGGCACGGATTTTCATCCGCGCCTCATCCCGTGATATCACTTGCTTGCCGCGCGTGTGCCCGCATTTTTTCGGGCTGACCTGGTCCTCGATCATGATGCCGGCGGCGCCGGCGATCAGTAGCAGCGGGACCAGGATCTCGCCGCTGCCGAAGAGGAAGTTCTTCCAGTGAGCCAGCGTCGGCAGCTTGCGGTCCCGCAGGACCATCAGGACGACCAGGCTGCCCGCGGAATAAAGCGCCGCGATTCCCGGCGGGTAGCCCAGCCAGAACAGGAAATAGAGCAGTATGAGGATCGGGAAGACGAAGATCCAGCCCACCTTGATCACGTCGAGGATCACCGGCAGTTCGGCGCGCGGCAGGCCTCGGATGCTGAACCGCCGGGCTACCGCGTCGACCTGGATGAACAGGACGAGGAAGTAGAGCAGCGCCGGCATCGCCGCGGCGATGACCACCTCCTGGTAGGGCACCTCCAGGAACTCGGCGATGATGAAGGCGGTCGCGCCCATCACCGGCGGCGCGATCTGGCCGCCGTTGGAGGCCACCGCCTCGATCGCGCCCGCGTATTCCGGCCGGAAGCCGGTCCTCTTCATCAGCGGGATGGTCACGATGCCCGTCGACATGATGTTGCCGACGGTCGAG
>WHUE01000024.1 GCA_009377375.1 Alphaproteobacteria bacterium | reverse complement strand
CGAATGCTCGGCGATGAGCGAGGCGCATCTCGGCGTCACCTTCGACATCCACGGCGGCGGGCAGGACCTGATCTTCCCCCACCACGAGAACGAGATCGCGCAATCCGTCTGCGCCCATGACGGCGCGCCGTTCGTGCGCACCTGGATGCATAACGGCTATCTGACGGTCGACGGCGAGAAGATGTCGAAATCGCTCGGCAACTTCCACACCGTCCACGACCTGCTCGCGGAAGGCATTCCCGGCGAGGCGATCCGCCTCGCGCTTCTGTCCGCCCACTACCGCCAGCCGCTGGATTTCTCGAAGCAGGCACTGGCGGAGGCGAAGGGACAGCTAGATCGGCTCTACGGCGCGCTGCGAGGCGCCTCGCGGGAGGTATTGGACCATTCGCGCGTGACACAAATCGGTGAAAGCAATGCTGTCTTGCAGTCACTGATGGATGATTTAAACACGCCCCAAGCGATTCGATTTCTTCATGCTTTGGCGAATTCGGTACACAAAGCAGCAGACGATGCGGAGCGCACCGGTCATCAGACGGTTCTTCGCTTTAATGCCTATTTACTGGGCCTCCTTCAGCAGGACCCCGAGGACTGGTTCAAGGGGGACGCCGCCGATCACGGAAGCCTGTCGAATGACGAGATCGACGACATGATCCGACGCCGGGCGGAGGCGCGGAAGACGAAGAACTTTGCCGAGGCGGACCGGATCCGGGACGCGCTGGCCGATGCCGGCGTGGTGCTGGAGGATGCGGCCGGCGGCACGACATGGAAGCGAAGCCGATGACCGACAAGCGCGTATATCTCTACGACTGCACGCTGCGCGACGGGGCGCAGACGCAGGGGGTGGATTTCTCGGCGGCCGACAAGACGGCCATCGCGAAGGAGCTGGACGCGCTCGGCATCGACTATGTCGAGGGCGGCTGGCCCGGCGCCAACCCGACCGACGACCGCTTCTTCGCCGAAGCGCCGACGCTGAAGCGCGCGATGCTGACGGCGTTCGGCATGACCCGCCGGTCGGGGCGCAGCGCGGACAACGATCCGGGGCTGTCGGCGCTGTTCCAGTCCGGCGCGCGCGGCATCTGCCTGGTCGGCAAGACCTGGGACTTCCATGTCGACATCGCGCTCGGCGTGCCGCTGGACGAGAACATCGAGATGATCCGCGACTCCGTCTCCCTCGCCGCCGAGCGCACCGACGAGGCGCTGTTCGACGCCGAGCATTTCTTCGACGGCTACAAGGCGAATCCGGATTTCGCGCTCTCCTGCGTCAAGGCGGCCTACGAGTCGGGGGCGCGCTGGGTGGTGCTGTGCGACACCAACGGCGGCACGCTGCCGGACGAGATCGAGCGCATCGTCGGCGAGGTGGCGCGCCACGTGCCCGGCAGCCATCTCGGCATCCACTGCCACAACGACACCGAGAACGCGGTGGCGAACTCCCTCGCCGCGGTGCGCGCGGGCGCGCGCCAGATCCAGGGCACGCTGAACGGGCTGGGGGAACGCTGCGGCAACGCCAACCTGGTCTCCATCGTCCCGTCGCTAATGCTCAAGATGGGGTTCGAGACCGGGCTCGACGCGGGCGCGCTGAAGCGGCTCACCCATGTCTCGCGCCTGCTGGACGAGCGGCTGAACCGCGCCCCCAACCGCCACGCCCCCTATGTCGGCGACTCGGCCTTCGCCCACAAGGGCGGGCTGCACGCCAGCGCGGTGGAGAAGGACCCGAGAACCTACGAGCATATCGAGCCGGAGCTGGTCGGCAACGTCCGCCACATCGTGGTGTCGGACCAGTCCGGCCGGTCCAACGTGCTGGCGCGGTTCCGCGAGATCGGCATCGTCGTGGATGCGAAGGACCCCAAGGTCCAGCGCCTGCTGGACGAGGTGAAATCGCGCGAGGACAGCGGCTATTCCTATGACGGGGCGGAGGCGAGCTTCGAGCTGCTGGCCCGGCGCGCGCTGGACGGGGTGCCGGACTACTTCACCCTGCGCAGCTTCCGCGTCACCGACGAGCGGCGCTGGAACGCGCGCGGCAACCTGATCACCGTGTCGGAGGCCGTGACCAAGCTGGATGTCGGCAACCAGCACTTCATGACGGTGGCAGAGGGCAACGGGCCGGTGAACGCGCTCGACAACGCGCTGCGCAAGGCGCTGCAGCCGGTCTTCGCCCAGCTCGAGGACATGCGGCTGGTGGACTACAAGGTGCGCATCCTCACCCCCGGCGCCGGCACCGGTGCGGTGACGCGGGTGATGATCGAAAGCGCCGACGGGCAGGGCAACCGCTGGTCCACTGTGGGGGTTTCCGCCAACGTGATCGACGCGTCCTACAACGCGCTGCTCGACGCGATCACCTGGAAGCTCCACCGCGACGGCGCGAGCGTCTGAACGCGCCCGCAGGGCCAGCGACCATGACCGATCCCGAACCGACGAAACGCGAGGCGGCCGAGCGGACGTCGGAGGACGCGCCGGCGGTCGTGCTGGTGGAATCGCAGCTCGGCGAGAATATCGGCATGGCCGCGCGCGCCATGCTCAATTTCGGCCTGACGGAGATGCGGCTGGTGCGGCCGCGCGTCAAATGGCCCAACGCGCCGGCGATCAACACCTCCTCCGGCGCGCATGAGGTGCTGGAGAACGCGGCGCTGTTCGACACCACGGCGGAGGCCGTCGCCGACCTGCACCGGGTGGCGGCGACCACGGCGCGGCTGCGCGACATGATCAAGGACGTGCAGACGCCCCGGCGCTGGGCGGCCAGCGCGCGGACGGCCGCGGCGGAGGGCCTGCGCAGCGGGCTGCTGTTCGGGCCGGAGCGCGTCGGGCTGCACAATGACGACCTGGCGCTGGCCGACACGCTGATCACCGTGCCGACCAACCCCGCCTTCTCCTCCATCAACCTCGCCCAGACCGTGCTGCTGCTCGGCTACGAATGGCGGCTGAAAGGCGGGGCGGACGCGCCCGACACCATCATGCGCAAGGGCCGCGGCGGCGAGTACGCGACCCAGTCGGAGATACTCGGCTTCTACGAGCACCTGGAAAGCGAGCTGGACAAGGGCGGCTTCCTGCGCGTCGCCGAGAAGCGCCCGCGGATGGTCCGCAACATCCGCAACATCTTCAATCGCATCCGCCTGACCAGCCAGGAGGTCCGCACGCTCCGTGGCATCGTCGTCTCCCTGACGGAGAAGAAATGGAAGAAGCCGGGGGAATAGGAAGCGCCCCATGGTTAACGCCCAAATCGTTGACATTGTGGCCCCCTTCGCCTATTTATCGCCGCCTTCCCGAGAACACGGGCGCATTGCGCCCTGCCGCCGCGTTTGCGGGCCGGACTATCGGGACAAAAAGCCGGGACAACGGAAAACCAAACGAGCGAGAAGGAAAGAGCGCGCCCATGAGCAAACGGGTCCAGTCGAAGTACAAGATCAACCGCCGCCTGCTGTGCAACCTGTGGGGCAGGCCCAAATCCCCCTTCAACCGGCGCGAATACCGCCCGGGCGAGCATGGCCAGGCCCGCCGCCGCAAGGCCTCGGATTACGGCGAGCAGCTGATGGCCAAGCAGAAGCTGAAGGGCTATTACGGCAACATCACGGAAAAGCAGTTCCGCAAGGTCTATGACGAGGCGGTGCGCCGCCGCGGCGACACCTCGGAGAACCTGATCGGGCTGCTGGAGCGCCGCCTCGACGCGGTGGTCTACCGCATGAAGTTCGTGCCGACCGTGTTCTCGTCGCGCCAGTTCGTCAACCACGGCCATGTGCGTGTGAATGGCAAGCGGGTCAACATCCCCTCCTACCGGGTGAACGAGGGCGACGTGATCGAGGTGCGCGAGAAGTCGCGCCAGATCCCGCTGGTCCTCGAGGCCGTGGAATCGTCGGAACGCGAAGTGCCGGATTACGTGGAGGTCAACCACAACCAGATGAAGGGCACCTTCGTCCGCACCCCGGAGCTGGCCGACGTGCCCTATCCGGTGCAGATGGAGCCGAACCTCGTCATCGAGTTCTATTCGCGCTGACGCGCGTTTCCGTTCCGAATGCGGGAAAGCCCGCGGCCCTGGCCGCGGGCTTTCCGATTCCGCCGCCGGGCGAACATGCCCCGTCGCCGGCCTATTTGAACAGCGGCAGGTGCTTCTTCGACTCCGCGATCACTTCCTCATACGCCTTGGCGGCGTTGTCGTGCGGCCGGAAGATGATCTCCTCGCCCAGCTTGCCGATCAGGTTCTGGACCGGCTTGCTCTTCAGCATCTCGCCGAGCTTCTTCGACATCGCGGCGACTTGGTCGTCGGGCGTGTCGGGGTGCATGGCGATGAAGCGCGGCGGGTTGAACGGCTTGAGCCCCAGCGTCCTGGCGTTCGGCACGTCGCCCAGCGCCTGTGCCGCCTTCTTCGGATAGTCGAGGTCGGTGGCGTTCAGGATCACGTTGGCCTTGCCGGCGAGGTTGATCGCCGTCGAGGTGGTGACCGTGACCAGGTCGATATGGCCGCCGAGGAAATCGTTCACCGCCTTGCCGGTGTCGGCATAGGTCACCAGGATGACGCGGTCGATCAGCCCGAGCTGGCTGAGCATGCTGGCCGGACCGAGCGTCTGGGTGATGGTGCCGCCGATGGTGACCTTCTTGCCGCCGGCCTTCAGATGCTTCACCAGCCCGTCCCAGCTGGAATAGGGCTTGTCCTTCGGCGCCACCAGCGTGGGCTTCATGATCGAGTAGTAGGCGACGATCTTCACCTTGCGCGGATCGAAGGGCGGCTTCTTCTCCAGCAGCGCCGCGATGACCGGGGTCGGGCTCGCCAGCAGGATCGAATGGCCGTCGACGCCCTTGTCGAGCATGTGTTTCCAGCCGACCGTGCCGCCGGCGCCGCCGCGGTTCTCGATCCGCATGCCCTTGTCGAACACGTCGAAGCCGACGGACGACATGATGCGCGCCCAGCGGTCGGTGCCGCCGCCGGCGCCGAAGGGAACGATGCACTGCACCACCTTGTCGGGATACTCCGCCGCGACGGCCGGCTTCTGCGGCGCGAGGGCGACGGTTACGGCGACTGCCAGCGTGGCGGCCGCGCCCAGGGTCAGAAAATGTCTCATGGCCTGAAATTCCTCCGTTCAATCAGTCTGCGTTCAAAACTACATCTACGCCTCGGTCTCTCCCGCCGCGGTTCGCGGTCATCCGTCCTGCGCCTCGCGGCTGACCGCCTGCATGCGCTCCATGATGCGCACGCGGGACGACAGCCAGGTCAGGACCACCACGCCCAGCGCCAGTCCGATGGCCAGCGGGCTGTGGAACAGGGCGGCGATCCAGTCGCCTTCGTTGATCAGCAGACCGCGGCGCAGGTTTTCCTCCGCCGGCGGGGCCAGCAGGAAGGTGATGACCAGCGGCGCCTCGGGGATCTTGAACATGCGCATGAAGTAGCCGAGCAGCCCGAACACCAGCATCATCAGCACATCGTACGGATTGTTGGCGTAGGCATAGGCGCCGATCACCGCCATCAGCATGACGATCGGCACCAGCAGCGGCGCGGGCAGTTCGCCCAGCTTGGCGTAGACGAAGGCGAAGATGCGCCCGATGCCCAGGTTGAAGATGTTGCCGATCAGCAGGATGATGAACAGCGAATAGACCACGGTGGGGTACAGTTCGAACATGCGCGGCCCCGGCGTCGCCCCCTGGAGCATCAGCGCCGCGCCGATCAGGGCGGCGACCGCGCTGCCCGGAATGCCGAAAGCCAGCAGCGGCACGAGGGTCGGCCCGACGGTGGCGTTGTTGCCGGCTTCCGCCGCGGCGATGCCTTCCAGCCGGCCGGTGCCGATCCGCTTCTCCGGCGAGACCTGCTTGGCGATGCCGTAGGACATGAAGGCGCCGACGGTGGAGCCCAGCCCGGGCAGCATGCCGACGAAGGTGCCGACGCCGAGCCCGATCGCCATTTCCTTCCAGCAGCTCAGATACTCGCGGAAGGTCAGCCCCTCGCCGCCGACGGAGAACAGGCCCTTCACCGAATCCTTCAGCACCTGCGCGCGGCGGCTTTCGCGCATCAGCTCCACCGCCTTTTCGAGCATCGCCCCCATGGCGAAGATGCCGACCACCAGCGGGACCAGATGCACCCCGTCCGCCAGCCACCACAGATCGAACGTGTTGCGCGCGACGGAACTGATCGGGTCCGGTCCCATGGTGCCGATATAGAGGCCCAGCGCGGCGCTCAGCATGCCCTTGGCGAGATGCGCGCCGCTCAGCGCGCCGAGCAGGCAGACGGCGAGGACCATCAGCCAGAACCGCTCGGACGGGCCGAACTGCAGCGCGATGAGCGCCAGCATCGGCGCGACCATGATGGTGATGACGTCGCTGAGGAAATCCGCGGTGACGGAGGCGTAGAGCGCCATCAGCAGGGCCTTCTTGCCCTGGCCACGCTGCATCATCTTGTGGCCGTCGAACACGGTTGCCGCCGCCTCCGACGTGCCGGGCGTGGCGAAGCTGATCGCCGATATGGAGCCGCCGTAGATCGCGCCCTTGTACAGCCCGATCAGCAGGCCGAGCCCCGCCGCCTGGCTGAGGGTGAAGGTCAGCGGCAGCATCAGCGCGACGCCGGTGGTGGCGGTCAGCCCGGGCATCGCGCCGACGCCGACGCCGATAAACACGCCGATCGCGAGCCACATCAGCGTGTTGAACGAAAACACCAGCACCAGGGCTTCCTGGAATGCCTCGACATTGAACATGGCCGCGCCTCAGAGTCCGATGACGTTGGTCGGCAGCGCGATGCCGATGAGCCGGAACAGGACATAGATCACCACGGCGACCAGCACCGCGGCGAGGATGGCGGAGCGCAGCGGCCGCACCCCCAGCGTCCACATCCCCCCAGCGAGGAAGACGGGTGCGACCAGCAGGAAATCCACCCGCCAGGCGAGCTCGAAACAGGCATAGCAAAGCGCCAGAGCGACGACGGCCACCAGCCAGTCGCGCCGGGTAACGCGGGCGATGTCCTCGTCGGTCTCGTGGCGGTGGCGGTCCAGCATCATCGCCACGGCGCAGAGCAGCATCGCGAAGACGGCGACGGCGGTGAAGAAGCCGAGCCGGAATCCGTCACGCAGCTCGCGCAGGGCCCATTCGCTGGTGCCGAGATAGATGAGCAGTAAAATCGTCGCCCCGGCGATCCAGGCAGCGACTCCCCTGTTGGTCCTGATCCAGCCGACGTCCTCCCCGACGCCGGCTCCCCCCCTTCCGCTCACTATCGACCCTCCCAGTCCGATTCGCTGCGCGGCTTGGTTCAAGCCTTGCACAGGGAGGCGGGCGATACAACAAGCTCATAACCGCGCGGTCGGCATGGCTATGGGCGCCGGCGTTTCGGGTCAGGCGGACAGCTTCAGAGTTCGCGCAGCGCGTTGAACTGGGCGACGTAGCCGGAGCCGTCGATCCGCGCGCCGATCAGCGTAGTGCGGCCGGACGCCAGCGCGGCGATGAGCGCGTCGCCCAGCGCGGTCTCGGTGTCCACCGTCACCCCGTCGACGCCGAACCCCTGGGCCAGCTTCTCCCAGTCCATGCCGCCGATCCCGACGCCGTAGGGTCGGATCTGCTTGATCTCCTGCTTGACGCGGATCAGCCCGATCTCCTCGTCGTCGAACACCACGACGATGATCGGCAGGTTCTCGCGCGCCGCGGTCTGAAGCTCGGCCAGCGCCATCAGCAGCCCCCCATCGCCGGTGAACGCCACCACCGGGCGATCGGGGTATGCCAGGCGGGCGCCCAGCGCGCCGGGCACGGCGAAGCCCATCGAGCCAAGACCGTTGCAGGCCAGGAACTCGCGCGGCCCGAAGGCGCCCCACTTCTGGACCACCAGCATGCGGCTGGCGCCCGCGTCGCAGGTCGCCACCGTCTCGCGCGGCAGCACGGCGCGGCTGACCTCCAGCACCCCCTGCGGCGTCAGCCCGTTGGCCGGGACGTCCAGCGCCGCGTTGAGCCGTGCGCGGTAGTCCCTTGCGGCCTCCTCGCCCCAGCCGGCGCCGCCCTTCGCCCATTCGGCCAGCCCCGCGAGCAGGGGCTTCAGGTCGCCGATCACCTCGGGCGCGGCGGGGACCAGCGCATCCAGGCCGGGCGTGCTGGCAAGGGACATCACCGGCGCGGTATAGGGCCACGGCTTGGGCTGCAGCTCCACCGCGTCCAGCCCGACCGTGACGATCAGATCGGCGCGGCTGACGAGGTCGCGCTCGATCACCCCGCCGATCAGCGCGCCGGCGCTGAGCGGATGATCCTCGGCGATGGCGCCCTTGGCCTTGGTGGTGGTCAGCACCGGCGCGCCGAGCTTCTCGGCCAATGCCAGCACCTCCGCCGCCGCGCGGCACCACAGCGCGCCTATGCCGACCAGCAGGATCGGCTTGCGCGCCGCATCGAGCATCTCCAGCGGCCGCTTCAGCCCGTTCCGGTCGGGCGCCAGCGGCACGATGTCGGCGCGCAGCGGCGGCTCCGCCAACAGCGTCTCGGCCTCGCACGTGGTCTGGTCGGCCGGCAGGTCGAACTGCACCGGGCCGGGCGTGCCGCTCGTCGCCACGCGGATGGCGCGGCGCACCTGCTGGCGCACCGTCTTCGCGCCGATGGTGGTGTTCCACTTGGTGACCGGCGCGTAGAGCGCGAGCTGGTTCAGCCGCTGGCGCAGCCCGGTCTCGTAGGTATGGGCGGGGTAGGAATCGGTGATGGCGATCAGCGGGCAGCGGTCCAGAAAGGCATGGGTGACGCCGTTGATCATGTTGGAGGCCCCGGGCCCCCGCGTCGACAGGCAGACGCCGGGCGATCCCGTGATCTCGCCCCAGGTCGAGGCCAGCATCGCGCCGGCGGTTTCCTGCTTGATGAAGATGAAGCGCATCCCGGCCTTGCGCGCGGCCTCCATCATCTCGACCGACTCGCCGCCCGGATGGCCGACGATGAAGGGGGTTCCCGCCTCGTTGAAGGCGTCGACCAGGACCTCGACCGTGCTCGCCATCAGGCGCCGGCCGCGTCCTTCTCGCGCAGCTCGTCGCCGAGATAGCTTGTCAGGTCGATGATCTCCAGCACGTTGCCGTCGGGATCGTGGAAATAGGCGCGCGGTCCGTTGACGGCGCCGCCCTGCATGTCCTCCTCGTACAGGTACTCGATGCTGTCGGTTGCCTGCAGTTTCTTCACCGCCTCGGCGTAATCGGCCGGGTCCACGATGAAGGCGGTGTGGCAGTCGCGCACGCGCGCGGTCGAGATCGGCTCGTCCACGCGCAGCAGCACGATGCAGTCGCCGGCGCAATCGAGGAAGATCATCCCGCGGTCGTGGTTGCCGCGGATGGATTTCATCCCCAGTACGTCGACATAGAATTTTTCGCTGACCCGCGTGTCGCTGCACGGGATGGTGAAATGCGCGACGCCCTTCGTCCGTATCATGGCCATGGCCTGCCTCCCCGATCACATGGACAGGCAATGGTAGCGCAGCGGCGCGGCCGCGCCTAGACGGATAGGCAGGGCGTCGGAAGGGGCCTGGAGGCCCCGCGTCAGGCGTTACCGCGCCTCGGCGAGCTTGACCTCGACGCCGTTGGTGTTCATGAACTCGACCAGCTCGCCGGTTTCGAACATCTCGCGCACGATGTCGCAGCCGCCGACGAACTCGCCCTTCACGTAGAGCTGGGGAATGGTCGGCCAGTTGCTGAAGACCTTGACGCCCTCGCGCAGCTCGGGGTCGGCGAGGATGTCGATGCCCTTGAACCGCACGCCCAGATGGCTCAGCACCTGCACCACGGCGGCGGAGAAGCCACATTGCGGGAAGACGGGCGTGCCCTTCATGTAGAGCACCACGTCGTTCTCGGAAACGTCCTGCTTGATACGCTCTAAGACTGGATTGTCGGTCATAATAGGTTCCTGGGTTGAGGGGGCGTTGTGCCGGCGTCCGACGATTACTCTTCCGGGGGAGAGGTCTGCAGGGCCAGCGCGTGCAACTCGCCGCCCATCCGTCCCTGCAGCGCCTTGTAAACCATCTGGTGCTGCTGGACCCGGGTCTTGCCCTTGAACGAGGGAGAAACCACGGTCGCCGACCAGTGATCGCCGTCGCCGACGAGATCCTCAAGCTGCACCTGCGAGTCGGGCAGCCCTTCCTTGATCAGGCGTTCGATTTCGCCGGGGTCCATGGGCATGTGTCGTTCCTTTTTCGCGCTCAGGGGGCGGCCATGTAACGGGGCAGCCAGCCCTCATGGGTATCGCGCAACGTGTCCAAGGATATAGATAGACCATTCGGTACAGTCAATGTCGCCCCCGCCTCGGTGCGACCGATCACCGCGGCCGGCGCCCCGGCCGCCGCGGCGCGGGCAAGGATGTCCGCCGCGTCCGGCGCTGTGATCAAATAGCGACCTTGATCCTCGCCGAACAGCCAGGCGGTGGGGCCTGTCCCGTCCGGGATTTCCACCGCGGCGCCGATGCCGCCGGCCAGCGCCATCTCGGCCACGGCCACCAGCAGCCCGCCATCGGACAGGTCGTGGCAGGCCGTCACCGCACCGTCCCCGATCAGCGCGCGGATCAGGTCGCCATTGGCCCGCTCGGCCGCCAGGTCCACCGGCGGCGGCGGGCCGGCCTCCAGCCCCGCGACCTCGCGCAGCCAGAGCGACTGCCCCAGATGGCCGTTTGTGGCGCCGACGAGCACGATGGCCTCGCCCGCCGCCTTGAAGGCGAGCGTGGCCATGCGGCGGTAATCGGCCAGCACCCCGACCGCGCCGATGGCCGGGGTCGGCAGGATCGCCTTGCCGTTGGTCTCGTTGTAGAGCGAGACGTTGCCGGACACGACCGGGCAGTCCAGCGCGATGCAGGCCTCGGCCATGCCCTCGATGCAGCCGGCGAACTGACCCATGATCTCCGGCCGCTCGGGATTGCCGAAATTCATGTTGTCGGTCACGGCCAGCGGGGTCGCCCCGACCGCGGTCAGGTTGCGCCATGCCTCGGCCACAGCCTGCCTGCCGCCCTGGCGCGGATCGGCGAAGCAGTAGCGCGGGGTGCAGTCGGTGGCGATGGCCAGCGCCTTGTTCGTGCCGTGGACGCGCACCACCGCGGCGTCGCCGCCCGGGCGCTGCACGGTGTCGGCCATCACCATGTGGTCGTACTGCTCCCACACCCAGCGCTTCGAGCACAGGTCCGGGCTGCCCATCAGGGTGAGCAGCGCTTCGCCGGCCGGCGTGTCCAGTGCGGGCACGGGAGACGGCATGGGTGCGGGGGCGGGCGGCGCGCCGCGCGGCCGGTCGTATTCGGGCGCCTCGGCCACCAGCGGCGGAACCGGGATGTCGCAGACCGTCGTGCCGCCCGACCGCAGCACCAGGTGCTGAGTGTCGGTGATCCGCCCGATCACCGCGAAGTCCAGCTCCCATTTCTCGAAGATCGCCCGGGCGATGTCCTCGCGGCCGGGGCGGAGGACGAACAGCATCCGCTCCTGGCTCTCCGACAGCATGATCTCGTAAGGCGTCATGCCGTCCTCGCGCACCGGCACCGCGTCCATGTCCAGCTCGATGCCGACGCCGCCCTTGGACGACATCTCGACGGAGGAGGACGTCAGCCCGGCCGCGCCCATGTCCTGGATGGCGATCACCGCGTCCGTGCCCATCAGCTCCAGGCAGGCCTCGATCAGCAGCTTTTCCGTGAACGGGTCGCCGACCTGCACGGTGGGGCGCTTTTCCGCGGAGTCGTCGTCGAACTCGGCCGAGGCCATGGTGGCACCGTGGATGCCGTCGCGGCCCGTTTTCGAGCCGACATAGACCACGGCATTGCCGATCCCGGCGGCGGCGGAATAGAAAATCCGGTCGGCGTCCGCGATGCCGACGGTCATCGCGTTGACCAGGATGTTGCCGTCGTAGCCGTGGTGGAAATTGACCTCGCCGCCCACGGTGGGCACGCCGACGCAGTTGCCGTAGCCGCCGATCCCCGCCACGACGCCGGAGACCAGATGCCGCGTCCTCGGATCGTCCGGATGGCCGAAGCGCAGCGCGTTCATGTTGGCCACCGGGCGCGCGCCCATGGTGAACACGTCGCGCAATATGCCGCCGACGCCTGTGGCCGCGCCCTGGTAGGGCTCGATGAAGCTGGGGTGGTTGTGGCTTTCCATCTTGAAGATGGCCGCCTGACCGTCGCCGATATCGATCACCCCCGCGTTCTCGCCCGGTCCGCAGATCACCCAGGGCGCCGTCGTCGGCAGTTTTTTGAGCCAGACCTTGGAGGATTTGTAGGAGCAGTGCTCCGACCACATGACGGAGAAGATGCCGAGCTCCACCAGGTTCGGCGCGCGGCCCATGATGCGCAGGACGCGCCGGTACTCCTCGTCGGTCAGGCCATGCTCTCTGACGATCTCGGCGGTAATCTCGGTCACGGGCGGGGAGGGCTCTCTTTCCGTCGGGCGCCGCAGGGAAGCGGGTCCCCATTGATTACCGAATCGCGGACGGGATCGGAAGCGAAGACCGCTAAAATTCCACAGAATTCCGCTTGCGGATTCTCTCGTCTCCGCTATTTGGTTGCACCTGACAGTGGGTTCTCTGGGGTAGACATCATGAAATTCAACCGTATCAGTGCCGCCGCGGCGGCACTCGTCACCGGCCTGTGCGCCGCCGGTGCGCAGGCCGATGGCCTGACGTGGGTTCCGAACACCGAGCCGGCTTCCCGCCAGAACGTGATCCTGGGCGGCCAGGAGCCGGGCCGCACCCTGCCGATCTGCCGCGCGGCCTATCAGAACGGGCTGCATCCCGGCAAGATCGTCGCCGGCAACTGCAATTTCGGCTGGGGCGGCAAGGAGATCCTGAACCCCAAATTCGACGTTCTCACCGGCCGCCCGGCGATCCGCTGGATCGCGGCCCGCAACGGCGCACCGTTGCCCGCCGGCGCCTTCATCGGCGGCAGCGAGCCGGCGCGCCTGCTGCCCGTATGCCGCGCCGCCTATCAGCAGGGCGTCCATCCCGGCAAGGTTGTCGCCGGCAACTGCAATTTCGGCTGGGGCGGGAAGGAGATCGTGCTTGCCGCATACGAGGTAATGGTCCCCGGGCTGCCGGCCGGGGCCATCGGGGCCGCGGGTGCCGGAGTCCAGGCCGTCGGGGTGTCGGGCGCTGGCGTCCAGGGCGTCGGGGCGGTCAGCCAGCCGACGGGGGGCGACATGGAGGCGCTGCTCGCCGCCTATACGGCGAACCTCTCGAAGGAGCAGGCCGCGAAGCTTCAGGGGGCGCTCCAGAAGACGCGGGAGCGCAACGCCAAGCTGGCCGCCGCGGCCGGCATCCGGTCCACCATGGCGGCGGCGAAGAAGAAGGGCGTGGCTCCCGCGAAGGCGGACCCGGCGATCGCGAAGTATTTCTCCGCCGTCGGGATCGCCTACGGCAAGAGCTGGGACGCCAACGAGGCCGCGCTGAAGAAGTACATGGACTCGCTGGCCAAGGATTCGCAGTCCGACATGGGCAAGCTTCAAGGCGCGATCGACAAGCGCAACCAGACCATGCAGATGATGACCAACATCCTGAAGCAGATGCAGGACACGCAGCGCGCCATCATCGCCAACATGCGATAGGCGAGGGGCATCGGGCCGGGCCGCGCGCCGGCCCGGCCCTCCGCTTTTCAGCCCTTCCTGTCGCCCCAGGGCCCGCCCCACGGGCCGCGGCGGCGCAGTTCCAGCCCGCTGACCTGAAGCCCGTGTGTCGCGGCGGTGTCCCACAGCAGCACGTGCGGCATGCGGAACCAGCGGATCAGCGCGGCGCCCGCGAAGAATCCCGACACATGCGCCCACCACGCCACATTGTCGGACAGGTCGTCGCCGAGCAGCGAGTAGCCGAGCTGCATGGCGATCCAGCTGCCGAGCACGGCCCAGGTCGGCAGGCGCAGGGGTATCCAGGCGAACATCAGCACCCAGACCTGCACCCGCGGATGCAGCACCAGATACGCGCCGAGCACGCCGGAGACCGCGCCCGACGCGCCGACCATCGGCGCCTCCGATGTCGGGACCACGGCGCCCTGCACGATTGCGGCGATGGCGCCGGTCATCAGGAAGAACGCCAGAAAGCGCCGGTGCCCCATGGAATCCTCGACATTGTCGCCGAAGACCCAGAGGAACAGCATGTTGCCGGCCAGATGCAGCAGCCCGCCATGCAGGAAGATATAGGTGATCGGCGTCAGCCAGTGCGGTGCGTGCAACAGCCCCTCCGGCAGGGTGCGGGTGCCGAACAGCACCGAGGGGATCATGCCGAAGCCGAAGATCGACCGCACGAACCCGTCCTCGCCGCCGGCCATCTGGAGCAGGTACACCGCACAGCAGGCAGCGATCAGCGCCAGCGTCACGTAGTGATACTGGATCCAGATGCGCTTGTTGCGGTCGGTGATCGGAATGAACATGCGGAAAGCCTAGCACAGGCGGGCAGGGGGCCGCGGTGACCAGTGGGAGGCGCCGGAAAAGCAGAAGTCAGGCGGCGAGCGCGGCGCAGACGGCGTCGAACATCGCCCGTCCGTCGGTGCCGCCCAGCGCGGCCTCGGCGAGGCGTTCGGGGTGCGGCATCATGCCGAGCACGTTGCCGGCGGCGTTGAGGATGCCGGCGATGTTGCGGGCGGAGCCGTTGGGGTTGGCGGCCTCCGTTACCGCGCCGTCGGCGGCGCAGTAGCGGAAGGCGACGCGCCCCTCGCCCTCCAGCGCGTCGAGCGTCGCCGCGTCGGCGTTGTAGTTGCCGTCGGCATGGGCGACGGGCATGCGCACGACCTGGCCGGCGGCATAGCCGCTCGTGAAGATCGTCCTCGCGTTGTCGACGCGCAGATGGACGTCCCGGCAGATGAATTTCAGCCCCGCGTTGCGCATCAGCGCGCCGGGCAGCAGCCCGGCCTCGCACAGCACCTGGAAGCCGTTGCAGATGCCGAGCACCGGCACGCCCGCGGCGGCGCGGGCCGCCACCTCACGCATCACCGGCGAATGCGCGGCCATGGCGCCGGCGCGCAGGTAGTCGCCGTAGGAGAACCCGCCCGGCACGACGATCAGGTCGACCGCCGGCAGCGCCGCGTCGCCGTGCCACGCCATCAGCGGCTCCGCGCCGAGCGACGCCCGCAGCGCCACCTGCACGTCGCGGTCGCAGTTCGATCCGGGGAAGACGATGACGGCGGATTTCATGAGCCGACGTCTACGCGGTAGTCCTCGATCACGGTGTTGGCCAGCAGCCGGGCGCACATGGCCTCGGCGGTCTCGCGCGCCTTCGCCGGATCGGTCTCGGCGAGGTCGATCTCGATATACTTGCCCTGGCGGACGCCGTCGACGCCGGCGAAGCCCAGCCCGTCGAGCGCGTGCTGGATGGCCTTGCCCTGCGGGTCTAGGACGCCGGTCTTGAGGGTGATGTGGACGCGGACCTTCACGAGACGCTTCGGTTCTTTCGGATTACTGCATGATCGCCGGGCCCTTGAGGTCCCGGGCGTCGCCCTCCGGCAGGATGCCGAGCCTGCGCGCGACCTCCTGGTAGGCTTCCTCGACATTGTCCATGCCCCGGCGGAACCGGTCCTTGTCCATGATCTCGTTGGTGGAGACGTCCCACAGCCGGCAGTTGTCCGGGCTGATCTCGTCGGCCAGCACGATGCGCGACTGGTCCTCCTCCCACAGCCGGCCGTATTCCAGCGTGAAATCCACCAGCCGGATGCCGACGGCGAGGAAAAGCCCGCTCAGGAAGTCATTGACCCGGAGCGACATATGGATGATCTCGTCCAGCTCCTGCGGGCTGGCCCAGCCGAACGCTGTCACATGCTCCTCGGCCACCATCGGGTTATGCAGCTCATCCGACTTGTAATAGTACTCGACGATCGAGCGCGGCAGCGGCGTGCCCTCGTTCATGCCGAACCGGGCCGCCAGGTCGCCGGTGGCGAGGTTGTGGACCATGATCGCCAGCGGGATCATCTCCGCCTCGCGCACGAGCTGCTCGCGCATGTTCAGCCGACGCATGAAATGCGTCGGAATGCCGATCTCGCCGAGGCGGATCATCAGGAATTCGGAGATGCGGTTATTGAGGACGCCCTTGCCGGTGATGGTGCCCTGCTTGTCGAGCGCCCAGGCGTCGTCCTTGAAATACTGCACCAGGGTTCCAGGCTCCGGGCCCTCATAGAGAACCTTGGCCTTCCCTTCGTAAATCCGTTTGCGGCGGGCCATTGCGACTTTCCGGCGATGTACGCAGGGGCGGGGGAGCGATCCGGGGCGGACCGTTTGCGCCGTGCCTCCGTGATATAGCAACATTGTTGCGGACGAACAATGGCGGAACCCTTAACCGCGGGATCGGAGCCGCGGAAAGCCCTTAGCCCGGCGCTGGATCCAGGGAAATTTCCCGCCAATCCGTATCGGACGCGGTATCCCGGAAACGCCAGGCCGCGCGGGGACCGTTTTCGTCCGGCCTTCCCAGCGCGATCAGGCTGGAGGACAGCGTGCCGAAGCCCCCGCCGGTGACGACCGACATGGCCTCGCGGGGGCCTGCGGCCTCGTCGTGATCGCGGCGCGCCAGCAGGTCCGGCCAATCGCCCCAGTCCGCGGCGGGCGCGGGCGGGCGCGCGGCCTCGAACAGCGGCAGGAAACGGGCGGTGCGCGCCGAGTCCGGCGCGTTCAGCCCGAACGCGGTCATCATCGACACCCCCTCCGGAATTTCCAGCGATTCCACCGACCGCGCCCGGCCGGGGCCGAGGCTGCGCAGCCAGCGCGCGTCGCGGTCGTCGGCCACGAACAGGTTGAAGCTGCGATAGGCCTCGGGATCGATATGGGACAGCGCCTCGGCCGCCGCGATCGCGTCGGCGTGCTCCAGCGCCTCCAGCACCAGCTCGCCCCGGCTGCGCAGGCGGGGGTCCGGGCCGAGCGATTCCCGCCGGTTCAGCACCCCGGCGACGAGGCCGTAATCGTTCATCCCCAGCCAGCTTCCGCCGGCCAGCACGTCGAGCCCGGCGATCACCTCCGGCCGGTCGGGCCAGTGGCGGGCCGGGGGCTTCCACGGACGGCCCGCCATCTCGTCGCGGTTGGCGGCGACGATCAGGGGCCATTCGTGGTCGGGGCGGCGCAGGAAGACGACGGTGCACATGAAGTTTCGATACCACTTCGCGCGCCCTGCCGCTATAACCGCTGCCGGGTTGCCCGCCGCGCGGCGATGCTTAAATTGAGTTGGTACGAGACCGGCGGCGCGACCGGAAAGCAGGAGCAGGACGACCATGAGCAACAGCTTCAACGACCGCGAGAAGGGCTACGAGGCCAAGTACCAGCACGATCAGGAAACCCTGTTCAGGATCACCGCGCGGCGGAACAAGCTGCTGGGCCTGTGGGCCGCGGCGGAGCTGGGCATGTCCGGCGCCGACGCCGACGCCTACGCGCGCGAGGTCGTCGCCGCCGATTTCGAGGAAGCGGGCGATGCCGACGTGGTGCGCAAGGTGATGGCCGACTTCGCCGACAAGGGCAAGGAGCTGACCGAGCACCGGCTGCGCAAGGAAATGGAGAAGCTTTCCGTCACCGCGCGGGATCAGATCGTCAATGAAGGCAAGGCCGGCTAGCGTCTTACGGCACATCGGCGACGGCGCGACGGGCGGGCAGGAACCCGCCCTTTTCTTTCGGCCGGAGCGGCCCTGGCGCCCTTGCTGCGTACGGCGGAGTATGGCAGCATCCGGGAACCCCGCAAGAAGAAGACAAAGCGGGAATACAACCCTTCAGGGAGACACCAGAATGTACCGTCCGTTCCCGGTCGCGGCCGTTGCCGCCGCATCCGTCGCTTTCGCCCTCTCGGCTCCGGCCGCCGGCGCAGATCCCGTCGCAGATTTCTACAAGGGCCGCCAGGTGACGCTGGTGGTGGCGTATCCCTCCGGGGGCATGTACGGCATCACCTCGCAGCTCATCACCCGGCATATCGGGAAGCATATCCCCGGCAACCCGACCATCGTTCCGCAGTATATGCCGGGCGCCGGCGGCACCAAGGGCGCCAACTACGTCTACAACGCCGCCCCGAAGGACGGCAGCTTCCTCGCCGTGCTGTCGAAGGACGTGGCGGTGGCGCAAAAGCTGCGGCCGCAGGCGATGAAGTACGACGCCAAGGATTTCGCCTATCTTGGCCGGGTGCTGCCCTACACCGCGGTGCTGATGGTGTGGCATACGGCGGGCGTGAGGAAATGGGAGGACCTCAAGACCACGGAGGTCATCATCGGCTCGTCCGGCAAGTCCTCGCATGAGTACATGGAGGCGATGCTGCTCAACCATGTTGCAGGCACCAGGCTCAAGGTCGTGCACGGCTATGGCGGGGCCGGCCCCATGTACAAGGCGATGGAGACCGGCGAGGTCCACGGCCGCATAGGCGCCTGGGGCAGCCTGAAAACCGTCAAGCGCCACTGGCTGGAAAAGAAAGAGGTCTTTGCCGTGATGCAGACCGGGCTGTCGCGCGCCTCGGATCTCAAGGCCATTCCGGCGATCATCGAGATGGCCCGGAACGAGGAAGAGCGCCAGATGTTCGAGGTCATGGAAGCCGGCGGCCCCGTGGGCTGGGGGTTGCAGGGTCCACCCGGCCTTCCGGCGGCTTTCGTGCCGGCGCTCCGCAAGGCGTTCGACGCGATGGCCAAGGATCCGGCCTTCGTCGAGGACGTGACCAAGCGCAAGGTCGATCTGGAACCCGCCACCGGCGCCGAGGTTGAGGCGGTGGTGAAGCGTACGCTCGCGATCCCGGACTCGGTCGTCGACAAGATGCGCAAGATCGCCGGTCTCTGATACCGGACCCTCCCGTCCCCCGCGGGGACGGGAGGGCAGCTTTCCGTTCCTCGCCTTGATGGCTCGGGCCTGCTGTGCAAGCATGCCCGTTCCGTACCATTTGGTACGGTGTCCGAAAGACAGCCACAGGGAGGATCCCATGTTTGCAAGACCCCTTGTCGCCGCGCTGGGCGCGGTGGCCGTTCTCGGTGTCGTCGCGACTCCTTCGCCGGTCCGTGCGGACGATTTCTACGCAGACAGGACCGTTACGCTGCTGGTCGGGTTCGGCGCCGGCGGGATGTACGGCGTCTATGCCCGGTTGATGGCGCGCCACCTGCCCAATCACATTCCCGGCAACCCGACCGTCGCGGTCCAGCACATGCCGGGCCAGGGCGGCGCCAAGATGGCGAACTACGCCTACAACGCCGCGCCGAAGGACGGCAGCTATCTGCTGGAGCTGTCGAAGGATGTCGCGGTGTCGCAGAAGCTGCGTCCCGACGCCAGCAAGTACAAGGCCGACGAGTTCAGCTATTTCGGCCGCATCTATCCCTATTCGGCGGTGCTCATGGTCTGGCACACGGCGGGGATCAACACTCTCGCCGACGCCCGGAAGAAGGAGGTGATCCTGGCGTCGTCGGGCAAGTCGTCGCATGCCTACATGGAAGCCAAGCTGATGGAGAAGTTCGGCGGGGTGAAGTTCAGGATCGTTCTCGGCTACCGCGGCGCGGGCGACATGTACAAGGCGATGGAGGCGGGCGAGGTCCATGCCCGCATCGGCGCCTGGATCAGCCTGAAATCGGTCAAGAAGGACTGGCTGGACAGCGGTCAGGCCAAGGTGGTGGTGCAGACCGGCCTCAAGCGCGCACCCGACCTGCCGGACACCCCGGCGATCCTCGAGCTCGGCCGGAACGACGAGGAGCGCCGCATGTTCGAGTTCATGGAGCTCGGCGGCCCGGTCGGCTGGGGGCTGTCGGCCCCGCCCGGCGTGCCGTCGGACCGCAAGGCGATCCTCGAGAAGGCGATGGCCGCGATGCTGAAGGACAAGGCCTTCATCGACGAGGTGAAGAAGCGCGGCGCGGGCTACCAGCCCACCTCCGGCGCCGAGGTGACCGCGGCGGTCGAAAAGACCCTGGCGGTGCCGGATTCCCTGATCGCGAAGATGCGCGAGGTCGCCGGGTTCTGAACCGGCGGCTTCGGGCTGAAACGAAGAGGGGCGCCCGCGGGCGCCCCTCTTTACGTCGGTGCGAGCGCGGCGTCTCTACTTGATGCCGGCCGCGTCGCGGAATCGCTGCACGACATCGGGCGGGGTCGCCATGATCGAAGCCACGATCGGCTCCAGATCGGCGCCGGGCGACGGGTCGATCTCGATGTTCCGCTTCTTCGCGGCATCAAGGAACGCCTTGTCCTTCATCGTGGCGTCGAACGAGCTGCGCAGCGCCGCCAGCAGGTGCGCCGGATAGTCGGGCGGCACCGAAACCGAGCGGCCGAACGGGGCCGATCCGGCGCCGAGATCGAGGATCTGGCGGTCCTGCTCCGTCTTGGCGAGCTCGCGGATCAGCGGCAGGTCAGGCAGGTCCCACGCTTTCTTGAAGCCGATCTGGAACAGCGGGATGAACTGGCCGCTCTTGATCTGCGTCTGGGCGCGGGACTTCCAGCTGATCCACGAGGACAGGCTGGCGTCCACCTCCGCGGTTTCCATCGCCAGGGCGATCTTGGCGGTGGCGTTGTAGCCGGCCACCAGCTTCATCTTCGTCCCCAGCACGTTGTTGATCAGCCGGGAATTGATGCCGTCCTGCGCGAGCACGCCGACCAGCCCGACGATGAGCTCGTCCTTGAACAAATCGTCGAACTTCTGAACCTTCGCGCCCTTGCGGACCATCATTACCGGGTTGGCCGGCACCATGACGCCCGCCCATTTGAAGTTGCGGATGTCGTAGCGGACCTTCTTGGGCTCCAGGAGCTGCGCGAGCGCCGCGTAGTCGGAAATCATGCCGACGACGGAACCGTCCTTCGCGGCGACCGTGTTCAGGTAGTTCGCCGCCTTCACCCCGCCGCCGCCGGGCATGTACTGGCAGATGAAGCTGGGCTTGCCGACGGTGTGCGCACCCCAGAACTGGGTCAGCTGCCGGCAGTAATTGGCGTAGCCGCCGCCGGCGCCGAAGCCCACCACGACGGTGATGCTCCTGCCCTTGAAGAAGCTCTCTGCGTCTTGCGCCGCCGCCGGGGCGGCAGACGCTGCGGCGAGCAATGCCGCCGCGCCGAGGACGGCGCGATGCGCCAAGAAGGCGGCTCTGGTCTTCATTCCGTCAACTCCCTGTCTAAAGGTAATGGCCTTGTAGCCAATTTGGTCGCGCACCAGTCGATCCGATCCGCATTCGGACATATTAAATGCACGGACAGCGCGCAAATAAAAGGAGCGCCTGCAATCGGCGCCCCTTTCGCACGCTTACTTCTTGAAGCCGGCGGCTTCCTGCACCAGCCGGACCACCTCGGGCGGGGTGCTCATCACCGATGCCAGCACCGCATCGAGCGACTCGCCCGGCGCGGGGTCGATTTCGATATTGCGCTTCTTGGCCGTCTCGCGGAACTCCTTGTCCTCCATCGTCGCCATGAACGACTTGCGCAGCGCGGCCAGAAGGTGGGCCGGATAGCCGGGCATCACGGAAACCGAACGGCCGAAAGGCGCGGCGGCGGAGGCCAGTGCCGTCGCCTGCTTGGCCTGCTTGTCCTTCGCAAACTCCGACATCAGCGGCACGTCAGGCAGGTCCTTCGCGCGCTGCGTCCCCACCTGCACCAGCGGGAGGAATTCGCCCGCCTCGAACTTCGGCAGGGCCCGCGCCTTCAGGCTGATCCAGGAGCTCATGGTCGAGTCGACCTCGCCCTGTTCCATGGCGAGCGCGACACGGCCGGTGCTCTTGTAGCCCGCGATCAGCTTGATCTTGGTGCCGAGGAACTTGTTCATCAGCTGGGCGTTGATGCCCGACTGCGCCAGCACGCCGGTGACTCCGATGGTCATCTCATGCTCGAACAGGTCCTCGGGCTTTTGCACCTTCGCGCCCTTGCGCACGGTGAGCAGCGGGTTCGACGGCACCATGACGCCGACCCACTTGAAGTCGCGGATCTCGTACTTGATCTTTTCCGGCTGCATCAGCTGGGCGACGGCGGCGTAATCCGACAGCATGCCCAGAACGGAACCATCCTTGGGGGCGACCTTGTGGAGATAGCTCGCCGCCTTCACGCCGCCCTGGCCGGGCATGTACTGGCAGACGACGTTCGGGTTGCCGGGAATATGCTTGCCGAAATAGGCGGTGAGTTGCCGGCAGTAGACGGCGTAGCCGCCACTCTCGCCATAGCCGACGATGATGGTGAGGTTCTTTCCCTTGAAGAAGTCCTCGGCCGCATCGGCGCGGGCGCCGGACGCGGCGCCGAGGGCCAGCGCGGCGACCGTGGCTGCCGCCATGGATAGTCTCGTCAGAGTCATCGTATGGCTCCCTGTACGTTCTTAAAATGGTTAAAAGTCGTGAATAAGACTACGGCGATCAAAGCACAGGACTGTTCCCTGCGCAACCGTATGTCGACCGCGCCCGCGGCGTTCAGCCGAAGACGCGGGCGAAAATCGCGTCGACGTTCTTCGTGTGGTAGCCGAGGTCGAACAGCGCCGCCAGTGCGGCGGCGTCGATATGGGCGGACACGTCCGCGTCGGCCTGCAGCGCGGCGAGGAAGTCGCCGCCCTTCTCCCACGACGCCATCGCGTTGCGCTGGACCGCCGAATAGGCGGCCTCGCGGCTCATGCCGGCCTGCGTCAGCGCCAGCAGGACACGCTGCGAGAACACAAGCCCGCCCAGCCCGTCCATGTTGCGCCGCATCATCTCGGGATACACCACCAGCTTCTCGACCACCCCGGTCATCCGCGCCAGCGCGAAATCCAGCGTCACGGTGGCGTCAGGGCCGATCATGCGCTCGACCGACGAATGCGATATGTCGCGCTCGTGCCACAGTGCGACGTTCTCCAGCGCGGGGATCACGGCCGCGCGCACCATGCGCGTCAGCCCCGTGATGTTCTCCGTCAGCACCGGGTTGCGCTTGTGCGGCATCGCGGACGAGCCCTTCTGCCCCGGGGAAAAGTATTCCTCCGCCTCGCGCAGCTCGGTGCGCTGCAAATGCCGGATCTCGACCGCGAGCCGCTCCAGCGAGCTGGCGACGACGGCCAGCGCGGCGAAGAACGCGGCGTGGCGGTCGCGCGGGATCACCTGGGTGGAGACCGGCTCCGCCGCGAGCCCCATCTTCGCCGCCACGTGTTCTTCCACGCGGGGGTCGATATTGGCGAAGGTGCCGACCGCGCCGGAGATGGCGCAGGTCGCGATCTCCGCCCGTGCCGCCTCGAGCCGGCTCCGGTTGCGCACGAACTCGGCATAGTGCCCCGCCAGCTTGAGCCCGAACGTGGTGGGTTCGGCGTGGATGCCGTGGCTGCGGCCGATGCAGACCGTGTCCTTGTGCTCCAGCGCGCGTGCCTTCAGCGCCGCAAGCAGCGCGTCCACGTCGGCGATCAGGATATCGGCCGCCTGGGTGAGCTGCACGGCGAGGCAGGTATCCAGCACGTCGGACGAGGTCATACCCTGGTGGACGAACCGGGCCTCGTCGCCCACATGCTCGGCCAGGTTGGTCAGGAAGGCGATGACGTCGTGCTTCGTCTCGCGCTCGATCTCGTCGATGCGGTCGATCTCGAACGCGCCGCGCTCCCACACCGCCTTCGCCGCCGCCGCCGGGATGACGCCGAGCTCCGCCTGCGCGTCGCAGGCATGGGCCTCGATCTCGAACCAGATGCGGAACCTGTTTTCCGGTTCCCAGATGGCAGCCATTTCGGGCCGGGAATAGCGGGGAATCATGATGGGGTACGGTCTCCTGAGGGCCCGGGGAAGCCTGTCGGGGTGTAGCAGAAACGCGGGCTTTTGCAAACGCCGGGGCTATGGCTGCCCGAGCGGGCGGACGAAGGCCCGGAACGCGACCGCGACGCCGATCCCGGCGGCGCCGATGGCGAGGGTCATCGGCATCTGGGTGCCGTCATGCAGCAGCCCGACCAGGGTGGCGCTGGCGGCGCCGCCGCTGAACTGGACGAAGCCGACCAGCGCCGAGGCGGTGCCGGCAAGCTGCGGAAACGGGCTCAGCGCCCCCGCCGTCGCCTGCGGCAGGACCAGCCCGTACCCGGCGATATAGATGAACATGGGCACGACGATGGCCCAGATCGACAGCACCCCGGCGAGTGCGAGTCCCGCCATCAGCGCGCCGCCGACGGCGCAGATCGCGACGCCCACCCCCAGCAGCCGGTCGATGCCGGCCCGGACGACCAGTTTCCCGCCGACGAGATTGGCCGCCGTGAAGGCGCACATCACCATGGCGAAATCGATGCCGAACCGCGCCGGCGTCTCGCCCAGTACGCCGATCAGCACGCTGGACGAGGCGGCCAGAAAGGCGAACAGGCCGGCATTGGCGCAGATCACGCAGGCCAGGTAGGCCAGCACCGTGCGGTGGCGCAGGATCATCCAGTAATTGACCAGGATGCGGCCGAAGGACGGGCGCTGCCGCGCCTCCGGCGGCAGGGTCTCGCGCATCAGCACGGCGGAGACGGCGAGCAGCACGACGGCATAGAGCGTCATCATCAGGAACACCGCCCGCCATCCCGCCCAGCCGGTGAGGAAGCCGCCGATCAGCGGCGCCAGGATGGGCGAGGCGCCGCCGACCGCCATCATGTAGGACAGCATGCGCGCCGCGTGCTCGCGTTCGAACAGGTCGCGCACCATGGCGCGCGGCAGCACGCGCCCGCAGGCGGTGCCCAGCCCCTGCACGAAGCGCAGCGCGATCAGCGTGCCCAGATCGCCCGCGAAGACGCAGCCGGCCGAAGCCGCGATATAGAGCCCGAGCCCGGCCAGCAGCAGCGGCCGGCGTCCGTGGCGATCCGACAGCGGCCCGACGACGAGCTGGCCGAACGCCGAGCCGACCATGTAGGCGGAGAGGTTGAGCTGGATCGTGCCGGCGGACACGCCGAGCCCGGCGGCCATGGCCGGCAGGGCGGGGAGGGACGAATCGATCGACAGCGGCGGCAGCGCGGAGACCGCGCCGAACAGCAGGGCCAGCAGGACGATGGGGGTTGCGGTCATCGATGCCTTTCGCGCCGCCGGCGAAGCCGGCGGCGCATAATCCGGGGCGGGGCGCGCCGTGTCGAGCCCAATTGGCTCTTCGTCGCCAGGCCGGCCACGACCGGCGTTGTTATCCGGCTTCGCAGGAGGCGCGCGCGACCGCGCCGGCCGGAATCCCGATTTGTGTTGCCGGGGCTGGATTCGGAGGCACGCGCGTTTATAGTGCGGGCTCGATTCCACGCGATTTCACCTGACGACGAGACCGATTTCCCCATGACCGACACGCTGATCGCCGAATTGCTTGATCCTGCCCGCCTCAGGGAAGCCTGCCTGACCGACGCTTTCTTTCCGGAGCTTCCGAACCATCAGACCGGCAAGGTGCGGGAGTCCTACGACCTGCCGGACGGGCGGCGGATCATGGTCGCCACCGACCGTCAGTCGGCCTTCGACAAGGTGCTGGCGGCGGTGCCGTTCAAGGGGCAGGTGCTGACCCAGACGGCGCGGTTCTGGTTCGACGCCACCGCCGACATCTGCCCGAACCACGTGATCGGCTATCCCGATCCGAACGTGGTGGTCGCCCGCAGGCTCGACATGCTGCCGGTGGAGATGGTGGTGCGCGACTACATCACCGGCTCCACGGAGACCAGCATCTGGCCGATGTACAAGCGCGGCGAGCGCAGGCTGTACGGCATCGACTTTCCCGACGGGCTGGTCAAGAACCAGAAGCTGCCGGCCACCATTCTGACGCCGACGACCAAGGCGGCGCAGGGCGACCACGACGCGCCGATCACCCCGGCGGAGATCGTCTCCCGGGGGCTTCTCAGCCAGGCGCAGTGGGACGAGCTGGCCCGCGTCAGCCTCGCCCTGTTCGCCCGGGGACGCGAGATCGCGGCGAAGAACGGGCTGATCCTGGTCGACACCAAGTACGAGTTCGGCGTCGATGGCGACGGCGCCATCACGCTGGCCGACGAGGTCCATACCCCCGATTCCAGCCGGTACTGGAAGATGGACAGCTACGAACGGCGCCTGGCCGCCGGCGAGGAGCCCGAATCGCTCGACAAGGAGTTCCTGCGGCTCTGGATCGCCGCCCGCTGCGATCCCTACAAGGACCCGATCCCCGAAATCCCGCCGGAGACGGTGATCGAGTTCAGCGGCAAATACATGGCGCTGTTCGAGCAGGTGACCGGGCTTGCCTTCGAGCGGCCGTCGCTGGACGAGCCGGTGCGGGATCGCGTCGCGCGCAACCTGAAGAAGGCGTTTCCCGGCTACTTCGCCTGAGCGCGGCGGGCTCGGCCGCACATTACGGATTTTTAATGTTCCGGACAGGGTGCCGTAAGGCGCTCTTCCCATCTGCACGGTCGAGCCACGGCACCACCCGTGGCGTCGGACTGTACCGTTCAGAGAGGAAGAGCGATGGACTGTCAGCAGATTCGCAAACTGGTGGGACGGACGCGGGCCGCTACAGGTGCGACGATCGCCGCTGCGGTTGTTGCCGGGCTGGCCGCGGGGTCTGCGGTGAGCCCGATCGGACTGGCCACGGCGGAGCCGGTGCCGCGCAGCACCACCGTGACGCCGGGCATGATGCCTGCCGATTTCACCGAGGTGATCGAGCGGGTCAGCCCCGCCGTCGTGAACGTTCAGGTGACTGCGCGGCCGGTGGCCGGGACGGCCGCGCCGCCGGGAATGCCGAAGGGGATGGAGGAGTTCTTCAAGCGGTTCTTCGGCGACCAGCTGCCCGAGGGATTCGGCGCGCCCGGCGGTCCTCCACAGCCCGGCCCGGCGAGAAAAGGGTTGGGTTCCGGATTCATCATCGACGCCGAAGGCCACGTCGTCACCAACAACCATGTGGTCGGCGAGGCCGACAAGATCTCCGTCACCCTGCAGGACGGGAGCAGCTTCGACGCCAAGCTGATCGGCAGGGACCCGGAAACCGATCTTGCGCTGGTCAAGATCGAGGCCGGCCGGCCGCTGCCCTTCGTACAGTTCAGCAAGGACCCCACGCCGCGTCCCGGCCGCTGGGTGATCGCGGTCGGCAACCCGTTCGGGCTGGATCACACGGCGACCACCGGGATCGTGTCGGCGACCGGGCGCGCCATCGGCGCGGGTCCGTATGACGACTTCATCCAGATCGACGCGCCGATCAACCAGGGCAATTCGGGCGGGCCGACCTTCAACCTGAAGGGCGAGGTCGTCGGGGTGAATACGGCGATCTTCTCGCCCAGCGGCGGCAATGTCGGCATCGGCTTCGCCATTCCGTCTTCCACCGCGCGGCATGTGATCGCGGAGCTGCGCGAGCACGGCAAGGTGGAACGCGGCTGGCTCGGCGTGGAAATCCAGGCGGTCACGCCCGATATCGCTGAGACCTTCGGCTTCGACCGGCCGAAGGGCGCCATCGTAACGAAGGTGCGGCCCGACGGCCCCGCCCGCACCGCCGGCTTGCAGCAGGGCGACCTGATCCTTTCCGTCGACGGCGCGGAGATTTCCAAGGCGGGCGACCTGCCGCGCGCCGTGGCCGGGCTGCGCCCCGGCAGCACCGCAAGGCTCAAGGTGCTTCGCGACGGCGACACACGGGACGTCTCGGTCGAACTCGGCACGCGGCCATCGGCGGAGAAGCTCGCCTCTGCCCCGCCGGACGGCAGCGAGACGGGGAAGACCGTGTTTGGCATGAGCCTGGCCACCGTGAACGAGGCGGCGCGCGAGACTTACGGCATCGACGGCGGCGTCAGCGGCGCCGTGGTCACCGGCGTGGCCCCGGACGGTCCGGCCGCTGCGAAAGGTCTCAGCGAAGGCGACGTGATCGTGGCGGTCGACGGCAAGAAAATCCGCAACGCGGCAGAGGCCGCACAACGGCTGGACGAGTCCGTCTCCGGCGAGCGCAAGGCTGTGCTGCTGATGGTGCGGCGCGAAGGCGTGGATCGTTTCGTCGCATTGCCTGTTGGCTGACCGGGTCCTCCCCTCCCCCCCGACCGGGAAGCCAGGGTGCGGGGCCGGCGCGGATGCGCCGGCCCCGTGCTTCGTCTAGACTCTGCACGGTTCGGCGGAAACAGGCGGACGGCCATGCGTGTTCTGATCGTCGAGGACGATGCCGATGTCGTCCGCTACATGGTGAAGGGGCTGCGCGAAAGCGGCATGGTCGCCGACCATGCGGTGGACGGCGAGGACGGCCTGCGCATGGCGACGACCGGCAGCTACGACGTCATCGTGGTCGACCGCATGCTGCCCGGGCTCGACGGTCTGGAGCTGGTGCGCCGGCTGCGCGCGGGCGGCATGGCGACGCCGGTGCTTTTCCTCAGCGCGCTGGGCAAGGTGGACGACCGGGTCGCCGGGCTCCGCGCGGGCGGCGACGATTATCTCGTCAAGCCGTTCGCGTTCTCCGAGCTCCTAGCGCGCATCGAGGCGTTGGGGCGCCGGCGGGGCGCGCTGGACACCCAGTCGAAGCTCGTCGTCAACGGGTTGGAGATGGACCTGCTGTCGCGCGAGGTGACGCGGGCGGGCACGCGGATCGACCTGCAGCCGCGCGAATTCACGATGCTCGAATACCTGATGCGCCACGCCGGGCAGGTCGTGACCCGCACCATGCTGCTGGAGCATGTCTGGGAATATCATTTCGATCCGCAGACCAACGTGATCGACGTGCATATCAGCCGGCTGCGGGCCAAGATCGACCGCGGTTTCGATGCGCCGCTGCTGCACACGGTGCGCGGCGCGGGGTACTGTCTCCGTGCCCCGGTCTAAGCTGCTCCGCACCTCCACCTTCCGGCTGGCGCTGATCTACCTCGCGCTGTTCACCGTGTCCGCGCTCTGCGTGCTGGGCTTCGTCTACTGGAACACGGCAGGATTCATCGCCAAGCAGACCGACGAGACCATCCGCGCCGAGATTACCGGGCTGGGCGAGCAGTACCGCGTCACCGGCCTTACCGGGCTCACGGCGGTGGTGATCGAGCGCAGCCGCAACCAGCGCGAGAGCCTCTATCTGCTGACCACGGCCGATGGCCGTCCGCTGGCGGGAAACCTGGACTCCATGCCCCCCGCGCCGGCCGGGACAGCGGGCTGGATCGACTTCGCCTATGGGCGCACCGTCGGCGGCGTCGACCTCGAGCATCAGGCCCGGGCGCGGCTTCTGCTGCTGCCGGGCGGGTTCCGGCTGCTGGTCGGGCGCGATGTCGAGGCACGGCAGCTGTTTCAGCGCCGGCTGCGCGAGACGGTCCTCTGGGCGCTGGCGCTGACCGTGGCGTTCGGTCTGGCCGGGGGCGTGCTGATGAGCCGCCGGCTGCTGCGCCGGGTGGAGACGGTCAACGCCGCCGCCCGCGGCATCATGGCCGGGGACCTGACGCGCCGCGTCGCCATCAGAGGCAGCGGCGACGAGCTCGACCAGCTCGCCGTCAACGTCAATGCCATGCTGGACCGGATCGAGCAGCTCCTGGACGCCATGCGGCAGGTGACGGACAACATCGCGCATGACCTGCGTGGGCCGCTGCACCGGCTGCGGACGCGGCTGGAGGTCACGCTGGCGCAGCCGGAGGATCCGCAGGCCTGCCGCGCCGCGCTGGAGGACACGGTTGCCGAGGCCGAGGCGCTTCTGAACACGTTCAACGCGCTGCTGCTGATCGCCGAGCTGGATGCGGGCGCCCAGAGCGCACAGCTGGTGCCGCTCGATTTCGGGGCGCTGGCGCGGGACGTCGCCGAGCTTTATGCCCCGCTGGCCGAGGATCACGGCCTGGCGCTGACAGTGGAGACGGCGGACGGGCTGACGGTGGCCGGCGAGCGTCACCTGCTGTCGCAGGCGTTGTCCAACCTGCTCGACAATGCCATCAAGTATACCCCGCGCGGCGGCGAGGTTTGTGTCGCCGCGCGGCGTGGCGCGCAGGGCTGCGAACTGTCCGTGACCGACAGCGGCCCTGGAATACCGGCGGCCGATCGCGAACGCGTGCAGGACCGTTTCGTGCGGCTCGAGGCCAGCCGGCACAGGACCGGCAGCGGGCTCGGGCTCAGCCTCGTGCGGGCCGTCGTGCGCGTGCATGGCGGCGCGCTGCGGCTGGAGGACCGCGAAGACGGGACGGCCGGGCTCCGCGCCGTGGTCGTCCTGCCCGCGCGTCCTCGCTGAAGCGGCGCGGCAGCGGCGGGAGCGTCCGGGCGCCGCCCGTGTCCTATTCCGGTTTGCGGGCGACGATGTGGAACAGATGCCAGTGCTTGACCGTGCCGCGCGGGGTCGTGCTGTCGTCCTCTTCCTCCTCGAACAGCTCCACTTCCAGCGGATTGACCAGCGCCTCGGCGCCGCCCCGGGTGAAGAAGGTGATGGTCGTATCCCCCACCCAGGAATCGCGGTCGCCGAAGAGCTGGCAGCTCACTCGCCCGCCGGGGCGCAGGCTGGCGACGAGGCCGTCCCACATATCCGGAAAGGCGGGGGCGGGGACCAGCGGCAGGGCGAAGCTCGAATTGACCAGGTCGAGCCCTTCGGGCAGTTCGACCGCCTCGAACCGGGAGACCCTGGTCTCGAGCCGGGCCTCCCAGCCCTCCGGCAGGTCGTTGCGCGCGCGCAGCCCCTCGATCGCCGCGGGCTCGGCATCGATGGCCAGCACGTGCCAGCAGCGCCTCAGCAGCTCGATCGTGTCCCGGCCGTTGCCGCAGCCCAGATCGGCGGCGAAGCGCGCCCCGTCGGATGAGGCTTCGGCATCGAACCTGTCCAGCGCGAACAGCAGGGTGCGCCGGGGCGGGTGGGCGCCGGTCTTGTCGTAGTAGCGCGACCACTGCCTGTCGCCGTCTTCGCTCATCGTCCCCTCGCGACCGCGCCGTTGCCGTCGACGGCGTCACAGGCCCAAAAAGCAACCGCCCCCGTTTGCCATGAAACGGGGGCGGTCACAAGCTGCGGGGGAGCGGGAGTCGCTCCCCGGATCAACCGGTCGTCAGAACAGGTTGAAGTAGAACGTCGTGCGCAGGATCGGGAACAGTTCGCCCAGCAGCGACTGCGGCCAGGGCACGATCAGCAGCACATGGAACAGCAGGTAGTAGCCGATCCACAGCGGCAGGGCGATCGACAGGGTGAGGAACCAGCTCTCCTTCGCCTCGAAGCGCATGTAGAACACGAGGAACAGCAGGGTCGCCGGCATCAGCCCGACCAGGTGTCCGGCGACGATGAAGCCCGTGCACCAGCCGACATAGACCAGCCAGCGTTTGAAGACCTCGTTCTCGCTCAGCTCGCCGAAATCCTGGCTGAGGTCGAAATGGACCTCCTTGGCCACCTCTTCCTCGATCTCGTGGGCCCGCTGGGCGAAATCCGCCTTCGCGCCGCTCATGTCGGCGGCGCCGATCTCGCGTCCGCCGGCGGAGACCAGCAGGTCCGTCGCAAGGTAACCGAGCGTGAACACCAGCCCGGTCCAGCAGACCACCAGCGGCACCAGCCTGGCGCCGAACTCCCACCCGGACGCGACGGCGATCGCCACCGCGAACACGCCTGCCATGAACAGGGTGAAGGCGTGCGGAAGACCCACCTTCTCGCGCTGGAAGCCGAAGCGGTATCTGGTCGCCTGGCGCTGCTCCGGCGGCAGCTTGCGGCGGGCCATCCAGTCCTTGATCATCGGGCTGAACAGTCCCCAGAAGGTGATGAACAGCACCACCAGCACGACAGGATGGCCGAGCCATTCCCACGCATAGCGCTCGACCGAGATGAACATGTAGCGTTCGATCAGCCCGCCGAGCACGAAGCCCAGGATCAGCGGCGGGCGGGGCCACTTGAACCGCTTCATGATCCAGCCGAGCACGCCGAAGAACAGCAGGGCGTAGAGATCGCCCCAGGCCCGCGAACCCTGGAACGCGCCGACATAGGTGACGGCCAGGACGGTGGGCACCAGGATGCCGGCCCGCACCAGCGCCAGCTTGGCGAACTGGTTGGCGAACATGAAGCAGGTGCCGGCACCGAGGATGTTGGCGATAGCGACCGACCAGACCAGCGAATAGGTGATGTCGAGATGCTTGGTCAGCATGTCCGGACCGGGCACGATGCCGTGGATCAGGAAGGCGCCGAGGATCAGCGCCATCGACGCCGAGCCCGGCACGCCGAAGGCGATGGTCGGCACGAGGGCGCCGCCTTCCTTGGCGTTGTTCGAGGATTCGGAGGCGATCACGCCGCGGACGTCGCCCTTGGCGAAGGTGTCTTTCGCACCCTTCTCGCTCCGCGCCGCGTGGCCGTAGGCCACCCAGTCGATGATCGAGGCGCCGATGCCGGGCACCGCGCCGAGACCCGCGCCGATCCAGGAGCAGCGCAGCACCAGCCACCAGTGCTTGAAGGCATCGCGCACGCCCTGCATCTGCCCCTGGGTCGCGCTCATCACCTTGCCGGTGTAGATCGACTTGTTGGCGATGGCGAGGTCGGCCAGCTCGGGCAGGGCGAACACGCCCAGAGCAAGAGGCACCACCGGCAGCCCGTCCCACAGATAGAGCGAGCCGAAGGTCCAGCGCAGCGTGCCGGTCTGCGGATCGTCGCCCGCGGTTGCGATCAGGATGCCGAGGCAGGCCGCGGCCATGCCCTTGAACGGCGACGCGCCGCTGAGGACGGCGACCAGGGAGATGCCGAAGATGCAGAAGGACAGAAGCTCAGGCGATCCGATATACAGCATGATCGGGCGCAGCGCGGGGATGCTGACCCCGAGCAGCAGCGCGCCGAACAGACCGCCCATGACCGAGGCGGTATAGGCGGCACCCAGCGCGCGCCCGGCCTCGCCCTTCTTCGCCATGGGAAAGCCGTCCATGATGGTAGCGGCCGAGGCCACGGTGCCTGGCACGCCGAACAGCACCGCCGGGATGCTGTCGGAGGTGGCGGTGACCGATTGCAGCCCCATCATGAAGGCCAGCGCCGTGATGGGATCCATGTCGAAAGTGAAGGGCAGCAGGAGCGACAGCCCGACCAGGCCGCCGAGCCCGGGAATCACGCCGAGGATCAGCCCGAGCAGGACGCCGCCGAACAGGAACATGAGGCGTTCCGGTTGCATGATGAGGCCGAACGCCTTTGTCGCGGCGTCCAGCATGCCGTAGTCCAAGACTTCCATCTTTTGTGCTTTCTCAAAACAGGCCGAAAATGCGGCCATTGCGGCGGTCTGTTCGTAACGAGCGATTGGACCGCGCCCGCCTGCGCCGTCCGCACTGCCCTCCCTCCGCCCCCTAATGTCCGGGGCCGGATGGCAGAAGCCCCGGCAAATCAGGCCGGGGCGGTTGAATTTTCGGGTAGTTGGCCCGCTTGCGCGACGGGACGTGGGGTAATCCTTGTTGCTGCTCCGGCGGTGGCGGAGTCGCGTGCCGGGAAACCCGGACGGGCTGACTGTGCCCCTCCCGATCCCGCGCCAACGGCGGCAACACCTTCAGGGCAGTTCATCGACGTGAAAACCCATTCTGGAAGCGGTCGTCCGGCGGATACGAAATGCCGCCAGTCGTGCCTCAACGATAATACCGGCAATCGATGTATCCTTATGACAGGAACGTTGCAAGGGGGCGAAGGGGCTCCCGCGCAAAAAAAAGCAATTGACGTTGGCGCCCGGCCCTTGAATCCGCTCTTCGCAATAGGCACTTTCCCGTGGCCAATCCGTTGTCGCGAGGCCGCACTGCAGAATCCAGCGCGGAAACCCGCGCCGTAGTCGCCATCGAGTGCCCGGTCCTTGCTGACAGACGCCCTTTATTCCGAGATCACGGCCTTCTTCCAGGTCGTGCTCATCGATCTGGTGCTGGCGGGCGACAACGCCATCGTGGTCGCCATGGCGGCGGCCGGGGTCGCCCCCGAGCATCGCCGCAAGGTGATCGTCGGCGGCATCGGCGCGGCGGTCGTGCTGCGGATCATCTTTGCCTCCGTGACCATGCAGCTTCTCGACATCATCGGCCTGCTGTTCGCCGGGGGCATTCTTCTGCTCTGGGTATGCTGGAAGCTGTGGCGCGAGCTGCGGGAGCAGAGGGCGGAGGACAACGCCGCCGAAATGCTCGACGAGATGGAGCCCGGCGCGGAAGACGAACCGGCCGGCGGTTGCGCCGGATCCACCCAATCGATCGGCCGGACGAAGACGATCCGGCAGGCGATCTGGCAGGTCATCGTGGCCGACGTTTCCATGTCGCTGGACAACGTGCTCGCCGTGGCCGGCGCGGCCAAGGAGCATATGTCGGCGCTGATTTTCGGCCTGGCCCTGTCGGTGGTGCTGATGGGGGCGGGGGCCGCGCTGATCGCGCGCGTGCTGCAGCGCCATCACTGGGTCGGCTATCTGGGCCTGGCGCTGATCGGCTACGTCGCGGCGTCGATGATCTGGCGCGGGGCGTACGAGATATACACCTTCACCGGACTCTGACCGGCATTCAGCCTTCCGCCAGCCCCCCATATCTCCGTCGCAAACGGGGCCAGCGTAAGCCGGGCGGGAGGGGATCGCAGAGTGAGCGTCGTCCCTTTCCCCCTGGCGCTCTTGATCTCGAGCGCGCCGTCATGCAGCGCCATCATCGTATCGACGATGGAAAGGCCCAGGCCGGTCCCGCCGTGCGACCGGCTCAGCGTTTCGTCGGCCTGGCTGAAGGGGCGGATGACGGAGTCGACGGCGTCTTCGGGGATGCCGATCCCGGTGTCGATCACCGACAGCCGCAGCCCTTCCTCGGGGCTGGAATACAGGCGGAGCGTCACCGAGCCGCCTTCCGGGGTAAACTTGATCGCGTTGGACAGCAGGTTGCCGAGCATCTGCCGGACCATTGCGCCGTCGGCGACCAGGCCGATCGGCGGCGGCAGCATGTCCTCGCGCAGCGTGATGCCGCCGCGCCCGGCCTCGTCGGCGAACTCCTCCATCGCCGCGCGGGCTTCCGCGTGCATCTCCAGATGCTCGTCGGCCGCCTGCCAGTCGCCGATCTCCAGGCGGGACATGTCGAGGATGTCGTTGACGATGTCCAGCAGGTGCCGGCCCGCGCCCTGGATTTCGGCGGCATAGGAGCCAAGATGCGGCGAGGCGTCGGGGCCGCACGCTTACCGTTCCACCAGCTCGCCGAATCCGATGATCGCATGCAGCGGCGTGCGCAGCTCGTGGCTCATGCGGTTCAGGAACTCGGTCTTGCTGCGGTTCGCCTGCTCGGCCTGTTCCTTGGAGCGCAGCACCAGACCGTAGGCGCGCTTCTGATGCTGCAGATCGCGAGCAACGCTTCCTTCTGCGCGTCCGGCACGTCGCGCGCGCTGATCATGGCCACGGCGCGGCCGTCGCGCATGACCGGCAGGTGACGGATGCCGTTGTTGCTCATCAGCGTCATCACGTCCTCGATGGAATTGTCCTCGCGGCAGGTGATGACGCTGCGGGTGCAGAGCTCGCCGACCGGCAGGTCGCGCGAGCCCCTCTGTCCGTCGTTCAGGATGCGGACCATGTCCCGTTCGGACAGGATGCCGACAAGCCTGTCGTCGTCATCGGTGACCGTGACCGAGCCGATGCGCCGTTCCACCATCAGGCGGACCGCCTCGCGCAGCGTCGATTCGGGATGGACCGAAAAGATCGCTTCGCCTTTTCTGCGAAGAATGGCGCTGACGTTCACGCACCGGTCATCGCCTATAGACGTTAAAGAGAGATTTACCGACGTTAACCGGCGAGAGCGAAAGACGAATTTCGCCGGCGCGGGGACCGGCCGCCCGCCGTTTCGCTGCGTTTACAGCAGCCCCATGGATTTGAAGCTGGCGTGGCCGCCTTTGGCGACGATGATGTGGTCGTGAAGCACGACCCCGAGTCTGGACGCCGCCTCGCGCACCTCCCGCGTCATCTCGATATCGGCGCGGGACGGCTCCGGGCTTCCCGAGGGGTGGTTGTGCACCATGATGATCGCGCTGGCGCTGAGCTCCAGCGCGCGCCGGACGACCTCGCGCGGATAGACCGGGGTGTGGTTCACGGTGCCGCGCTGCTGCTCCTCGTCGGCGATCAGCCGGTTCTTGATGTCGAGGAACAGGATGCGGAACCGCTCGGTATCGTGCCGCGTCATCTCGGCGCGCAGATAGGCCAGCAGCTTGTCCCAGGACGCCAGCACCGGGCGGTCGAGGACCTCTTCCCGCGCCAGCCTGACCGCCGCGTCGCCGACGGCCCTGAGCATCACCGCCGTGTTCTCCGAAAGGCCGGCGGCAACCAGCGCTTTCGCGTCCGCGCGCAGCACCCCGGCATATCCGCCGAACTGGCTGCACAGCCTTTTCGCGAGCGGTTTGGTGTCGCGCCGCGGGATCGTATGGAACAGCAGCAACTCCAGCATCTCGTAGTCGGCCAGCGCCGCGGTCCCGCCGTCGAGAAACCGCTGGCGCAGCCGGTCGCGATGTCCGGCGTGGTGCGGTTTCTCGGTCTTTTTCGGTCTTCCCGCGGCCGGCACGTCCGTCATTGCGGCTTTCCCGTTCCCCCGGGGAAGCTTAGCGAAGAACCGCCGCCGCCGACAATCGTCCGCCGGGCGTCATGCGCCGTAGGGCGGCTTGTGCAGCCCGACGGGCGAGAGGGTGAATATCTCGCACCCGTCCGCGGTCACGCCGACGGAATGCTCGAACTGGGCCGACAGCGACCGGTCCTTGGTCACGGCGGTCCAGCCGTCGGACAGGATCTTGGTCTCATACCGCCCGGCATTGATCATCGGCTCGATGGTGAAGAACATGCCTTCGCGCAGTGCCGGGCCTTCGCCGGGATTGCCGAAATGCAGGATGCTGGGCGGCGCGTGGAACGCGCGGCCCAGCCCGTGGCCGCAGAAATCGCGCACCACCGAGTATCGCTCGGGCTCGACGAAGCTCTGGATGGCGTGGCCGATGTCGCCGACCGTGGCGCCCGGGCGCACCACGGCGATGCCCGTCATCAGCGCCTCGTAGGTGACGTCCATCAGCTTCCGCGCCTTCACCCCCACCTTGCCGACCGGGAACATGCGGCTGGTGTCGCCGTGCCAGCCGTCGAGAATCACCGTGATGTCGATGTTCACGATGTCGCCGTCGCGCAGCGTCTTTTCGCTGGGAATGCCATGGCAGACGACGTGGTTGATCGAGGTGCAGATGGATTTGGGAAAGCCGCGATAGTTCAGCGGCGCCGGTACGGCGCGGTGCGCGAGGATGAAGTCGTGGCACAGCCGGTCGAGCTCTCCGGTCGTGGCGCCCGGCCGGACATGCGGCGTGACCATGTCCAGCACCTCCGCCGCCAGCCGGCCCGCCCGGCGCATCCCCTCGAAATCCGAGGGGCCGTGGATGGTGATCAGCGGCGTTGCCGAGTATTCGGCGAGGTCGGCTTGGTCGTTCATGCTCTGCGGCCGTCTCAGGTTCGAATTCCGGTCGATGCGCCCCCAAAAGGCCCGTTTCCGGGGCGCGCTTATATGTTAGCTTATATAGGTTAAGAACGGCTGAGACCACGATTCCGTGGCGGCCTTTACAGACCGGGGCGCGCTATGGCCTGCAAGCCGGGGGAACTGCAGCCGGTATTCCCCACACTGCTGATGAAACGGCGGCTCGACGGCATCGCCATGATGAACGCGCGGCTGCGCGAGATCGTGCTCGGCCGCATGAAGGCCAGCCCGGGAATCAGGGCCAGCAACGTCGGCGGCTGGCATTCCGAGGCCGATATGATGGACTGGCCGGAAGCGGAGGTCCGCGCGCTGTGCCAGGCCTTCCTGCAGGCCGGGCGCGATGCGGCCGAGGCGCAGCTTCCCCCCGGGCTGGACGGCGACATAAAGGTCTCGTTCTATGGCGGCTGCTGGGCCAACGTGCTGGGCGAGGGCGGCTACAACAAGATCCATAACCATCCGGGCGCGGTGTGGTCCGGCTGCTACTATGTCAGCGTCGGCACGCCTGCGGCGGCACCGGAAACCAATGGCTGGATCGAGTTCCAGGACCCGCGTCCCGGCAACCTGTACGGCCGCAACGAGCGGGTGAAGCCGGAGGCGGGGATGATGCTGCTGTTCCCCGCCTGGCTCAACCATTTCGTCAACCCGTTCCACGGCGCGGGCGAGCGTATCTCCATCGCCTTCAACCTCGATGTCGAGGTGCAGGTGGACCGGACGCTGACCAGGCGCGCCGGCGTGACGACCTGACACGGGCAGGCCGTTCCCCATGTTCCGCTTTCCGGTATAGAGCCGGGCGGGGCGGACCCGCCGCCACCTTTCCGCGCGTTGCCTTTCACCGGGCGCGGCGCCGGTCTATATTGGCCCGCCTTCGACACCTTTTCCAACTTCCCGCCGGCGCTCCATGACCAATGATCTGGAACCTGTAGAAACCACGGCCTGCCTGATCCTGATCGGCAACGAGTTGCTGTCCGGGCGGACCCAGGACAAGAACCTCGCCTTCATCGCCACCGAGCTCAACGAGGTGGGCGTGCGGCTGCGCGAGGCGCGCGTGATTCCCGACGTGCGCGAAACCATCGTGGCGACGCTGAACGAATGCCGGGCGAAGCACGACTACGTCTTCACCACCGGCGGAATCGGGCCGACGCACGACGACATCACCACCGAATGCGTCGCCGCCGCGTTCGGGGTGGGGCTGTACCGGGACCAGGTGACGGTCGACCTGCTGACCGAACGCACGAGGGAGCGCGGGCAGGAAATGAACGAGGCGCGGCTGCGCATGGCCACCTTCCCGGTAGGGGCCGAGCTGCTGCCCAATTCGATCAGCGCCGCGCCCGGCTACCGGCTGGACAACGTGTTCGTGATGGCGGGCATCCCGCGCGTCATGCAGGTGATGTTCGAGGCGGCGCGCAGCCAGCTTCGCGGCGGGCGCAAGGTTCAGGCGCGCTCCGTCGCCGTCGATCTGGGCGAGGGCACCATCGCCGACTGCCTGTCGGCGCTGCAGGCGAAGCATCCGGCCATAGACATCGGCAGCTACCCGCAGATGCGCCCTGTCGGGTTTCGCGTCTCGGTGGTGCTGCGCAGCACGGACGACGCGATGCTCGACCGCGTCACGGAGGAGCTGATCGGTGCCCTGCGGACCATCGGCGGCGATCCGCAGCTGGAGGACATCGCCACCGCCCAGTCGACCGCCGAGCCCGAAGGCTAGGAATCTCATGAGCTGGCTTCCCATGGCGCTCGGGGCGATGCTCGGTCTGGGCGCGCTGCTGGTGTTCCAGGCCGTTGGGATGCTGCGCAAAAAGGACGCGGACGATGCCGCCCGGCGCAGGGGATTCTGGCGGCTCAACGCCGGCCTCGTGCTGATCGCGGTCTCGATGTTCGTCTTTGCCCGGACGGGCGGCGCATGACGCCGCGACGGGCGGCGCCAGCATGAGGCGCTGGGGCGCGATCGCCGGCGCGCTGGGCCAGCGCAACTTCGCCCTTTATCTCTGGTGGGGCTGGGTTTCCCTGATCGGGTTCTGGGCGCAGCGCGTCGCCGTCGGCTGGTTGACCTGGGAGATGACCCATTCCGGCGCCTGGCTCGGACTGATCGCCTTCGCCGACCTCGCGCCCTGCGTCGTCATCACCCCGATCGCGGGCGGGCTCGCCGACCGGCTGGACCGCAAGCGCATGGTGATCTGGACGCAGTCCCTGGCCATGCTCCAGGCCGTCGCGCTGGCCGTGCTGACGCTGAGCGGGCTGATCGAGATCTGGTCGCTGTTCCTGCTCACCCTGTTTCTCGGCATGGTGATGGCGGTCAACACCGCGGCGCGCCTGACGCTGGTGCCGAACCTGCTGGAGCGCGAGCACGTGCCCTCGGCGCTGGCGCTCGATTCCGGGCTGTTCAACGTCGCCCGCTTCATCGGCCCCGCCATCGCCGGCGCGCTGATCGTGCAGTGGGGCGTGGGCGCGGCGTTCGTCTTCAACGCGGTCACCTTCCTCGCCTTCCTCGCCGCGCTGTGGCGCATCCGGCTGATCCGCGACGAGGGCAAGGGGCGCATCGTCGGCAACCTCTTCGCCGAGGTCGGCGAGGGGCTGCGCTATGCCTTCAAACATCCGGGGATCGGCCCGGTGCTGATCGTGATCGCGGCCGCGGCGCTCGGCGCCAAGCCCTATATCGACCTGCTGCCGGGCTTCGCCGACGAGGTCTACCATCGCGGCGCCGAAGGGCTGGCCCAGTTCACCGCCGTCTCCGGCATAGGCGCGTTCGTGGCCGCGGCGTATCTCGCCCAGCGCGGCACCACCACGGGGCTGACCCGGCTGCTGCTGTGGGCGCTGGCCGCCGCCGCCTTCGGACTGTTCCTCTTCTGCTCGACCGACAATTACTGGGTCGGGCTCGCCGCCATCGCGGTGATCGGCGCCTCCGTCGTCATCTGCGGGACCGGCACCCAGACCCTGATGCAGGGCGCGGTGGACGGCGCCATGCGCGGCCGGGTGATGAGCCTCTACGGCGTCATCTTCCGCGGCGGCCCGGCGCTCGGCGCGCTGGTCATGGGTGTCGCCTCCGATTTCGTCGGGTTGCAGGCGGCGCTGGCCGGCGGCGGCCTGATCTGCATCGCCGCGCTCCTCTGGTTGCGCCGCCGCTACCGGGCGGTCAGTGCGGTGCTGGAGGCGGAGGGGAAGGGCTGATTTCGCCTGCCGCGGGGTGCGTCGCGCTGTTCGCCCTGCCCGCGATATGGGATAATCGCTGCAACGATCAGTACGCCGTGCGGGCACGCGCGCCGGCGGACGACACGAGCGCGAACCCTTTGCCCCGGAAGACGAGTCTTGGCCAGCCCCAGAGCGGTATCCGGCTTCGGCGCCGTCAAAGCCGTCATGCAGCAGCGCAACTACGCGCTCTATACCTTCGGCAGCTCGGTCTCGCTGCTGGGGCTGTGGGTGCATCGCGTCGCCATCGGCTGGCTGACCTGGGAGCTGACCGGATCCTCGACCTGGGTCGGGCTCATCGCCTTCGCTGACCTGATCCCGTCGGTGGTGCTGACGCCGATCTCCGGCGTCGTGGTCGACTGGTTCGACCGGCGCCGGATCACCCTGGTCAGCCAGTCCATCGCGATGGTTCAGGCGATGCTGATCGGCGTGCTGGTCGTGACCGGCGCGGTGAACGAGTGGTGGCTGTTCGGGCTCTCGCTGCTGGTCGGCGCCGTGTGGTCGTTCAACGGCTCGGCGCGGCTCGCGATGCTGCCGAACCTGGTGGAGCGCGAGCACATGCCGGCGGCCATCGCGGTCAACTCGGCCATCTTCAACGTTGCGCGGTTCGTCGGTCCCGCGCTGGCCGGCGCGATCATCGCGGTCGGCGGGGTGGCGCACGCCTTCTTCTTCAACGCGGCGACCTTCGTCGCCTTCATCTGGTCGCTGTGCGTGATCCGCGAGCTGCGCCAGGAGGGGCGGGGCCGGGTTCCCGGCAGCATTCTCCGCCAGTATGCCGAGGGCATCCGCTATGCCTGCCGGCACGAAGGCATCGGGCCGATGATCCTGCTGCTGACCATCCTGGCGCTGGGCGTGAAGCCGGTCCTCGACCTGCTGCCGGTGATCGCCGACGGCGAGTTCGGGCGCGGCGCCACGGGACTGGCCCACATGACGGCGTCGGGCGGGCTGGGCGCGCTGTTTGCGGCGGTCTTTCTCGCCCGCCGCGCGACCATGACCGGTCTGACCACGGTGGTGTTGACGGCGGTGCTGATGGGCGCGCTCAGCGTCGTCGCGATGTCGGTCTTCGCGTTCTACCCGGTGGCGCTGGCCTGCGTGTTCCTGCTGGGGGCGGCGACGACGCTGGCCGGGACCGGCACGCAGACACTGATGCAGAGCGCCGTGGACGGCGCGGTGCGCGGCCGGGTGATGAGCCTCTACCTCGTCATCTTCCGGGGCGGGCCGGCGGTGGGTGCGCTGGCGCTGGGCGCGGCGTTCGACTGGGTCGGCGTGCCGGCGGCGCTGATCGCGGGCGCGCTGGCCGCCATTGCGGGCTGGCTCTGGAGCGTACGGCGGGTGCGCCGCATTTCCGGCGTCTTCGAGGCGCCGGCGGTTCAGCCCCGGGAGTCCTCCACCGGGGCCGCTAGCAGGTAGCCGCTGCCGCGGACCGACCGGATGAGACTGCCGTCGTCCCGCTCGCCGGTTTCCAGTTTGCGGCGCAGCCGCCCGACCAGCACGTCGATGCTGCGGCTGTTCTCGCCCAGCTCGCGCCCGTAGACCGCCTGCGACAGGTCCTCGCGCGAGATCACGGTGTTCGGGCTGCTCAGCAGGGTCATCAGGAGGTTGTATTCGGCGGTCGTCAGCGCCACAGGCCGCGCGTTCGGTCCGGCGAGCCGCCGCGTGGCGGGGTCCAGCGTCCAGCCGCGGAAGGACAGCGCGCCGGATTTCGGGGCGGACCCGTCGGCGCCGCCGCGGGTGCGGCGCAGCACGCTCTTGATGCGCGCCAGCAGGACCCGCAGGTTGAACGGCTTGGTCAGGTAGTCGTCGGCGCCCATCTCCAGCCCGACGACATGGTCGACAGGATCCGCCTTCCCGGTCAGCACGATGATGCCGACGTCGGAAATCTCCTTCACGTAACGGATCAGGTTCAACCCGTCGTCGTCCGGCAGGTTAAGGTCGACCAGCAGCAGGTCGAAGGGGCGCGTCTCGAACACGGAACGCAGGCTCGCCCCGTCGGCGCATTCGGTCACCTCGAACCCTTCGCGCCCCAGATAGGTGCAGACGAGGGTGCGGATGTCGGGATCGTCCTCCACGATGAGGATATTGCCCTGCTTTGTCGTCATTGCGGCTCTCCAGAGGGCGGCGCCCCGTGAGATATTTGCGCACAAGCTCTGCTACGGCCGCCGCGGCGACTCGGAAGCGTTCCGATGCCGCGGTCGCCGTGTCGCGAAACAATTTTGTTACGATAGTTTGTGCTGTGTCCAGTCAATATTGCCCCCGATCGTTCCCCGGTGCTGGACCCGTGCCGATTCCGCATACAACACACTGATTTTCTTAATATTTTGTAGACAACACTCCACGTCCCCTGTTCGCCCCGTTCGTGCCGCAGATGAAAAAATGTAATATTATTGTTTCAGAAATGACGAGGTTATTACTATTTGTCTTTAAATATATTGAAACATTACATGCATTTTAAGCATTTTTTAAGCACCAAATCCTATATTCGGTTCAGCTTATTGAAACAGAGGTTCCGTCCCGGTTCCGCCTTTCGATGCTCCCCCAGCCGTATTCGGGGGGTGGAACCGCGGACGGGGCGGCGCAGCGGGAAGCGGAAGATCCGGTCGGAGATATGCATAGTAGCGTCGAGGCCGCGCCCGCGTACCGGGCCGGCCGGGTGTCAACAGTTCGCTCCGAAGGGTTCTCCGCTTCCTGACCTGCAGGCTGGCCGCAGCGCCGCCGCAAGGAGATCGCGATGTTCGCAAAAGGGTTTCTGACCGTAATGATCCTCCCCGTGGCGGTGACGGTCTTTGCGTCATCCGCTGCCGCCGAGCCGGAATGCGTTCCGCGGCATGAGCTGGTCAGTAAGCTGGACGTGCAGTTCTCCGAGGCGCAGAAGGCGGTCGGCCTCGCCAGCAGCGGCGCGGTCGTCGAGCTGTTCGCCTCGCCCGACGGCAGCTGGACCCTTGTCGCCACTCAGCCCACCGGCGAAAGCTGCCCGATCGCCGCCGGCGAGGAGTGGTTCGAGCCCGATTCCCCCGTTGCCGCCAGCCTGGACCGGAAGCTCTGAGCTTC
>WHUE01000249.1 GCA_009377375.1 Alphaproteobacteria bacterium | reverse complement strand
AATTCCCGATCGGGTCCGGGGTGACAACCTGCGAGGGCGCGGGCGGCCTCCCCGACCATACGCACCCGATTGTCCCCGGGGACTTTAACGATTCCAGAAGCGTTCCACGTGGAACATTGTTGAGACTCCGGATGAGGTTCGGTCGGCCCCCGATCTTCCCCCTGCCCTTGCGGCGGGCGCGCACCTTCCACTAAAAAGCGGCACAGCTTTCCGTCATCCCGATCCAGCGACCCCATCCAAACGACCCAATCCAACGAAAGGCCGGCATCCCATGGGAAACCTCCATCTCACGATGGCCACGACCGATTACGACCACATCCGCGACCTGGCGACCGGCGCGGTGCGGCCGGAAGGCATCGACCTGACCTGCCTGACGCTGGACGTGGAGGAGATCTTCCACCGCTTCATCTTCGGCCAGGAATGGGACGTCAGCGAGTTGTCGATGGGGATGAGCACCTCGCGCCTGTCCTACGGCGACGCGCCGTTCGTGCTGCTGCCGGTGTTTCCGTCGCGGGTGTTCCGCCAGTCCTCGATCTACATCCTCGCCGACGGGCCGGTGAAGCGGCCGGCCGACCTGAAGGGACGCCGCATCGGCGTGCCCGAATGGGGGCAGACGGCGGGCATCTACACCCGCGGCTGGCTGGAGCATCA
>WHUE01000248.1 GCA_009377375.1 Alphaproteobacteria bacterium | reverse complement strand
GACGTCCTGCAGTCCCCTGCCCTTCATCTTCTCGACAAAGCCGTCGATCTGAGTCTGGCCGGTCGGGGTAAGGTTCGCCTGGTCGAATTCGAAATAGACGATCGTGCGCGCCAATTCCTCGCCCATGACAATCCGGGTCTCCGGCTCGGGCGTCGGCGCCTCGGCCGTCTCCATGGCATCCTCAAACTCAGCAAGGGCTGCTATGAAGTCCTGTCGGCAGGCGGCAATGTGGGTTGGCTGATGGCCTTCCTCCTGCTGCTCCACCCAGCAGTCGTACTTGGCCTGGGCGATCGCGGCAGCCTCCGGTGCCTTTTCCTTGCCGCCCTGGGAGAAGGCGGCCAGCAGATCCTGCCGCGCCGAACTCAGTTCCGGCATGTGCGCCGCGTCGATGTCCCAGTCCGCCGGGTCTTCCGGTTGCACATTGCCTTGCTCCTGGGCGGACAGGGCCTTGCCGGCGAAGTAGTCGGCGTCGATCCAGTCGTACATCTCGTCGGCTTCGAAGAGGAAGAAGTCGCGGTACTCGCGCGCCAGGTAGCTGTCGAAGCTCGTCCCCCCTGGCTGCATCTCGCGCGCCCGGTCCATCTCGTCGCCATAGAGGAGCACCGCCGAGGCGCTGCCGCTGGCCAGCATCACGAAGGACGAGGCAACCCCAC
>WHUE01000247.1 GCA_009377375.1 Alphaproteobacteria bacterium | reverse complement strand
GTCCTCTTCCCGCCAGGCCCACAGCCGGCGCGTGAAGCGGTTCAAGGGGTGCTCAGCAGTGGTTCCGATCGCACCGAGCACCTGATGCGAAACGCGGGCGACGCGGCCGGCGGCTCGGCTGGTCCAGCTTCGGCCGCACCGTCGGCCCGCTGGGCCCGGCCGCTCTGATGCGCAAGGACCTCTAGGCGCAGGGCAGCGCGGCCGGCGTTTCGGCTGGATTCGTACCCCCGGGAGGTCTAAAACCCTTCGTCTCGCCGACGGGCGAGACGAAAAGGGAACGAGAACGATGGGTGCTGTGACCTGGAATCCCACCTCTTGGCGGCAGAAGCCGATCGAGCAGGTGCCGAGCTATCCCGACGCGGCGGCGCTCGATGCCGTCGAGGCGCAGCTGAAGCAGTTCCCCCCCCTCGTCTTTGCCGGCGAGGCGCGCAGCCTCAAGGCGTCGCTCGCCCGCGTCGCGGCGGGCGAGGCCTTCCTGCTGCAGGGCGGCGATTGCGCCGAATCCTTCGCCGAGTTCCACGCCAACACCATCCGCGATACCTTCCGCGTCCTCCTGCAGATGGCGGTGGTGCTGACCTTCGGGGCGGCCTGCCCGGTGGTGAAGGTCGGCCGCATGGCCGGCCAGTTCGCCAAGCCGCGTTCGGCGCCGACCGAG
>WHUE01000246.1:382-657 GCA_009377375.1 Alphaproteobacteria bacterium | reverse complement strand
CGCCAAAATGAGATTGGAGCTAATCCCTCTCTCCGTCACCCTTGAGGTGCTCGTCGCGAAGCGGCGAGCCACCGCAAGTCGGCTACGGCCGACTTGCGCATTATTGCTTGCCGATCTCGCGAAAACCCGAGATCGGTGCATGGCCGCCTCAGGATGACGCCGTAGTGTGTGGCTTCGTCAGAGCTATCCCTGCCCGACCAGCTTCAGCCATTCGTCTTCGCTAACGACCGTGACGCCGAACTCCTTGGCCTTGCCGAGCTTGGAGCCGGCGCCCG
>WHUE01000246.1:0-372 GCA_009377375.1 Alphaproteobacteria bacterium | reverse complement strand
CCCGCGGTCTTGGCCCCGAGCCGTTCCGCCATGGCCTTGGCCTCCTCGCGCGTCATCTTTTCGAGCGAGCCGGTGAACACCACCGTCTTGCCGGCGACGGGGGACTCGGCGGCCGGCTTTTCGGCCTCCTGGATGCGCACGTGCCCGGTCAGCCGCTCGACGATGCCGCGATTGTGGGTCTCGCGGAAATAGCCGGCGAGCGCATCGATCACCGTGCCGCCGATCTGATCGAGCACGTCCATCTCCTCGCGGGTCTCCTCGTCGCCATCGGCAAGTTTGATGCAGGCGTCGTGGAAGGCTTGCCAGGTGACGTAGCCGCGGGCGAGCGAGCGCGCGGTGGTCTCGCCGACATGGCGAATTCCGAGCGCGTAG
>WHUE01000245.1 GCA_009377375.1 Alphaproteobacteria bacterium | reverse complement strand
GGTGTTGCGCAGCACGGTCATGTTGCCGATCCAGCCCCATTTGCGCACGTCGTGCTTGGCCTGGTCCGGCCGCAGCACCTGCGCCATGGCCACCGTCTGCAACGGCATGCCGACGACCGAGCCGTCGCGCGCCGCGACGTTGTGCAGATGCGCCGCCCCCTTGAGCCCGCCGCCGCCCGGCATGTGCTGGACCACGATGTTGGGCGTGCCGGGGATATGCGCCTGCCAGTAACGCGCCAGCAGCCGGCCATAGATCGCGTAGGTGCCGCCGGACCCTGCGGCGACGATCATCGTGACGTCCTTCGCGCGGAAGAAGTCGGCGGCCGACTGCGCCTGCGCGACGAGCGGCGCCAGCGCAAGCATGGCAGCCGCGCACGGCCCGACGCGGCGCAGGACAGCACTCATGTTCGTAGCTCCCTGTATGGACGGATGCCGCGCAGGCGCCGCGATTCTCTTCGACGTCTGCAATCTTGCACGCCCTTCCGGCACCGGCAAGATGCGGGAGTCAGGCATCCGGCGACGGCTCCGCGACGATCGCCGCGCCGTCGCCGGAGGACAGGCGGGCGGGCTGCTGCAGGGCGTCATATGCGTCGCCGATCAGCTCGGCGAACTCGCTGAGATAGACCGAGCCCTTGACCGTCCGGCGGAGAAGCACCGA
>WHUE01000244.1 GCA_009377375.1 Alphaproteobacteria bacterium | reverse complement strand
CGGAGCTGTCGTCGAGCACCCACAGCCGGCGCGCCGCCTGCCACTCCTCCCGCGCCATCGGCCAGCGCCCGTCGTACCTGGAGTCCCTGTACCGCACGCCCTCCGGTGGGGTCTGCCGCCTGGCGTAGTCGGAGGCGGTGCCGTGACTGGGCGGTGGCGCGAAGAACTCCACCACCCGGGTGGCCAGTCGGCCGGGATTGAACGCGTGGTGCCAGGTGTTGCGGCGGAAGAACACGGCAGCACCCGCCGAGGGCACGGCGGCGGACGTCTACGCGGCCGCCGCGGCCGCCGCTGCGCTCGACGGTGCCAGGCTTGGTGCCCATGACTGACACCACGCCACTGCACATCGGGGTCGTCGGGCTGGGGCTGATCAGCCAGACCGTGCATCTGCAGAACCTGCACCAAGCGCGGGAGCGGCTGCCGCTCGCTCACGTATGCGACCTCTCGCCGTCGCTCGCCGCCCAGGTCGCGGCGGATTGGGGGGTGCCCAGGTGGTCGACCGACGTGGCGGAGCTGCTCGCCGATCCCTGCGTGGACGCGGTGCTGCTCGCGACGCCGGGCAGCCACGCGCAACTCGCTCGACAGGCGCTGTCCGCGGGCAAGCATGTGCTTGCGGAGAAGCCGTTCGCGCACACCGTCGCCGAGTGCGACGAGCTCGACC
>WHUE01000243.1 GCA_009377375.1 Alphaproteobacteria bacterium | reverse complement strand
CGGGGATGAACGACGAGGCCGCCTCCGCATTCGTCGCCGAGACCGGCCTCGAGCAGACTTCGCAGGGCGCGGTGGCGGAGGCCCTGGTTGCGATCTACCGACTTTACCGAGACATCGACGCCGCGCTGGTGGAGGTCAACCCGCTCGCAGTCACGGCAGACGGGACTGTCCTGGCGCTTGACGCGAAGGTCACGATCGACCCGGCGTCGGTGCCTCGTCAGCGGCAGAGAGTACGCGAGCTTCCGGGGGGTAGCCCGCCGGAGTCCGGTACGGCGCTCGAGCGCCGTGGTCGCGACCTCGGACTCCAGTACATCGAGCTGGACGGTGACGTAGGGGTTCTGGCCAACGGAGCCGGCTTGACCATGACCACACTCGATGCGATCAATCACTTCGGTGGCCGGCCGGCCAACTTCCTGGAGATCGGCGGCGACGCCTACAGCAAGGCAACGGCGGCGCTCGAACTGGTGTTGGCCAACGCGCGCGTCAAGAGTGTCCTGGTCAACTTCTGCGGATCGTTCGCCAGGACCGAGGTGATGGCCGAAGGCGTCGTCAACGCGATCGAGGAACTGACGCCGGAGCTTCCCATCATCTTCACGATCCACGGGACAGGGGAGGCCGAGGCGATCGCGTTGGTCCGAGACCGGCTAGGTGTCGAGCCGTTCGACCT
>WHUE01000242.1 GCA_009377375.1 Alphaproteobacteria bacterium | reverse complement strand
CTCAGGACGCCCCGCACCGCGGAAGGCCCCGACCGGTGTGGTGTTCGTCAGCACTGCCACGCCGTCGTAGCTGATCCACGGGATGTGGTACACGCCCTGCGCCATCATGCGGGTGAAGCTGAGTGCGAGACCGCCGCCGAAGCCCGCGTACGCACCCGTGTCGCCGACGACCCGGCAGCGCAGGCCGACGATCTCGCCGCCGGAACGCAGCCCGAGCTCGGCATACTGCACCTGCCCGCGCCCGTGCGGCATCCCCTGCATGTTCTCCGAGCGCGTCTCGACCCACTTCACCGGGCGGCCCAGCTGAAGCGCAGCCGCGGTGACGGCGGCGTGCTCGGCGACCAGCCCGGCCTTGCCGCCGAATGCACCGCCCACGTGTGGAGAGACCACGCGTACCCGCTCGGCGGGCCAGCCGAACGTCTTGACGGCCGCGGATCGCAGATCGTGCGGCATCTGCGTGGACACGTGCAGCGTCACGTCGAAGTCCTGATCCGGCCCGCCGGGGGAGGCCACGATCGCGTTGCCCTCCATCGGGACCGCGGCCAGCCGCTGATTCTCGATCCTGGCCCGGACCACGACGTCCGCCCCTTCGAGCACGGATTCGCCCGCGGCGTCCCTGAAGCCAGCCGCGACGTTGGACCCGAGCTCGGGGAACTGCAGCGGAGCG
>WHUE01000241.1 GCA_009377375.1 Alphaproteobacteria bacterium | reverse complement strand
CGATCTCGGCATTGCCCTTGTCCACGTCGCGGATGTTGCCGACGCCGCCGCCCGGTCCGGTCGAGGTGGTGATGCCCTTGATGTTCTTCTGGAACATCTCGGACATCTTGGCCCCATAGGGGTACCACGCGCCGCCCTGCGGTCCCGCAAGCATGCGAACGAACGTATCCGCACCCGCCGCGCCGGTGGCGAGCGTCAGCGGGATCGCTGTTAACAGAATTCTGGAGATCCGGTTCATCGATCTTCCTCCCTTGCAACCTGTGCTATGGCCCGACCATCCTCCCTGGCGTGAGGCCCGTGAAGCCATGCTGCCCCCGCCTGCGGACGAACGCAAGGCCCGTGCGGCAGGGCCTCCGCCCGGTGCGGCCGCGAAGCACGGCGCAGGACCGTCAGAACGTCGCGCCCGATTGCAGGTAATGGTCGACGATCTCGGCGCCGGTGGCGAACCAGACCCTGTCGTGTCCCATGATGTAGTCGAGCGCGGATTCCAGCGCCCAGATGCGATGGGGCATGCCGATCACGAACGGATGCAGGCAGATCGCCATCACCCGGCCGGACTCGGCACCCTCGCGGTACAGCGTGTCGAACTGGCGGCGCATCATGGATTCGAAGCCTTCCACCGTCTGGTAGTAGCGGTGGAAGGCGGGCAGGTCGTTGATCTCCGTCGAA
>WHUE01000240.1 GCA_009377375.1 Alphaproteobacteria bacterium | reverse complement strand
CCTATCCCGACCTGCGCGTGCCGTTCCACAGCCGCTGGCGCCATTTCGAGCTGGGGGGCGACGATCTCTGGGCCGGCATCGCCAGCGCCGCCGGCCTCGCCGGCGCGCGGCGGGCGCGGGCGGAATTCGACCTGGCCGCGGTGTCGGTGCTGACCGACGCCGGGGCGGGGGCAGACTGGTCGTACCGCGATGCGGAAACGGGCCGGACCTTCGCGCGTTCCGAGGGGCTTGCCATCGCCGGGCTGCGCTGGTTCGCCGCCGGCGGGCTGAGCGCGGCGGGACCGGACGATCCGTACCGCGCCGACGCCGCCCGGCTGCGGAGCCTGACCGAGGCAGAGCTGGCCGCGGCATTCCAGGCGGATGCGGGAAACCCGCTCGTCGGAGGCGGCCCGCGCGCAAGGCTGCTGAACGCGCTCGGCGCGGCGCTGGAGGCGCAGCCCGAACTCTTCGCCGCGGACGGCGCGGCCCGTCCGGGCGGGCTGTTCGACCATCTATGCGGGCGCGCCACGGATGGCGCACTGCCGGCGCGCGAGATTCTGGTCGCGCTGCTGCGCGGGCTGGGCGGCATCTGGCCGCATGGGCTGACGCTGGGCGGCGTGGCGCTGGGCGATACCGGCCGCCATCCGAAGCTGCGGCGAAACGACGGCACCGACGGGCTGGTCCCGTTCCACA
>WHUE01000023.1:43631-43940 GCA_009377375.1 Alphaproteobacteria bacterium | reverse complement strand
CGCCGGCGACGACGATGTCTGCGAACCCGCCAATGACAATGGCCCCGACCAGGTCGTCATTTCGGGCTCGAAGGCCGCCATAGACCGGGCGGTGGAGATCGCGCCCCAGCGCGGCGCGCGCCGGGCCATCCCGCTTCAGGTCAGCGCACCGTTCCACTGCTCGCTTCTGGCGCCGGCGGCGAAGGAGATGGAAGCCGCGCTGGCGGAGATCGTCATTTCCCGGCCGGTGGTGCCGCTGATCGCCAACGTGACCGCCGCGCGGGCGGAAGAGCCCGACCTCATCCGGGGCCTGCTGGTCGAGCAGGTGAC